>JAQSDW010000144.1 GCA_029946105.1 Reyranella sp. | reverse complement strand
AGACCGACAGCCTCATTCGCGAAGGATCAAGGCGGAGTACGAGGTGGTCGGTAGCACGAAGAACCTACTGCTTTGGGCAGCGTTGCAATTGATTGTGCTCTTCGAGCGGCGCCATCTGTTATCCGCATCGAAGAACCCAAACTGCGCAATCTGCGCCCCCGGAAAATTCATCCCGCCGGCCGACAGACTCGCACGCGTCAGTTCACCCCGCTATTACTCGAAGTGCCCACTAATCTGAACGACGTTGTCCAGGTCCGCGCGCCCTGTTGTCAATGCCGTAGGGAAATCCCTGGAACTATCCAGCGTATCACGCGACGCGATAGACCTCGACGGGAGCCTCATGACCCTTGACTTGGTGCAATACCGGCTTCGGCAGTCGGATGCCGAGCGTATCGCGGTGGTTGATTGCCGCCAGCGTGTCGCCACTGGCCAGCACGACCGTCTCCTCGCCATCCCTCATGAATTCTTTGCCGAGTTGCTCGAAGCGCTGAGCGATGTTCACTGTATCGCCGACCACGGTGAAATTGAGCCGGCCGGGCGCGCCGATGTTGCCGACCACGACTGGACCGGAATGGAGGCCGATGCGTACGCGGATCGGGGCTTGGCCGGCTGCGCGACGAACGGCATTGTCTTCGCCGATCGCCCGGGCGATGTCGAGGGCCGCCCGTACTGCTCGATCGGCGTGGTCGTGCATCTTTGAGAGGCCACCCCACACGGCCATGACGGAATCGCCAATGTATTTGTCGATGACGCCGTGCTCGTGCTCGATGCAAGCACCGAGCAGTGCGAAATGATGGTTGAGCAAGTCCGCAGTCGCCTGCTCGGACAGGCTCTCGGCTTGTGGGGTGAATTCGACGATGTCGGTGAACATCACGGTCACATCGCGCCGCCGAGATGCGACCGCGTCCTCGCCGAGTTCCATCAGTCGGAACACCAGCCGATGCGGCACGTAGGCACTGAACCATTTCAATGCGCCACGTGCCTTGTCGAGGCTCTGGCCGGCATCGTCGATCTCCCGCAGGCGGGAACGACGATGGAATGGCTGATCGAACTCGAGGCGCTCGATCGATTCGGCCGCCGAGGTGATGGTACGAATCGAACGCGCCATACTGATGCCCAACAGCAGCGCCAGCAGCGCGGCGACGACGAGAGTAACCGCACCGACAACAGCGCCGTTGGCCAGCCGGTTGAGATCGCCGGTCGCGTCCTCGATAGGAAAGTATTGGCCGACCAGCCACGGATCCGGGCCGTAGCCGTGCACCACCCGGTGGATGAACACCCAATGTCGTCCTTCGGCCTCCTCAACATGCCCGACGTCGCCAAGAGCTCGGTCAATTTGCGGGTTGTGCACCGGTAGGTCCCAAATCCGGGCGAGCACCGGATCGCCGACCTCGTCAATGGTCGGTAATGGCTTTTCTTCAGAAAGTCCAAGCCCGCGCGGATCGATCAACCGCTGATGCGCTAGTACCTTATTGCGTCCGACCAGTATGAAGTAGTGGCTGCTGCCGTTACGGCTCAGGTCGCCCATCAACTGCGACAGATCGCCGACTGCCACAGTAGCGATCAGGCCGCCGATGAAGGCGCCGTCGGCGCGCCGCACCGGCGTGCGCACGTTGAGCACTGGCTGCTTCAGAGTCTCGCTCCAGAACAGCGCTCCCCAGAAAGTCTTGTCCGCGGTCTGAAGTTCGCGGAACCGTTCCAGGCCGCGCGGCTGATTCACGAGAGAAATAGTATCGCGTACCATCTGGCCGTCGGGCTGGCGCAGGGCACGATGCAGCTGTAAGTCGAAGCTAGCGAAGGCCGCAGTCGAAACCGCCGGGACCCGGCTCATTATAACAGCCAGCGCCTCGCGTATGTCGACCGGAGACTCCATATTGAGGCGGCCATGAGCGAGCAAAGCTGCGACCAGTTCGAGGTGCTCAGTGACGGGATCCAGTCTACTCCTGAGAAGCGCCACCTGAGCATCGACGACCCGTTCGGCGCGATCAACCAACAGCCGCTCGGCAGTGCCGGAGGCGCCAGTCAGCACGGCGATGTAGGCGATGCCGGAGATCAGGGCGAGCGACACGAACGCCAGCACCAGCGCCGCGATCAGTGGCAGCCGCCAAGGTCGGCGCAGCGAGACCACGGCTGCGGCTGACGTGTCAGGATTCATGCTCAAACCCGTATGCATACCGCGTAAAACTGTGTGAGCCGGCACCAAGTTCTAGAATTGAAGGACTAACGACGATCGTTCAGGCGAGCCTGCCGTGCCCGAATGTCGGGAGGCCATGTGTTCTTGATGTAGGCAAGGATGGCGGCAATCTCGGAATCGGAGAGGCGTTGATCAAAGGCAGGCATATCGGTTTGGTGGCTTTCAGGATAGGCTGCTGGGCCTCGCTTCGTGATGGCGAAAAGGACCGAATCCGCGTGATGCCAAGTGTGTCCAGCGGCATCGTGCGGCGGCGCCGGCATCCGTCCACTCGGCAGTCTTCGTTGCCAGTTCTGTTGGCCTTCAAGAGAAGCACCATGACAGCTGGCGCAGGCGTCGGCATAGAGGCGTCGACCAAGATCTACCTGCTGCTGATCGGTGTGATCAATGCGTGGCAGTATTGTCGCGGTCGAGAAGTGGATGAGGGCAGCGGCTAAAACAATCGACCCACCGACAACTGCCGCAGCAATACCCGGATGCCGTCCAACTGAGGTCCACGTTGGCCATTCACGCCGATCGCCCATTGGAGTTACTTTTACTGGCGTCGACAAGAGTTCTCTTGGGTCTTCGCAAGCTCTACCTTTCGTCGTCCTCGCGGGGAGGGGGTGGTTGCAACCTGCAGTTCGACGCCTGGCAAATGACATCGACTATCCTGCCACCTGCTTTGCAGGTCACTTCGTGGACGACAACAGTCGACGAAAGTTCGGTCGAGGTGATCTTTGAAGGCACACAAGCTAGTTT
>JAQSDW010000143.1 GCA_029946105.1 Reyranella sp. | reverse complement strand
GGGTCGTTTGGGACTTCCACGGCGTATCGTGAGGACCCGTGGCGGCTGCACCCTATACGCCCGATGGCGTCATACACCCGCGGCGTGCGCGGGCGGGTCTTGCCCAATCGTCAGGCCGGCACAGTCCAAGCGCCAACCTACCGAAATTCATAGCATTTTCCTGCTGAACCTGCAACTTTTTCGGCAGGCGCCGGCCACGAAAAAGGGCCGGCTTTCGCCGACCCTTTGTACGCTTACGCTTACGCTACGCTACTTGGAGGGCGCGACCTCGATCAGGCCGCGCGGTGCAGGTTCTGGTTGGCCGCGATCATGCCGCCCGTGACGGTGTCGAACTGCGGCGCAATGCCTTCCGCCGCTTCGCGGACCGCGAAGGGGATGTCGCCCCGGGCAAGGCCGAGGTCGGCCAGTTCCCGGTCGGTCATGCGCAGCAGTTGGGCCTCGGCGGCACGCAGCTTGAAGTCCGCCTTGAACGCCGCCACCAGACGGGTGTACCGGCGGCCTACCCACAGGAGGGCGTCTCCGAGAGAATTGGCCATCAACTCGGCGCGGGCGTAGCGGGCCCGCAGCTCGAGGAGGCGGCGTTCCTCAAAGGAGAAAGCGACCTTGGTGATATCTTTCCTCCCTACCGGCGCAGTTTCGCTGGTCAGATTTTCAAACATCTGAATCGGCTGGGTCATCATAGTACTCTCCTTCTATAGTGCGACGCGGTACGCGATGCTGCATCGCACTAAGCAAATATAGAGCCTTGAGTTACAACGATAAGTCGGTCCTTTGATTTCCTGATATGCACTGAATGCATAGGGCACAATAAATTGGCATTTCGCAGTTGCGAACGAACGAATCTTGCGCAGTTTGCCTCCCTTCGACGCCCCGCGTAGGGTCCAGCCGACCATGAGTTCAGCCTCGGACGACGTTCTCCAACTCCTCCGCCAGCGCGGCCGAGAGATCGACCCCTCCGCCCTGGCGTCCCTGATGCGCGGCGTGGCCGCTGCCCCGGAGGGATTGGCAGGCCCGGAATGGGTCGAACTGATCGCCCCCGAATCAGACGCCGAATTGACCAAGGCGCTGACCACCTGGCGGGCCGAGCTCGTGGCATCCGGCGATGGCCTCGACGCAGTGCCGGCGCCGCCGGGACGCCTGATGCTGTTGCGCGCCGAACTTGCGCGACGCGGCATCGACGGCTTCGTCGTGCCACGCGCCGACGAGCATCAGGGCGAATACGTGCCGCGCGGCTCCCAGCGCCTGGCCTGGCTCACCGGCTTCAGCGGGTCGGCGGGCCTTGCCATCGTGCTCGCCGACCGCGCGGCGATCTTCATCGACGGCCGCTATACCCTGGCCGTGCGCGACCAGGTCGATACGTCGGCGTTCGTCCCCCATCAGATCCCAGAGGAATCACCCGAGACGTGGATTGCCGAGAACCTGCCGACGGGCGGCAAGCTCGGCTTCGATCCCTGGCTACAAACCGTCGACGGCCACGAGCGCTTCGCCCGCGCCTGCCAGCGCGCCGGCGGATCCTTCGTTCCGCTGGACTCCAATCCGGTCGACGCGGTCTGGCGCGACCGGCCGCCGGCGCCGCTGGCGCCCGTGCTGCCGCAGCCTGTCGAATTCGCCGGCGAAACGAGCGAGGCCAAGCGCACGCGCGTTGCCGGCATCGTCGCCGCGAAGGGCGCCGACGTGGCGCTGATCACTGCGCCCGATTCGATTGCCTGGCTGCTCAACGTCCGCGGCGGCGACGTGCCACGCACGCCGTTCGCCCTGGGCTTCGCCCTGCTGCACGGCGACGGCCATGTCGATCTCTACATGGACCGTCGCAAGATACCCGACCGCACGCTCGCCTGGCTCGGCAACGCCGTCACGCTGGCACCACTCGACGAGCTGGGCAGCGCGTTCGACATGCTGGGCAAGATGGCCAAGCGCGTCATGATCGAAAGCGCGACGGCGCCGCATTGGGCGGCCACCCGCCTGCAACAGGCAGGGGCTGCCCTCGTGCGCGACGCGGATCCGGTGGCACTTCCCAAGGCGTGCAAGAATGCCGTGGAGCTCGCCGGCATCCGCGCGGCGCACCATCGCGACGGCGCCGCGGTCAGCCGCTTCCTGGGTTGGCTGGCGCGTGAATCGAGCGGCGGCAAGCTCGGCGAACTCCAGGTTTCCGACCGCCTGCAGGCACTGCGAGAGCAGACCGGCAAGCTGCGCGACCTCAGCTTCGACACCATCTCCGGCGCCGGGCCGAACGGCGCGATCGTGCACTATCGCGCGTCAGAGGCGACCGAACGCGTGCTGCAGCCCGGCAGCCTCTATCTCGTCGATTCGGGCGGGCAATACCGCGACGGCACCACCGACATCACGCGCACGGTCGGCATCGGCACGCCCTCGCCCGAAATGCGCGACCGCTTCACCCGCGTGCTAAAAGGCCATATTGCGCTCGCCTCCGCCCGTTTCCCGGCCGGCACCACCGGCTCGCAGCTCGATGCGCTCGCGCGCTATCACCTGTGGCAGGCCGGCCTCGACTACGATCACGGCACCGGGCACGGCGTCGGCGCTTATCTCTCGGTGCACGAGGGGCCGCACCGCATCTCCAAGATGGCCAATAACGTGCCCCTGATGCCCGGGATGATCGTCAGCAACGAGCCGGGCTACTACAAGACCGGCGCCTATGGCATCCGCATCGAGAACCTGGTGGCGGTGCGCGAGGCCGCGATCGACGGCGCCGACCGCCGCTACTGCGAGTTCGAGACGCTGACGCTGGCGCCGATCGACTTGGCTTGCGTCGACACGAACCTGCTGACCGCGCCCGAACGGGACTGGCTGAACGCCTATCACCGGCGCGTGCGCGAGGCTGTGGGACCTGAAGTCGACGAGGAGACACGCGCGTGGCTCGCCGAGGCGACGCGCGCGATCTAGGCCTGCGGCGCCGACCTAGAGCGGGATGATTTGAGGTCCGTTCGTCATCCAGACGCG
>JAQSDW010000142.1:2942-29686 GCA_029946105.1 Reyranella sp. | reverse complement strand
ACCCGCCTGCCGACGACCTTCGCCGACGTCTCCAACCTCGACAAGAACAACACGCCCTACCCGCGCGACGACCGCCGCCGCCTGTTCGCCATCGGCAACCGGCTGTGGCACTCGGACAGCTCATTCAAGGTCGTGCCGGCGAAGTATTCGCTGCTGCACGCCGTCAGCATCCCGTCGAAGGGCGGAAACACCCAGTTTGCCGACATGCGCGCGGCCTACGACGCGCTCGACGACGAGACCAAGGCCGAGGTCGCCGACATGGTCTGCGAACACAGCCAGATGTTTTCGCGCCAGATCATCGGCTTCTACGACTTCACCGACGAGGAGCGCGAGCGCTTCAAGCCGGTGCGCCAGTGCATGGTGCGGACCCATCCGGTGACCAGGCGCAAGTCGCTCTACCTTTCGTCCCATGCCGGCGGCATCCTCGGCTGGCCGATGCCGGAGGCGCGCGGCTATCTGCGCGACCTGATCGAGCACGCCACCCAGCGCGAGTTCGTCTACACCCACAAATGGCGGGTCGACGACCTCGTGATGTGGGACAACCGCCAGACCATGCATCGCGCCCGGCCCTTCCCGGCCCATGAGCCGCGCGACATGCGCCGGACCACGTTGGCGGGGGACGGTCCGACGGCGGCACAGGTGGCGCAGGCCGCATAACGAGCCCGACAGCGAGGGATTGAGACATGACGATCGCCACCAAATACCTGTTCATCGTCAGCATGGATGTGACGAAGGAAAAGGAAGCGCTGTTCAACGAAGTCTACGACACAGAGCACATACCGCTATTGCTAAAGGTGCCGGGTGTCCGCGCGGTCACCCGCTGGAAGACCGAGCCCGCCGCCTTCAACCTCGCCGGCGAGCGCAAGATCCTCGATGGCGGCAGCGAGCCCAATTACGTCGCGATCTACGAGATCGACAGTCCCGACGTGCTGCTCAGCAAGGAATGGGCGATTGCAGGAGAAAAAGGCCGTTGGCCCGGCGAAGTCCGTCCCTTCACCTCGAACCGCCGGCACATCGTCCGCAAGTTGATCTGAACCCTGCCATGCAGATCGGTTTCAACCTGCCGAATTCCGGCCCGCTCGCCGCCGTCGCCTCGATGACGGACATTGCGATCCAGGGCGAGTCGATGGGTTTCGACTATCTCACCCTGACCGATCACGTCGTGCTGCCCGACACCAAGGTGCCCGGCTATCCCTATTCAGAGAGCGGCGAGTTCTACGAGGACGCGCCAAACGCGCGCCACGAGCAGCTCATGGGCATGGCCTATATCGCGGCCAAGACGACGCGCATTCGCCTGGTGGCGGCGGTCCTGGTCGTGCCGCACCGCCCGGCCGTGCTGGCCGCCAAGATGCTGGCCACCCTCGATGTGCTGTCCGGCGGACGGCTGGTCGTGGGCATCGGCGCCGGCTGGCTGAAGACCGAATTCGATGCCGTCGTCACGACTCCCTTCGCCGATCGCGGAGCCGTGACCGACGAGTACATCGACGCGTTCCGCGTGCTGTGGACCGAGTCCGCGCCCCGCTTCGAGGGCCGCTACACCAAGTTCGACGGCATCGTGCTGGAGCCCAAGCCGGTGCAGCGGCCGCACCCGCCGATCTGGGTCGGTGGCGAGGCCGGTCCCGCCTTGCGCCGCGCTGCCCGCGTCGGTGACGCCTGGTATCCGATCGGCAGCAACAACAAGCATCTGCTCGACACGCTGCCGCGGCTCAGCGCTGGCATCGCGCGCCTGCGCAAGGCCACCGCCGATGCGGGGCGCGATCCGATGTCCGTCGGCGTCGCCTTTCGCGTCAAACGCTATGGCGTGGCGGTACCGCCGCTGGCGACCGACGGCGAGCGCCGCCTGTTCTCCGGCAGCGAGACCGACATCATCGGCGACTTCCGCGCCCTGCGGGACATGGGCGTCACCGCGATCGACATCGACTTCGGCCGCCCTGATGCGCCGGCAATGATCGCTGAAATGCGCCGATTCAGAGCGGCTGTAATCGACCGGATCTGAACGGACAACACGGTTGCGCCGCTGCGCGCATCTGCCCTACCGTCACCCTCGAGTTGCACAATTACGGATCGGCGCTCCCTCCTCATGGCACAGAAGATCAGCACGCCCGCCTCGCCGGGTTTCGACGCGCTCAAGTGGCGCTGCATCGGCCCGTCGCGCGGCGGTCGCGTCGTCGCTGTCTCGGGCGATCCGGTGGACCGGATGACGTTCTATTTCGGCGCTTGCGCCGGCGGCATCTGGAAGACGGTCGACGGCGGCGTGTTCTGGCGCTGCGTGTCGGACGGCTTCATGGGCAGTGCGGCCGTCGGCTCGATCGCGGTAGCGCCCTCTGATGCCAATGTGATCTATGCCGGCACCGGCGAGACGGCGATCCGTCTCGACGTGTCCTATGGCGACGGCATGTACAAGTCGACCGACGCCGGCCGAACCTGGAGCCATATCGGCTTGAGGAACAGCAAGTTCATCGGCCGCATCTGCATCCATCCGCAGAATCCCGATCTCGTCTACGTCGCAGCGCTGGGCGACGTGTTCGGCCCGAACGCCGAGCGCGGTGTCTTCCGCTCCAAGGATGGCGGCAAGAGCTGGGAGAAGATCCTCTATCGCAGCGACGTGGCCGGCGCGATCGAACTCACGATGGATCGCGCCAATCCGCGCGTCCTGTTCGCCTCGATGTGGGAAGCACGGCGCAACTTCTGGAACATATCGAGCGGTGGCCCGGGCAGCGGCCTGTTCCGCAGCACCGACGGCGGCGACACCTGGGAAGAGATCTCGCGCAAGCCAGGTTTGCCCGACGGCATGCTGGGCAAGATCGGCGTCACCGCATCGCCAGTCCGTGCCGGCCGCGTCTGGGCATTGATCGAGGCCGAAGGCGACAAGACAGGCCTCTACCGCTCCGACGACTACGGCACGCGCTGGACAATGGTCTCGGCCAACCGCGACCTGATGCACCGGCCCTGGTATTACACGCATGTCTTCGCCGACACCGGCCACGCCGACACGGTCTACGTCACCAACCTCCAGATGTGGAAGTCGACCGACGGCGGCGGCAGCTTCAACGAGGTCACGACGCGGCACGGCGACAACCACGATCTGTGGATCGACCCCAACGATTGCAGCCGCATGATCGAGGGCAACGACGGCGGCGCCAATATCTCCTTCAATGGCGGCGCCTCGTGGTCGACGATCTATAACCAGAAGACGGCGCAGTTCTACCGCCTCGACATCGACAACCAGTATCCCTACCGGGTCTACGGCACGCAGCAGGACAATACCTCGATCGCGGTGCCCAGCGCCTCCGAGTGGGGCGTCATCACGCTGGCCGACTGCAGCTATCCGGGCACCGGCGAGAGCGGCTTCATCGCCGTCGATCCAAAGGACCACAACATCGTCTATGTCGGCGCCGTGGGCTCGAGCCCCGGCGGCGCCGGCGCATTGCAGCGCTACGATCACCGTACGCGCCAGATCCAGCTGGTGAACGTGTGGCCCGAGGAATCGACCGGCATCGCGCCCAAGGACCTGAAGTACCGCTTCGCCTGGACTTTCCCCATCGTGTTTTCGGCCCACGACGCCGGCACGCTCTATGTCGGCGGCAACTGCGTCTTCCGCACGCGTGACGAAGGCATGAGCTGGCAGAAGATCTCGCCCGATCTCAGCCTCAACGACCTGGCGCGCCAGGGCGCGTCAGGCGGCGACATCACCCGCGAAAGCGCCGGGGCCGAAATTCACGCGACCTGCGCCTGCGTCGTCGAATCGCCGCATCGCGCCGGGGAAATCTGGGCCTCGACCGACGACGGTCTGGTGCATGTCACCCGCGACGACGGCACGGCCTGGAAGAACGTGACGCCCAAAGCCATGCCGGAGCTGGCCTATGTCGGCTGCGTCGAAATCTCGGCCCACGACGCCGACACGATCTATGTCGCAGCGACGCGCTACAAGCTCGCCGACTACAGGCCCTACCTGTTCAGGAGCAACGACGGCGGGCGGACCTGGAAGTCGATCAAGGGCGACCTGCCGGCGAACGAAATCACGCGTGTCGTCCGCGCCGACCCGGTCGCCAAAGGCCTGCTCTACGTCGGCACGGAGACCGGAATCTACTTCAGCCTCGACGACGGCGAGCACTGGATGCGCATGACCGGCGGCCTGCCAGTGGTGCCGATCTACGATCTCAAGCTCAAGGACACCGACCTCGTGGCGGCCACGCATGGCCGCTCGTTCTGGATCCTCGACGATGTGACGGCGCTGCGTGGATTGGCAAAGGGTCGCAAGTCCACGCGCCTGTTTGCGCCGCGCACGGCGATCCGCACCAAGCTGCACTGGAGTGCCGGCGCCAACGTCCGTAGCGGTATCGCCTATGGGCCCGCCTTCGGCATCGACGGCAGCACCGTCATGGTCGAGCGGCCCGACGGCACGCGGGTGCGCGAACATCTCGATGTCGGCGAGAACCCGCCGAACGGGGCGATTGTCTATTATTGGCTGGCCGAGGAAGCCAAGGAACCGGTGATCCTCACGTTCCGCGATTCGAGCGGCCGCAAGATCACGTCCTACGCCAGCGACGCCAAGGACGTTGCCCCCGCCCGGCGTCCAGGGACGAAGGCCGGGCTGAACCGCTTCGTCTGGGACATGAAATATCCCGGCCCGACCAAGCTCGACTATGAGCTGGCGCCGCCGCGACCCAAGCCGCTGGCGCCCGATCCCGAGAACCCGCCCGGCCCGACTGTCGTTCCCGGCAGCTACGGGATCGACCTCGCCGTCGGCGGCAAGGTCCAGTCGGCGACCTTCTCTGTCGAGAAGGATCCTCGATTGGGCACGACCACGGCCGACTACGCCGCCCAGTTCGCCCTGCACAAGGAGCTGGTCGCGTCGCTGTCGAAGCTGAAACAGGCGCTCAACCGGTTGCGCAAGATGAAGCGGCAACTCGGCGACGTGGCCGAGCGCACCGCGAGATCCGAGCGGGCCTTGCGCAACCGTGCCGTCGCGATCGGCCAGAAGCTCTCGGCCATCGAGCGCATCATGGTCGATCCCGAGCGAAAGTCGGTGCGCGACGTGCTGCGCAATCCGGCCGGCCTCAACGACACCTTGTTCGACATGATCGCCATGACGACGACCGCCGATGCCGCTCCGACCAGTCAGACGAAAGCCGTGTCGCGCGAGGTCATGGACAAGGTCGACAGCGAAGTCGCCGGGTTCGAAGCGCTGGTGAAAGGCGAGATCGCCGAACTCAACACCAAACTGGCCAAGGCCCGCGTGGCTCAAGTATCCGCGACCTAGGACTCGAGGAATATCTACGGCGACGACATCAGATCTTGATGTCGGCCTTCTTGATGATCTCGCCGAATGATTTGGCTTCGCGGGCGATGACCTCGCGAAAAGCGGCTGAATCGAGGTAGCTGGGATAGTTGCCGCTCATGACCAGCTTGTCGATCACGTCGGGCGCCTTCGTTGCCTCGCCGATCGCCTTGCTGAATTTCTCGACGATGACCTGCGGCGTGCCCTTGGGGGCCAGGATGCCATACCAGGCATCGCCGCCGATCTTGCCGTAGCCTTGCTCGCGCAGGGTCGGGATGTTCGGTGCACCGGGCCAACGCTTCTCGCCCAGGATGGCAAAGCATTTCAGCCGGCCGGCGGCGATGTGCGGCAGCGTGGTCGGATCGAACTGCACCTGGATCTGGCCTGACAGCAAATCATTGGTCGCCGGCGCACTGCCCTTGTAGGGCACGTGGACCATCTTCACGCCGGCCTCGATGTTGAACATCTCGCCATAGAGCTGGGTGATGGTGGCCAGGCCCGCCGAGCCGAAGTTGATCTTGCCGGGGTTGGCCTTGGCGTAGGCAATGAACTCCTGGAGGTTGTTCGCGGGCACCTGCGGGTTGATGCCCATGCCGATCCAGGAGGTGCAGGTCCGGGCCACCGGAATGAAGTCCGTCGCCGGGTCGTAAGGCAGCGGCTGGAGGTGCTGGGTGATGCAGACCATCGCCGTCGTGGTCGTCAGGAACGTGTAGCCGTCCGGCGCCGCGTTCTTGACGTTCTCCGCGCCGATCGCGCCGCTGGCGCCCGCCTTGTTATCGAACAGGACGCTCTGGCCCAGCAGCGACGCGGCCCGTTCGACTACGATGCGCGTGGTGACATCGGACGGACCACCGGGTGGATAGGGAATGACGACGCGGATCTGGCGGGCCGGCCAGTCGTTCTGGGCCGAGGCGATCGCCGGCGCCGCGACCATACCGGCCGCCGATGCCGCGATGAAATGGCGTCGACCGATCCTCGCAGGATGGCCCTTGCGCTGGCTCATGATCGGTTTCCTCCCAGTTCGTTTTGCCGACGATCCTACACGAACCTGACGATGCGTGCAGCGCCCTCGCCCGACCGTCGTCGCCGAGCCGCTGCTACCGATCGAGTTGATAAAACCACCCAGGAACAGTTATGTGCCAATCATGAACGTCGATCCCAGCAACTACTCCCTCCTCACGATATTTGCAGTCAGTCTGGCCGTCATTTTGGCCGGCAGCGAGATTGGCCGGTGGCTCGGCGGACGCGTCGCGCAGCGTGGCGCCGATGGCGTTTCGACGCTGGAGGGCGCCATCCTGGGCCTTTTGGCATTGATGATCGGCTTCACCTTCGCCATGGCCCTGTCACGCTTCGAGTCCCGACGGGATGCCGTACTCGCCGAAGCGAATGCCATCGGCACGACCGCCTTGCGCGCCCGCCTGCTGCCGGCGCCGCACGGTAGCGAGTCGATAAAGCTGCTGCGCGAGTATGTGAAGATCCGGCTCGAAATCACCCAGCAGCCCGCATCCGCCGAGGCGTTCGCGGCCATGCTCACGCGCTCGAGTGCCATTCAGGAGGCGCTCTGGCAACAGGCGAAGGCGGTCGCAGCAAAGGACAGTGCGATGGTGCCGACCGGCGTATTCATACAGTCGCTGAACGAGATGATCGACAATCAGGAAAAGCGCCTGGCCGCGTTCTACAATCGGTTGCCGCTGGTCATCCTGGGGGCGCTCTACGGCGTCTCCTTCATTGCCGTCGCCTTCGCCGGCTACACCAGCGGATTGCAATCACGGCACTCGCGGCTGCCCGTCTACATCACCGCCATCCTCGTTGCGGCGATGGTGCTCCTGATCCAGGATCTCGATCGCCCGGGCGCCGGATTCATAGAGGTCAGCCAGCAACCCATGATCAATACCGCCGCCAGCCTCGCCACTTACCCCGACTGACCGGCCTCGCAGAACGACACGCCATGACAGAAACCATTCATCTGACCTCGAGGCGCCTGCGAACGCCCAGAGCCGCGGCGGTTGCCGGGCTTCTCTTCGCCGCTCTACTGATCATCGTGCTGATGCTTTTTCTCTCGTCGGTGCCCAAGGATCCCCTCGAGCAGGGCGAGTGGCTTTCGGTCAGCGTCGGCAAGGTCATTGTCGCCATCAATCTCATTCCCTTCGCCGGCGTCGCGTTCCTGTGGTTCATCGGTGTCGTGCGCGACCGGCTGGGAGAGGCCGAAGACCGCCTGTTCGCAACCGTGTTCCTGGGGAGCGGCCTGCTGTTCCTCGCGATGCTGTTCGTGGCGGCCGCAGTATTCGGCGCGATCGTCGTCGTCTACGCGGCCTACCCCGAAGGCCTCGCCAACTCGCCTACTTTTGCGCTCGCGCGTGCCTTCGCCTACGTCATCGTCAACGTCTACGCGATCAAGATGGCCGGCGTGTTCATGATGGTCACCTCGACCTTGGGCCTCAGGACGGGCTTCATCGCGCGCTGGATCGCGATCCTGGGACTGGTCCTGGCGCTTTGCCTGTTGTTCGGCAGCCAACTGCTCGATTGGAGCTTCGCCGTCTTCCCCGCCTGGGTCCTGTTGATCAGCGGCTACATCCTGGTCGACAACTTCCAGCTCGTGCCACCGCGCCGCGCGCCGCGCACGTAACAGAATTCAGCCCTTGTAGGCTTCAGCTCTTGCGGAGGCTGGGGACGATGGCGAGCGACGCACCCGCTTCTCCGCCGGCGTCGTAGGCCAGCGGCGAGACCATTCGGCTGGAACGCTGCACGGTCCGAAGCTTGAGATCGAGCTTCTCCAGTTCGACATCGACGACAGCCGCCTTGAGCACGACGAGGCCGCGCCCGGTGCCATGGTTCACCTCGTCCCGCGCGGCCTTCATCGTCATCAGCCGGTCGGCAATGGATGCCACCATGCCGAGAGCGAAGGAGGCGTTTGCCAAGTGCCGCTCCTGGTGCCGGAAGCGCTGGTACTCGGATGAGGTCTTGTAACGGCCGAGTTCGGTCCGGACCGCGGTGTCGATCACTTCCGTCAGGTAGTGCGCCACCTCGACATCCGAGCGCAGGCCGAAGAAGACGTATCGGCCCTCGCCTGCCCGGTTCTTCTCGCGCCAGACGCGGCAGTCGCAGAATTCGGCGATGGCGCCGATGCAATCGTCGAGCGGGATGCGCTTCTTGCGGTGGGTTTCATAGGCGCGCTCCTCGCAGGGCGCCTCGCGGATCTCGACATCGCTCAGCGACAGGTCATGGCGATCGAGCAGCTCGGCGACCTTGGCCGCCGCCGCCAGCGCCTCGCCTTCGGTGCAACCATTGTCGATGGTCTTGGCGCGCAGCCCTTGAATACGCGTCCGAAGCTTGTCGAACGCGTCTCCGATCATTTGGCCCGGCTCCGGTAGGCCTGGATGAGAGCGACAGCAACACCGATGGCGAAGCCGGGAAGTGCCGAGAAAACGGCGATCGCAAAAGCGCCAATCTCGCGGCCCCCCGAATCTCCCGGCGTCCCGCAACGGGGGTCGAACGTGTGGGCGGCGACCAGAACGATGAAGAGCACGGCGATCGGCGTGGCGATCAAGCCGACCAGTCCGAAAGCGAACGACCTTGCGATAAGCCGGAGCACTAGGCGGCTTGCTCGTCCTTGCCTTCGCCCACGCGCGCCGCCAGTGACGCCGCCATGAATTCGTCGAGGTCGCCGTCGAGCACCTTCTGCGGGTCGGAGCGCTCCACGTTGGTGCGCAGGTCCTTCACCATCTGATAGGGCTGCAGCACGTAGGAGCGGATCTGGTGGCCCCAGCCGATGTCGGTCTTGTTGGCCTCGATCTCCATGCGCTCGGCCTCGCGCTTCTGCAGTTCGACCTCGTAGAGGCGCGCCTTCAGCATCTGCAGCGCCTTGGCGCGGTTCTGATGCTGGCTGCGCTCCTGCTGTACGGCGACGGCGATGCCAGAGGGAATGTGCGTGATGCGCACCGCCGAATCGGTCTTGTTGACGTGCTGACCGCCCGAGCCCGAAGCGCGATAGGTGTCGACGCGCAGGTCCTTGTCGACCAGCTCGATCTCGATGTCGTCGTCGACCTCGGGATAGACCCAGACCGAAGCGAAGCTCGTCTGGCGCCGCGCATTGCCGTCGAACGGCGAGATGCGCACAAGGCGATGCACGCCCGATTCGGTTTTCAGCCAGCCGTAGGCGTTCAGCCCCTCGACCTTGAAGGCGCACGACTTGATGCCGGCCTCTTCACCGGCGCTTTCCTCGAGCCAGCTCACCTTGAAGCCGCGGCGCTCGGCCCAGCGTGTGTACATGCGCGCCAGCATCTCGGCCCAGTCCTGGGCCTCGGTGCCGCCGGCGCCGGCGTTGATCTCGACATAGGCGTTGTTGGCATCGGCCTCGCCCGACAGCAGCGTCTCGAGCCGCGCCTTGGCGGCTTCCGCGCGTGCTTCGCCCAAGGACCGCTCGGCATCGGCGATCATCGCCTCGTCCTTCTCGGATTCGGCCATCTCGATCAGCCCGACATTGTCGTCGATGGTAGCGCGCAGGCGCTTGATGGTGGCGATCGCGGTCTCGAGCCTCGTGCGCTCCTTCATCACGGCCTGGGCCTGCTTTTGGTCGTTCCACAGCGCCGGATCCTCAGCGCGCGCGTTGAGCTCGTCTAGACGGACGACCGCCTGGTCGTAGTCAAAGACGCCTCCTGAGGAGCACCAGCGACTCCTCGATCTCGTTCACCATCGACTGGGCTTCAGCGCGCATTCCTAAATCCGTCCCTTAGTAGGTCTCGCCGGTTCCCGAAAGGCCGGGACGCCGGCCGCCACCCGCCTGAAGCGGGCCGCCGGCGGGGTCTATAGCGGAATAGGGGGCGGAGCCGTCAAGCGGCATGACCATCTCGCCGTCCGAGCCGGGCTCGGTGCCGGGCTTGAAGACCTCGTCGATCGTGCCTCCCTCGTAGGTCGAGCGGACCATGCGCAGGCCCGGCGGAATACGGAACGGTGTCGGCGGCTTGCCCTTGAAGATCACCTTGGCGATCTGCTCGTAGATCGGCACGGCATTGCCGCCGCCGGTCTCGGCATTGCCCGGCCCCAGCGTGCGCGGCTCGTCGAAGCCGATGTAGACGCCGACCGTGATGTCGGGCGTGGCGCCCAGGAACCAGTTGTCGCGCGCGTCGTTGGTCGTGCCGGTCTTGCCGGCGATCGGCCGGCCGAGTGCGGCAAGCCGGCCAGCCGTGCCGCGCTGGGTCACGCCCTGCATCATGTGCACGACCTGATAGACCGTCGCGGGATCGTGGAAGGGCTTGCGCGAATCGATGAGTTCCGGAGCCGCCGGCTTGGTCCCGGCCGCAGCCTCGCCGCAGCCCTTGCAACTGCGCGGTTCGTGACGATAGACGGTCTTGCCGTTGCGATCCTGCACGCGATCGACGAGGCTCGGCGTAAGCTCGAGCGCGCCGTTGGCCAGCATCGAGTAGGCCATGGTCATACGCAGCAGAGTCGTCTCGCCCGCACCCAGAGCCATCGGCAGATAGGCGCCCATGTTGTCGGTCACGCCAAAATCCTTGGCGACCTGGACCACGTTCTTCATGCCGACCTGCTGCGCCATGCGCACGGTCATCAGGTTGCGCGACAGTTCGAGGCCGCGGCGCACCGTGGCCGGCCCGAGGAAGTCGTTGCCGTAGTTCCGGGGCGTCCACACCGGCTGGCCATGGCCGGGGTCATAGCTGAACGGCCCGTCGAGCACGATGGTGGCCGGCGTGAACCCCGCATCCATCGCCGCCAGATAGACGAACGGCTTGAAGGCCGAGCCCGGCTGGCGGGCCGCCTGAACGGCGCGGTTGAACTGGCTGCGGCCGTAGGCCCAGCCGCCGGACAGCGCCAGCACGCGGCCGGTCTGGGTGTCCATGACGACGACGCCGCCCTCGACGTTGGGAACCTGGCGCAGGCCGTAGGTCTTGGGCGGATAAGGCTTGTTGCCTCCTTGGGTATTGGGCGCGCTGGTCACTTTCTCAACGACGATGATGTCGCCCACGCTCACCACGTCCTTGGGGCCGCGCGGCGGGTTGCCGACACGCTGGTCCGGCAGGGTCGGCCGTGCCCAGGTCATCTCGGCGAAGGGCACGGTCCCTTCCCCGTCGGGCAGTCCGACGACCTGCACCGATTGGGCATCGACCTTGCTCACCACGGCGAGATGCCAGTCGGGCGGGCCGAACAGCGGGCGGCGCTGGACGATGCGGGCGAACTCCTCCTCCCACACGCTCATGTCGGGGATCTTGGCATAGGGTCCGCGCCAGCCGTGGCGGCGATCGTAGGTGATCAGCCCGTCGCGCAATGCGTTGTCGGCGGCGGTCTGGATCGCGGGATCGAGCGTCGTGCTGACGGTGAGGCCACCCTCGTAGAGGCCCTTCTCACCATAGGCCGCCATCAGGTTGCGGCGCACTTCCTCGGCGAAGAAATCGGCCGTCGTCATCTCGGTGGCGCTGCGGCGGCGAAGCTGCAGTTTCTCGGCCCGTGCCTTCTGGGCCTCGGCGGCGGTGATGTAGCCGTCTTCCTGCATGCGGTTCAGCACATAGTCGCGCCGGGCGTAGGCTTCCTTTTCATTGCGCACGAGATTGTAGCGGTTCGGCGCCTTGGGCAGTGCCGCGAGATAGGCGATCTCCGACAAGGTGAGCTCGTCGAGCGAACGATCGAAATAGTTGACGGCCGCCTGCGCCACTCCGTAGTTGCCCGATCCGAGATAGATCTCGTTCAGATAGAGCTCGAGGATGCGCTCCTTGGAGTAGGTCTCCTCGATGCGGAAGGCCAGGATCGCCTCGCGAATCTTGCGTGCCAGCGTCGCCTGGTTGGACAGCAGGAAGTTCTTGGCGACCTGCTGGGTGATGCCCGAGGCGCCTTCCGGCCGTTTGCCGGGATTGGTGATGTTGACGATCATGGCGCGCACGACGCCGATGAAGTCGATGCCGGGGTGGGTGAAGAAGCGCTGGTCCTCGGCCGCCACGAAAGCCTCGGGCACCCGCTTGGGCATCGCCGCGACCGGCACGAACACCCGCTTCTCGCGGGCATACTCGGCCAGCAGCCGGCCGTCGGCCGCGTACAGGCGCGTCACCGTCAGCGGCTGGTAGTCGGCCAGTTGCTTGTGGTCGGGGAGGCCATGGCTGAAATGCCAGAACAGGCCCGCCACGGTGCCGGTACCCACGATGAGAGTGGCCGTGGCGAAGGCCAGCAGGACTTTGAACAGATTGAGCACGGTCATCTTCTACGCGGCGCTTTTCAAGGCAGCAACGGCGAGAATGACCGGGACTTACGCCTTTCTTGTGGCGGCCGACGCGGCAAAATGAGCATCGACGGAGGCCCGAAGGGCCCGCGCCAGCGACAGCTGGTGCTGGCGGACGGTCAGCAGCTTCTCGTCCTGGCGGTTGGAGAGGTAGCCCAGTTCGACCAGCGCGGCTGGGATATCCGGCGAGGTCAGCACGGCAAAGCCCGCCTGCCGATGGGTCCGGGGCAGCAACGGGACGCCGTTGCTGCCAAAAGTCTGCACGATCGTATCGGCGAGCCGGCGCGAATCGTTCACCGTGCCGCGCTGGCTCATGGCGACGAGGGTGCGCGCGACATTGTCGTCCTTGTCCGCGAGCTTCATGCCCGAAACCACCGTATCGGCGCGGTTCTCGCGGGCGGCCAGGGCCGCTGCTTCGCGGTCGGTCGCCTCTTCGGACAGCGTATAGACCGAGGCCCCGCGGACATCTGGATTATCGTGCGAATCGGCATGCAAAGACAGGAACAGATCGGCCTTCGCCGCCTGCGCTCGGGCTACCCGCTCACGCAGCGCCACGAAATTGTCGGTGCTACGCGTGAGCAAGACGCGATAGCGACCGCCGGCCAGCAATTCTTTCTGTAGGTCGCGGGCAATGGCCATGACGACCGACTTTTCCTGGGTACCGCGCAGGCCGAGCGCGCCGGGATCTTTACCGCCATGGCCGGGGTCAAGGAAAATGAGCCTGGGTTTCGGCAACGGTGTTGGCTTCTTCACCGTCTTGGGAACAGGCGACTTCGCCCAAACATCAACGCCGGCGCCAAAAGCGGCCAGGCCGGTCAATCCGGCGAGCAGATGGCGGCGATGGAGGGCGGACATGGCTGGCGCCAATTCTCATAGCGAGAGGGGTTATTAATTACTGCGATATGTTAATCTAAATACATAACTTCTATAATAATTTCAAGCTTTATCAGTTAGTTACCGAACGATACTCATCTCATTCAATCTTTTGATTGTCGCCCCCGTTTGAACCCCGTATGTTGCGTCCCGCGAGCAGTCGCCGTCGTTCGAAGCGCCCCCTCAGGGGTGGCGCTCCGACGGCAGTCCCCAGCCGGACCAACGCTTGCGCCTTTTTTGTTCAGCAAAAACGGGCGCGGCGGGTTCGCCGAAGGATTGTTAGACAGGCGGTGACTATCAGGAACACCGAGGTTGGCAGGACCCTGTCGTGGTCCGGCGGCGCGATGCTTCCCCGTCTTGGCCGATGTTGGCCGTTCGACGGGTCGATGGCGCTCCGTCCCCCTCGCGCCAGAGAGGCGGCTTGGCCGCCGGTTGCTCGCGCCGGTAGGGATCGAACGCCTCGGGAGCGAGCCCATGGCAAGGCGTATGCTCATCGATGCCAGTCACCCGGAAGAAACACGGGTCGTCGTCGTCGATGGAACAAGACTTGAAGAGTTCGATTTCGAGACCTCCACCCGCAAGCCCCTCAAGGGCAATATCTACCTCGCGAAGGTCATTCGCATCGAACCGTCGCTGCAGGCGGCGTTCGTGGAATACGGTGGCAATCGCCACGGATTCCTAGCCTTTTCGGAAATCCATCCCGACTATTATCAAATTCCGGTCGCCGACCGCGAACGGCTGATCGCCGAGCAGCAGCGCCTGCACGCCGAGGCCGACGAAGATCACGAGCCGCGCCGTCGCCGCAACCGCGTCGACCGCAGCGACATCGAGGATGCCCGCGCCGAATTACGTGCTGAGTCCGTACAGGAACCGGTGGCGGAGAACGCCGGCGAAGAGACAGCCGCCGCCCCGGCCGAGAACGGCCACATCGCAGAAGCGTCGGCCCTGGAGACCTCTGCTCCCGAGTCGCCGGTCGCTGAAGCACCGATCGCCGAGGCGCCGAGCGAACCTGCTCCTGTTGAGGCCCCTGCTCCCGAGCCTCAGGCTGCAAAGCCCCACTCACCAGAACCGCAGGCCCAGCCAGCCGCCATCGCCAGCGAACGCCTCGATAGGCCCGCGTTTGTCGACCCCTCGGAAGTGCCAGCGCACGACGATCTTTCCGAGCACACCACCGAAGCTTCGGTCGACGCAGCTCCCGACGCGGTGTCGGAGTCCGGCGAGCACATCGATGATCTGGCCTCCGCCGATCCGTCCGAAGCGCCACAGCCCGAAGTCATCGTCGAGGTCCTGGGCGGCGACGATGCCGTCGAGGAACGCGAGACGCGCGAGCGCCGCCGTCGCAACCCGATTCGCCAGTACAAGATCCAGGAAGTCATCAAGCGCCGGCAGATCCTGCTGGTGCAGGTCGTCAAGGAAGAGCGCGGCAACAAGGGCGCCGCCCTCACCACCTACCTGTCGCTGGCCGGCCGCTATTGCGTGCTGATGCCCAACGCCGGACGTGGCGGCGGCATCTCGCGCAAGATCTCCAATCCCGCCGACCGCAAGCGGATGAAGGAGATGCTGGGCGAACTCGACGTGCCGCAGGGCATGGGCGTGATCCTGCGCACCGCCGGCCTCGAGCGCTCCAACATCGACATCAAGCGCGACTACGAATACCTCTCGCGCCTCTGGGATTCGATCCGCGAGCTCACGATGCGTTCGACGGCGCCGGCGCTGATCTACGAGGAAGGCGACCTCATCAAGCGCTCGCTGCGCGACGTCTACGACACCGACATCGCCCAGGTGCTGGTCGAGGGCGAAGCGGGCTTCGAGGCCGCCAGCGGCTTCATGCGCCAGCTCGTGCCGCACCAGGCCAGCAAGGTCGAGCTCTACAAGGAGCAGATCCCGCTCTTCCACCGCTACCAGGTGGAGGCGCAGTTCGACGCCATGCATTCGCCGACCGTGCAGCTGCGCAGCGGCGGCTACATCGTCATCAATCCGACCGAGGCGCTGGTCGCCATCGACGTCAATTCGGGCCGTTCGACCAAGGAACGGAACATCGAGGAGACGGCGCTGCGCACCAACATCGAGGCGGCCGAGGAAATCGCCCGCCAGGTCCGCCTGCGCGATCTCGCCGGGCTGATCGTGATCGACTTCATCGACATGGAGGAGACGCGGCACCAGCGTCAGGTCGAGCACAAGGTCAAGGACGCGATGCGCACCGACCGCGCCCGCATCCAGATCGGCCGTATCTCGGCTTTCGGCCTGCTCGAGATGTCGCGCCAGCGCCTGCGCCCCAGCCTGCTCGAGCACTCGACCGAGCTCTGCCCGCATTGCGCCGGCATCGGCCGCATCCGTTCCATCGAGTCGGCCGCGCTGCATGCGCTGCGGGCCATCGAGGAGGAAGGCGTCCGCCGCCGGGCGACCGAGATTCTGGTCAGCGTGCCGCCGAAGGTCGCGCTCTACCTGCTCAACCAGAAGCGCCAGACGCTCTCCGAAATAGAGGCACGCTATGGCTTCATGGTCGCGGTCGAGGGCGACGACGAACTGAACGCCGCCGACTGCGAGATCGAGCGCGTGCGTACGCGCCGCGAGGAGCGTGACCGCCCGGCCCAGGAACTGGCCCGCGCGAACTACGACGAAGTTTCGCGCGAGGCACCGGCCGGCGACGAGCCGGACGATGTCGAGGACCGCGACGCCGGCGAACCCGGTGAAGCCGGCGAGCGCAGTGAAGGTCGCCCGGCCGACGAGGAAGGCGAAGGCCGCGATGGTGGCCGTGGCCGCCGCCGCCGCCGCCGCCGCCGTCGGGGCGACCGTCCCGAAGGCGAAGGCGCAGACCGGCCTCCCCGGGCTGCCGGTGAGGAATTTGCCGCCGACGACCGCGCTCCGAACGGCGCGGCCGAGAATGGCCACGACCAATCGCCCCGAGATGGGCAGATGAGCAATGGCCCGGCGGGCGATGAGCAGGACGGCGAAGCAGCGGACGGCGAAGGTGCACGCGCCGATGGCGAGCGCCGGCCCGCCAACGATCGTGGCGACGGAGATGGCGATCGCCGTCGTCGCCGTGGACGTCGCGGCGGCCGTCGCCGGCGTCGCGAGCCCGGCGAGGGCGAGCCCAATGGCGAGCAAGCGCCGCGCGACCACGACTACACGTCGGAGGAGTTCGCCTCCGATGCGCCCGCCCACGCCTCCGCTCATGCCACCGAGCGTGAGCCTGCACACGAGCAGGCGCACGAGCCGGTATCGGTACCGCGCGAGCATGCGCCCTACGATCCGGGTCCGCCGGTGAATGTGGAAGCGGCCCCGCCGCCTCCACCGCCGGCGCCTCCACCCGCACCCGCTTACGTGCCGGCCTATGTGCCGGCCCCGGCCCCCGAGCCTGTCGTCATGCAGGCACCCGAACCGCCACCGGCCCCCGCCATTCCGGTGATCCCCGTGGTGGAAACGCCTCCGGAGAAGCCAAAGCGCGGTTGGTGGAGACGCTGACTGAGGGCTTGATTCCCTAAAACGACAAAGAGCGCCTCCTCGGAGGCGCTCTTTTCGTTTCAGCCCGGCAGGGTGCGGTGACTAGGCCTTCACCTGCTCGCCCAGCCAATCGATCGCGGCCTGCGCGCCGCCCTTGCCGTGCGGGATGGCGAGCGCGTTCAGGCTCATCTCGATGACGCTGAGCGTGCCTAGCACCATAGGCGCATTGACATGGCCCATGTGCGCCACCCGGAAGGCCTTGCCGGAGAGATCGCCGATGCCGTGGCCCAGGATCACGCCGCACTTCTGGTTGCAGTAGGCGCGCAGCGCCTCGGGGTCGTGGCCGCTGGTTGTCACGCAGGTGACCGAGTCGGACCGTTCCTCGGGCTCGATGATGTTGAAGCCGATCGCCTGACCTTCCGACCACACGCCGACGGCGCGGCGGACCGCTTCGGCCAGCAGCCGGTGGCGACGATGCACGTTGTCAAGGCCTTCCTCGAACAGCATGTCGAGGGCCTGGCGCAGGCCGAACAGCAGATGCTCGGGCGGCGTGCCGGCGTATTTCTGGTAATGCAGCGGGCCTTCGCGCTCGGTCCAGTCCCAGTAGGGCGTCCGGAGCTCCGCCTTCTTGTGCACTTCGCGCGCGCGGTCGCTGGCGACGACAAAGCCCAGGCCAGGCGGCGTCATCATGCCCTTCTGCGAGCCCGACATGGCGACGTCGACGCCCCAGGCATCCATCTCGAACGGCATGCAGCCGAGCGACGCCACGGCATCGACCATCAGCAGCGCATCGTGCTTGGCCGCGCGCATCGCCTTGCCGATCGCTTCGATGTCGTTCACCACGCCCGACGCGGTGTCGATCTGGGCTACCAGCACGGCCTTGATGGTGCCGTCCTTGTCCGCCCTGAGGCGCGCCTCGACTTCGGCCGGCCGCACGGCGCGGCGCATGTCGCCCTTCAGCACCTCGACGTCGACGCCCATGCGGCGGGCATTGTCGCCCCAGCCGATCGCGAAGCGGCCGCTCTCCAGCACGAGGATCTTGTCGCCTTTGCTGAGCACGTTGGTGAGGGTGGCCTCCCAGGCGCCGTGGCCGTTGGCGATGTAGATGTAGGCGTGGCCCTTGGTGTTGAACACGCGAGCGACATCTCGCAACAGGCTGTCGGTCAGCGCCAGCAGCGGGCCGGAATAGATGTCCACCGCGGGGCGATGCATGGCCCGCAGCACCTCATCCGGCACCGTCGTCGGCCCCGGAATTGCCAGGAATTCACGTCCCGCACGCACGCTCATCTGTCACTTCCTCCGCCAATTACGGCGCGGACACTAGCATGTCGGCTGCGACCGGAAACGCGCTACAATCGTCCCATGATCAGCCGCCGTTCGATTCTCGCCGCCGCCGCCACGTTGCCCTTAATCAATGTCGTGCGCGCCGACAATTTCCCTAGTGGGCCGTTCCGCATCATCGTTCCGTTCGGCCCGGGTTCGGCCACCGACCAGAGCGCGCGCAACATCGCCGAGGGACTAACCCGCCTCTTCGGCGTGCCGGCAGTGGTCGAGAACAAGCCCGGCGCCAACGGGGCCATCGCCGCCGACGTTGCCGCCAAGGCCAGGGCCGACGGCCAGACCATCTTCGTCTGCTCCAACACCGCCGCGGCTTCGAACGTCGCGCTGATGAAGTCCCTGCCCTACGATCCCCTCACCGACTTCGAGCCGATGACGATCATCGGCCGGGCGCCGGTGTTCATGATCGTGAACCCGAAGGTCGAGGCCACCACGGCGCAGGAGTTCGTGGCGCTCTGCAAGCGCCAGCCCGGCAAGATCAACTTCGGCTCGGGCAGCGCCTCGACCCGCATCTCGGGTGAACTCCTGAAAGCCAAGACCGGCATCGACATGGTGCACGTGCCCTACAAGAGCACGCCGCTTGCCCTCACCGACACCATGTCCGGCCACGTCCAGATGTGCTTCGCCGATCCGGTGACAAGCCTGCCCCAGGTCAAGGCCGGCACCGTGCGCTGTCTCGGCGTCGGCAGCCGCGGCCGCTACAAACTCACGCCCGATATCCCGACCCTGATCGAACAGGGCATTCCCGATTTCGAGCTGATGACCTGGACCGGCGTGCTGATGCCGCGCGGCGTGCCGCCGGTGGCTTTCACCAAGCTGCGCGACGCTGTCATCAAGACCATCACCGAACCCGGCTATGTCGAGCGCCAGGCCCAGGGTGGCTCGGAGATTACCCCGACAACGCCTGAGGAAATGCGGCAGATCCAGATTGCCGAGATCCAACTCTATCGGGATATGATGAAGATCGCCGGCATCGAGCCGGAATAGAACTGCACTGCAAAAGGGCCTTCGTTATACCGCATTTATGCGATATATCTGATCGTATATAACGAGGGCCGCAGACGGGGCGGACGGGCAGATCGCCACGCGCCATAGGGCAGTACCGCCCGTTTCAACATGAGGATTCATTGTCATGACGCACGAGAAGCAATTCTACATCGACGGCCAATGGGTCGACCCGATCAAGCCGCGCCTGCTCAACGTCATCGATCCCTCGACCGAGGAGGCCTATACGCAGATCTCGATCGGCAGCGCCGCCGACGTCGACAAGGCGGTCGCTGCCGCGCAGAAGGCACTGGTCAGCTTCGGCCGCTCGACCCGCCAGGAGCGCATCGACCTGCTGCAGTCGATCCTCGCCGAGTACAACAAGCGCCGCAACGACGTGGGCGACGCCATCTCGCGCGAGATGGGCGCCCCGCTGCAGTTCGCCCGCAAGATCCAGGCCGGCCGCGGCACCGCCCATCTCGAGCGCATGATCGAGGTGCTGAAGACCTATCCGTTCGAGACCGTCGAGGGCACGACCCTGATCACGCGCGAGCCGATCGGCGTCTGCGGCCTGATCACGCCGTGGAACTGGCCGGTCAACCAGATCGCCTGCAAGGTCGTCCCCGCCATCGCCGCCGGCTGCACCATGATCCTGAAGCCGTCCGAAGAGGCGCCGATCGACGCCATCATCTGGTCGGAGATCATGCATGCCGCCGGCACGCCCAAGGGTGTCTACAACATGATCCAGGGCACCGGCGCCGAAGTCGGCGAAGCGATGTCCTCTCACCCCGGCATCGACATGATGTCCTTCACCGGCTCGACCCGTGCCGGCATCCGCGTGGCGCAAGCGGCGGCCACCACGGTTAAGCGCGTGGCCCAGGAACTCGGCGGCAAGTCGGCCAACATCCTGCTGCCCGACGTCGACTTCCAGACTGCCGTCACCAAGGGCATCAACTCGATGATGGTGAACTCGGGCCAGTCCTGCACCGCGCCCAGCCGCATGTTCGTGCCGGAGTCCAAGCACGACGAGGTGAAGGCCATCGCCAAGGCGGCGGCCGAGCGCTTCGTCGTCGGCAATCCACAGGACCCGAACACCAGGCTCGGCCCGGTCGTGAACGAAGCCCAGTTCAACAAGATCCAGGGCCTGATCCAGAAGGGCATCGAGGAAGGCGCCGAGCTGGTGACCGGCGGTCCCGGCCGTCCCGAAAACCTCAACCGCGGCTACTACGTGCGCCCGACGGTGTTCGCCAACGTGCGCAACGACATGACGATCGCCCGCGAGGAGATATTCGGACCGGTGCTCGTGATCCTGCCGTACAAGGACGAGGCCGAAGTGATCCAGCAAGCCAACGACACGGTTTATGGCCTCGCTGCCTACGTGCAGTCCTCCAACCTCGATCATGCCCGCGAGGTCGCCTCGCAGATGCGGGCCGGCAACGTGCACATCAATTACCCGATGGGCGACACGGCAGCCCCCTTCGGCGGCTACAAGCAGTCCGGCAACGGCCGCGAGTACGGCAAATGGGGCATGGAGGAGTTCCTCGAGACCAAGGCGGTCATCGGCTACAAGGCCGCCTGACGACGACTGGTTTTACACCACGTCCCGCCGCATAATTGTGCGATGGGACGTGGCACGACCAAACCAACCGCGAAGACCGCCGACAGGAAGGCCGCCGACAAGACGTCGTTGCACCTGCGCATCGATTTCGGCGGCGAACGCTCGATCGGGCCGGGCAAGATCCGCCTGCTCGAGCAGATTATCCAGACCGGCTCGATCTCAGCTGCCGGCCGGGCGCTGGAGATGTCGTATCGCCAGGCTTGGCTGCTGGTCGACGAACTCAACCGCATGTTCCGTGAACCCGTCGTGGTCGCCCAGACCGGCGGCGGTGGTGGCGGCGGCACGATCCTTACGGAGACCGGCAACGACATCGTCCGGCTCTACCGCGAGATGGAACGGCGAGCATACGGCGCCTCGACGCCCGAAATCCGCTCCCTCGCCCGCTTGCTCATCCCGCCAGCACGAAAGATCCACTAAAGCGTAGCCCATGGAGTAATCCGGTAGACATTACAGATACCGAGGCGAAGCAAGCTGCCCGAATTGGATTCGCTCGGATCTGTCCGGGCGCGCTCAGAAATGTGCGTCCCTGCCGGGAACGGAAACCCCGGACAAGTGTCAAAGCGTGGGTGCCGGAAAATCCCTGATTGCCTCTCTTAGCCATCCGACAAAATGCTCCATCTTCCGCCGCCCGGGTCGCTCGACTTTCACGACATACCGATAGTCGCTATGCAGGAATCCGTAGGGAGCGACCAACCGACCGCACGCGACGTCTCCTGCAACCAGATGCCACGGCGCAATTGCCGCGCCGAGCCCGTTCAGCGCAGCCTCGATGGTGAGGTGATAGTGGTCGAAAATCCTCACTGCAGGGGCTGTGCCCTGCCCATCCTGGCTCGTGAGGCGCGACCACTCGTGCCAGACATGAGGGCGTGTTCGCGTTTCCAATCGAGGGAGCTTGGCCGTATCGGCCTGAACGCAATTCCCCTCTCCTTTTACAACTGACGGCGCAACGACCAGCCCGAGCTGCTCCTGAAACAGGAGCGAACAGTTATCCGGAATCGAGGCACCCGGCGGCAAAACCGCAATCTGTACGTCCATCGGGGTGCGAGGTAGCCGATCGTCGGTCGCGAGGCGTACATCATAACGCGGATACTTCGCTGTGAAGTCGTGAAGACGCGGAATTAGCCAACGCATGGCGAAAGTGCTGAGGCATGCGACATCCAGAATGCTGTCATCGCCCTTCGCCACAATGCGAAGCGCATCCTCGATCTGATCGAACGCAGCGGTTAGGGCGAAGCCGAACACACGGCCCTCCACCGTGAGCTTGGGGCGATTTCGAGGACCTTCGAAAAGTGGCGCACCAATGAACGCCTCGAGATGGCTGACATGACGACTGATCGCCCCATGCGTGACGGCGAGTTCCTCGGCAGCAGCCGTGAGCCGACCATGGCGCGCGGCGGCTTCAAACGCGCGCAAGGCTGCAACTGGTAAGTTTTTACGATTTTTCGTGTGATACAAAATCACATTAAATCGGACAAAATATCAATATCTTCAGCAAATCCATCGTGATCAATGGTGCAATCGTCAAATCGTTGAGGTTGAACCATGCCATTTGTCAGAACCGCTCTTCTTCACGGAACCGAACCGCATCGCAGGTGTAGTATCGTCCAGGGCATTCACGACGCTTTGGTCGAAGGCGTCAGAATGCCAGAGGATTAATTATTCAACCTCGTGACCGAGTATCGCGATGGCGAGTTCTTCTTCGACCGGAGCTTCAACGGCATCGCCCGCTCTGAAAATCTTATCGTCATCGAGATCACAATGCGCCGGGGTCGAAGCGATGCGATAAAGCGCGCACTCTATGCAGCCATTGCCCGGAATCTGGAGGCGAACGCGGCAGTATCTCCCAAAGACGTCTTCATCTTCATGCACGAGAACGACTATTCAGACTGGAGTGTCGGAAATGGCGTGTTCGCCATGGCCATTGCCCAGCAGCGCGGCACAGACGGGTAAGTCCCTTCAAACTGCCAATCGGGAGATTGGCAGCGACGGCGACGCCCGTTCTACTTCAGTACAGTAAAGCCCTGCTTCTCGAAGAACGGCTTGGCCACCGGCGACTTCAGGAAGGCCACGAACGCCTCGGCGTCGGGATTGGTCGAGGTCGCGAGCAGCGCCATCGGGTAGATGATCCGCGGATGGCTGCTGGCCGGAAATGCGCCCACGATCTTCACGTTGGGGTCGGCCGCCGCGTCGGTGCGATAGACGATGCCCAGCGGCGCCTCACCGCGCGACACCAGCGTCATCGCCATGCGGACATTCTCGGCCTGGGCGACGCGGTCGGCGACCGACGGCCAGACGCCCAGCGCCTCGAGCGAGGCCTTGCCGTACTTGCCGGCCGGCACGGCGTCGATGTTGGCCATCGCCAGACGGCCGTCGCCCAGGGCGGCGCGCAGCGGGAAGCCCTTGTCGATCTTGAGATCGACCTTCGAGTCCTTGCCCGCGATCAGCACGATCTCGTTGCCGAGGAAATCGGAGCGGCTCGCCGGTTTAATCAGCTTGCGCTCGGCGACGTAATTCACCCACGGGACATCGGCCGAGATGAACAGGTCGGCGGGAATCCCCGCCTCGATCTGCTTGGCCAGCGCCGAACTCGCAGCATAGGAGATCTTGGTGGCCTTGCCGGTCTGCTTCGTCCAGGCGGCCGAGGCGTCGTCGAGCGCGTTCTTGAGGCTCGCCGCCGCCAGGATCACGACGTCCTTCGACTGTGCCCTGGCAGGCGCAATTGACGCCAGCAGGAGAGCCGCTGCAACAGCGAACAGGGCGCGGCGTGGTGCCAACAACAATATCCTCCACAGAATCTCGATATATTCGATGAGATATATCGAACCGACCCGTTATGCTCAACTGGATACTACACTGAGCATTTGAAGATCGTGCCGCCAACCACAAGGGATAGAGCCTTCGCGGCGGCATATGCTGGCAAAATGCCAGCAATCTCAAATTTGCAGCTTCCGCAGATTCTGGGGTATATTTCTGCTATCGTCGCCACGACATGCATCCGATGCGCGGGCCGCCCGGTTCACTTGCCCAGAGCGGCCTTTTTCGTGGACCGGTGGCGGCCCGCTCTCCACGCGGGCGAAGCAAGGGGTTTCCGCTCCTAGGATCGGACCGCGAGCCACTGGCGCAGAGGTATAATCCCTTCAGACCAAGAACCTAGTCGATGCCTCCCCCCATGGCCGTCAGAGAGGCACCGCAAATGACACGTTTCCTAGTGAAAATACCCGCGCATCCAAACCCTTGGCGCGGTCGCCTGCTTGCAGTACCTGCCTCCTTGTGAGGGTCCTGTGCTGCAAGCCGCCCGACCAGACATGTCCGGCCCCTCGACCGCATCTGCAGGTCGCAACAATCAGTCGGTTCCTGGAAGGTCACTCCAGCGATCGGCACAAGAGCCGGCAGAAACCCGGCCGAGCCCGACCTTCGTCCCGGGCCATTGGACGATGCTGCGTGGTCACTGGCCTTTTCGACCCCGTGGAGGGGTTTAGCTGGTATTCCGGGACTCAAGATCCATGTGGAGAGAACACGACGGACAGCACATTGGCAGTGTTGCTGACGTCGTTCATGGCGTTCACGGTGGCACAGTTCCCGAACAAGACCGCGATTTGGGCTTGAGTCGGCAAAAACCGTCCGGTTCAAGCAGGTCGGCGATATATGAATTGTGGCCGAACAGATTCCGAACAACTCGTGTTCGGAAAAAGCGTGTCGTCAGCTCGCGGCTGCCTGGGCTGGCACGGGCGGGGCCGGCGTCGGGGTGGAAGCCGCATCGGCCGCGGGATCGCCCGCGGACGCCGCGACAGGGCCGGTCTGCACGACCACGGCCGCGCCCTCCTTGGCGAACTCGATGCCCATGGCCGGGAAGGTGTTGAACATGCGCTTGACCGCCTCGCGCTGGATGGCCGCGGGATTGCCGGGCCGGGCCGTGAACTTGAAGCGGACCAGCAGCGCGTTCTCGGCGACGTCGGCCACGCCCTGCATCTTGAAGGGCGCCAGGAGATCGGCCTTGAAGGCCGGCATCTCGGCCATGTCGGCGCCGATCTTCTTGGCCGCCTTGCGCAGCTTCTCGATGTCGGTGTTGCCGGCGAAGCGCATGTTGAACTTCACCGTGATCCAGTCGCGGCTGAAGTTGGTGATCTGGCCGAGCTGGCCGAACGGTATGGTGTGAACCTGGCCGTTCTGGTGTCTGAGCTTGATCGAGCGCAGCGTAAAGCCTTCCACCGTGCCCTTGGCCTTGCCGCAGTCGATGTACTCGCCGACGCGGAAGGCATCGTCGGACAGGTAGAAGATGCCCGAGACGATGTCCTTGACCAGCGTCTGGCTGCCGAAGGAGATCGCGATGCCGAAGACCGAGGCGCCGGCGATCAGCGGCGTGATGTTCACGCCGAACGACTCGAGCGCCACCATGACGGCGATGATGGCGATCAGCACTGCGGTCGCGGCCCGCAGCAACGGCATCATCGTACTGATGCGGGACGCCGGGGTGCCGGCGGCGTCGCCATCGACGATGGCTTCGGCGGCGCTCTTGTTCTTGCGCGCCATGTAGGGGTCGGTCGAGTACTTGAACAGTTCCCACAGCACATAGGCCAGGAACAACGTGACGCCGGCGGTGCGCGACGACCGGGTGATCTGCTCCCACTCGTTCTCGTTGGCCAGCGCGAACACCTGGACGACCCAGGTCTCGGCAATCGTCACGGTGACACCGATCAGCACGGCGACGCGGATGCAGCGCGCCACCACGTCGGGCAGCTTGGGCGCATCGCTGGCGGGTGTGCGGCCCTTGAGCTGGGAATCGAGCCGGCGAACGAAGGCCTGCATCAGCGTCTCGAACATCAGCACGCCGACGACGAGCACGAGGGTGAGCACCATCGCGTTGCCGATATACACGCGACCTGAGACCGCGCCATAGATCTGGGTGAGTCCCAGCGCCAGGAAGAACGTCGTCGCCACCGGTACCCAGTTGTTGCCGAGGCGGCCGATGATCCGCGCCTGCTTGCCCAGTCCGCCGAACCATTGGCGCGCGGCTTCCCTGGACTTGGTGACGAGCCAGAGGAAGCCCGTCAGGTAGATCAGCACGCCCACGACCTGATAGGCGCCCATGGCCTCTATCGGTGTGCTCATGGCGAAGAGGACCTGCCCCAGGATACGCGCGAAGATGATCAGCAGCATCACCACCGAGATCCGCAGGTACATCGCCCGTGCATCTTTATCCCTCACGTCGCAAAGTCGCGCGTTGGGCATGTCGGGCTGCAGCACGATCCGGAACAGCAGCACGTAGAGGCGCCAACTGAAGATGCCCGTCAGCACGGCGCCAGCCACCTTGTCCTGCGGCGTGCTGCCGGTGAACCAGGCGCCGACGGCGGCGTGGCAGATCAGGAAAACGGCCAGAACGCCGAGCCCGTCCAGCGCCGCCAGCAGCACGAGATGCCCCAGCGAGCGCAGCCCCTGCTCCGGCCCTGCGCCGACAGCCAGGCGCGTCCGCAGCGCATTCAGGATCCGGCGCAGGATCGACTCGGCGGCAAAGGCGACGACGGCCACGAGAACGAGCAGCAGCAGCAGGGAGGCGGCGCCCCCGCCCCCTTCAGCCCGTTGATCGACAAGGCTTGGAATGGCGGCGATATGCCGGCCGAGTTCAGGAAGGGCAAAGACGACCTGCTTCGCGCGCTGGAAGAATACCGCGAACTCGTCGGGCCCCTCCTTGATCGGGGTCTTGACGATCTTGGGCGGCGGCGGCGCCTTGGATGACTTTGACGACGCGGCCGGAGCGGTGGCTGGGGCGGCGGCGGGCGCAGGTGCCGCGGCCGGGGGCGCCGTGGCGGGAACGCCTTCGGCCTTCAGCTTCTCGGTCACAGAATTGCTGATGGCATCGACCAGCGCGTTGAACTGCTCCTGGGTCATGCCGGGCGGCACCGCCACCGGCGCCTGGGCTACAGCCGGCGCCAACGAAGCGCACAGAAGGCCGATCGCCAGAACGATGGAGCCGGGAAAGATGGAGC
>JAQSDW010000142.1:0-2842 GCA_029946105.1 Reyranella sp. | reverse complement strand
GATGGAGCCGGGAAAGATGGAGCGTAGTGCAGACATGGGAATTCCCCTCAGCGGCAAGGCATCGCTCGCCAATGGGTATTTACCCGTTTTCCCCGCAACCGTGAAGGCGCGGCTGTCAGGCCGCGTATTTGCTCGACGTCAGCGATGGCCACAGCGCCTGCGGACCGGCCTTGGCGACTGCGGCGCCGATCTTCTCGCCCCAGAAGCTCTCGCTGCCGAAGTCGCGCCGCCACACCCAGAGCCTGCGCGTGTAGTGATGCAGGACGTGCTCGTGGGTAAAGCCCATCGCACCCATCGACTGATGCGAGATACCGCAGATGCGCTGGGCGAAGTCGGAAGCCTGCGTCTTGGCGGCGGCGATCGAGAAGCTGCCGCCGTCGGCCAATCCGCCTTCATCGGCGTCGCGCGATGCCGCCTCAGCAGACGCGATGGTTGCGGCCACGCAACTCGCGAGCTCGGCCAACATGTGCTGGATCGCCTGGAAGGTCGAAATCGAGCGGCCGAACTGCACGCGCTGCTTGGAATATTCCACGGTTGTGGCCAGCACCTTGTCGGCCGCACCCGCCATCTGCATGGCGCGCGCCAGGGCTGCGAGTTCGAGTGCCCGCTCCGCGCTCACGGTCGAAACGCCGGAGAACGCACAGGCTGCCTTGTCGAATGCCACGGTGCCGTAGGGCTCGCCGGCATGGCTGGGCGCTGCCTTCACCTTGGCATTGGCCTTGTCGACGACGGAAACCACGAATTTGCCGCCCGAATTGGCGACCGCGACGAAGCGGTCCGCAACCGACGCGAACGGCACACGATCGACCTTGCCGGAAAGCCGTCCATTGTCGACGCTGAGGTTGCCCAGAACGATCGTGGCCGGCCCTGATGCGGGCGTGCCGCCGGCCGCGGCGATCAGAAGATTGGCGAGTGCTGTCTCGGCGAGCGGCACCGGCACGGCGTTGGCGCCGGCCAGCCGCAGCACGGCCATCAGGTCGGCCAGCGTGCCGCCGACGCCGCCCTTGTCCTCGGGCACGGCGGTGAGCGGCAGGCCCATCTCCTCGATTTCCGTCCAGAAATCGCCAGGCCAGGCGCCCTTCTCCACGCCGTTCACGATTTCCTTACCGCAGCGCTCGGCAAAAAAGCGACCGGCGGTGTCGAGCAGCATCTCGCGTGTGTCGTGATCCATCGCCGGTCTCCTAACGAAGGCCAAGGCCGCGGGCGACGATGCCGCGCAGGACCTGGGTAGTGCCGCCCTGGATCGTGTACGAGGGCGCCATCATGGTGGCGTACTGGGCGACGTCGAGGAAATCGGCCATATCGTCCTCGGTCGTGGCATCCGACTCGGCCAGCACGCGGGCGATTTCTGGCAAATCCTGCTGGTAGATCGTGCCGAGGTCCTTCACCAGCGCCGCCTCGATGGCGGGAGACTTGCCACCCTGCATCATGCCGGCCACGGCGACCGACATCTGCCGCAACGTCCACAGTCGGGCGACGATACGCCCGAGGATCGACGCCGCCCGCCCCGCCGGCTGGCGTCCCAGCACGCGGACCAGCTCGCGCAGGACGTGGAAGTTCTGCATGAAGCGCTCGGGACCACTGCGTTCGAAGGCGAGTTCACTGGTGACCTGCAGCCAGCCGTCACCCTCGTTGCCGATCAGGCACTCCTCGGGAATGAAGCAGTCGCTGAACGTCACCTCGTTCCAGTCGTGGCGTCCGGCGAGATTGATGATCGGACGAATGGTAACGCCCGGCGTCTTGAGATCGACGAGGAGCTGGCTCAACCCCTTGTGGCGGTCGCCATGCTGGCCCGACGTGCGCACCAGGGTGATGCAGTAGTGATTGTGATGCGCACCCGAGGTCCAGACCTTGGTGCCATTTACCCGGAAGCCGCCCGGCAACGGCTCGGCCCGCGTACGCACGGAGGCGAGGTCGGAACCCGAATCGGGCTCGCTCATGCCGATCGAGAAGTAGCATTCACCTGCGGTAATCTTCGGCAGGATGGCCTGCCGCTGCTCCTCGCTGCCGAATCGCAGCAGGAGCGGACCGGACTGGCGATCCGCCACCCAATGCGCCCCGGCCGGCGCGCCGTTGCCCAGCAGCTCCTCGGTGACGACATAACGATCGAGGAAGCTGCGTTCGCTGCCGCCGTACTGCTTGGGCCAGGTGATGCCGATCCAGCCACGCTTGCCCAGCGCCCTGCTGAAGTCGGAGGAGCGCGTGTTCCAGCTTGCGAAGCGGTCCTCGGTCTTGACGGCAGGTAGCGTCTTCTTGAGGAATTCGCGGACTTCGCCTCGCAAGGCCTCGGCCTCGGGCGGAAGATGGAACGGCGGGAATTCGAGCTTGGGAATGGACATCGACGTTCTCTTGAGTTGGATGCCTCCTCTGTGTCGGCTAATCCTAGGCCGCGCAACCAGGGAGTTTCGAGGGTCGAATGCCGCGCCGCTCACCCCGCCTGCCGCCACTCCTGGCGGAATTCGATGACGACGAACGCGAGGCCGTCCTGTCGGCCAATCGTGCCTTCTATCGTGCCTTCAACGACCGCGACGCCGACGCCATGGACCTTCTATGGTCGCCGACCGGGTCGGTCGTCTGCCTGCACCCGGGCCAGGGCGCCCTGCACGACCGGGCCGACATCATGGCGAGTTGGCGCGCCATCATGCGCCATCCCGAGGCGCCGAGCGTAAGCTGCACCCAGGAATGGGTGGTGGGGAGGCCCGGCCTCGCCATCGTCGTCTGTCGTGAGATCCTGCCCGAGATACAACAGCTGATGGCGACCAACACCTTCGCGCGCCTCAGCGACGGCTGGCGCATCATCGGCCATCACTCCGGTCCAGTCCCCTCGGTCGAGACGCAACAG
>JAQSDW010000141.1 GCA_029946105.1 Reyranella sp. | reverse complement strand
TCCTTACCGAATACTCCATCGGCGCTGGTATGAGGCATAAGATCGGCTAGGCTGACGCGCGATGATCGCGTTCCTGAGCCTGTTTACCCATATCCTGGTCTCGCCGTTCAGGTCGCGGGAAAGCCTCGAGGCCGAGATTGTTCTGCTGCGGCATCAGCTGAACGTGCTGCGTCGGAAGCTACCCTCGAAGCCGAGGCTGTCCATCGCGGACCGACTGATCTTCGTCTGGCTGTATCGATTGTTTCCGTCGGCGTTGAACGTAATCAACGTTATCCAGCCAGAGACCGTGCTCCGCTGGCATCGGCAAGGGTTCCGCTGGTACTGGCGCTGGAAGTCGCGCTCGCGTGGTGGGCGGCCAAAGATTCCAGTGGAGATCCGGCGGCTGATCCGGGAGATGAGTCTGGCCAACCGGCTGTGGGGCGCCCCACGGATCCATGGAGAGTTGCTCAAGATCGGCATTGAGGTCGCTCAGTCGACGGTCGCAAAATACATGGCAGAAGGTGGGCGAGGGCGGTCGCAGACGTGGAAGACGTTCCTTCACAATCATGCCTCCGGCATCGCCGCCATGGACTTCCTGGTCGTGCCGACGGTCGGCTTCAAGCTGCTCTTCGTCTTGGTCATCCTCCGGCATCAGCGCCGGCGGCTGATATCACTCACGGTGACGAGCAATCCGACGGCGGAATGGATCGCCCGCCAGATCACCGAGGCGTTCCCGTGGGACCAAGCGCCGGACTATCTGATCCGGGATCGCGACGGGTGCTATGGTCATGCGGTCACCAGACGTCTTGCTGCGATGGGCATACGAGACCACCCGACGGCCGCGCGGTCACCCTGGCAAAACGGGCATGCGGAGAGACTGATCGGCTCGATCCGCAGGGAATGCCTCGATCACATCGTCGTCTTTGGCGAGGCCCATCTGCGCCGGATCCTTGCTGCCTATGCGATTTATTACAACGATCTACGAACGCATCTGTCTCTCGACAAGGATTCGCCGAGCCATCGGCCGGTCCGACAGCTTGGCCAGCTCGCCGCTCAACCGATCCTTGGCGGACTCCATCACGAATATTGTCGGATGTAGTTTTCAGTAGAGACAGGCAGCCGAATCCGTTCATGAAGGCTTCCACTTCGGGATCGTGACGCCGAGATCAACTCGGTTCAGGTATTGGAGTGCGGTCGAGAACTCGACCTTGCCGTAGGTACGACCGACGTTCGGCGGTGCGTGGCCGGTGACGTAGTCGTTGACCCGCTCCGGGGCTCCGAGGTCCGCAAGGACCGTCTTTATGTGATGGCGGTAGCTGTGTGCGTTCGCGCCCTTCCGGGTGATGCCAAGGTCCGCACGCATACGCGAGAAAGTCTGAGACATCAGCTTGTTGCTGACTCGGTTTCCATCGGCGGTCGCGAACAAAGGACCGTGCTTGGGCCGGGTCCTGACGTATTCCAAGAACCCAAGGTCGAGGATTTGCTGCGGGATCGGAATGATCCGTTCCGAGTTCTTGCTCTTTGTTCGCCAGAGCCGGAACGTCCAGTACGAATGCCGCTCCGCCACGTCGGAGGTGTTCATATTGGAGACCTCGATGATCGCGGCTCCTGTGTAGGCGATGATTACCGCTGACCAGTAGTCGGCGTCAGGGTGCGGAGAGTCCTTTGCACCCCGGAACACCGGAGCCCCGAAGAACTCCGTAAGTTCGTCCTGAAGCCATCCCTCATTGCGGGCCTTGTTCCGAGCGGTCTTAACCATGCTCACGTCCTGCCCGCCAAAGTCCTTTCGCTCGAACAGTCCGGCGCGGATCGATTCATGCACGACCGTTTTCATCATGGAGAACCGCTTGAACGCGGTCGGTCCCGGCCCGTGCTTCGTGAGGCAGTCTTTCCGCCATGCCGCCCAGTGCTGCCGCGTATACGCGGCGAGATCAAGCTTACCGTTCAGAGCCTCGAACTCTTCCACGTATCGGCCGACCTCGACCACGGTATTCTTTCCGCGAGCCTTGGACGGTTTCCACCCCTGTTCGTAGGCATCCTTGAGCGTGAAAGTGTTGGCCGGGGCGGGTGCCGCTGATGGTCCGAACCGTTTGGTCATAAACTTTCGCTGGGCATCGGCTCGGTGCTCGAAAGCCCCAAGGTGCCCCGCCTCAACCTTGCGATTGAGGAAGTCCACTGCCTCCTTCAATCGCTCCCGATCTGGACCGGTCAGCGCCCGGACGCGTTCGTCACCATGGGTATCGATGAACCGGTCCAAGTCGATGCGCGATGCGATGGCCCGAGGCGACTTGAACATGGCTTCAGCCATCGGAAGGGTCAGAACGATCTTCTCAATCTCACTGTCCGTGAGGGCCCGGCCACTGATCAACCGGGCAATATGCTTCTCGGCCTCGGCGTGGACCGCTGCGTACGCAGCCATCATGACTCTGCGGTCCTTGGTCTTGAACGAGCGAGAGAACGCCGCTCCTTTCACCCCGGTGGGGGGGCGGCGGTAGTATTGGTAGTTCTTCGACTTGTCGTCTCTGGAGACGTACTGGGGCAGGCCGTTCTCGGTTGGCATTCTTCCCACTATAGCCCTTCCACAATCCCCTTTTGTTAGGAAGATTGTTAGGAACCCCGCAAAGGAAAAAGCCCGAACCGTAAGGGTTCTTTTAGTTTTGGGCTTTTCCTACTCGGTTGGCGCTCCCTACGGGATTCGAACCCGTGTTTTAGCCTTGAGAGGGCCACGTCCTAGGCCTCTAGACGAAGGGAGCTAAGGGCCGGAGGCGACAGATAGTCGAATGGTCCGGCCGGTGCAACCCCCACCGATTGGCCCCGACGATTGGCCCTCCCGGTCAGCCCGGTTTGCGGCCGGCGATCCGCGACAGGACGCCGGGCACGAAGGGGTGGACCGCGACGTCGGCAAATCCCGCGCCCTGCAGATATCCCTTCACCTCCGCTTCGGTGTGGGCGAGGCCGGTGCTGTGCTGGATCGCCTCGTTGAGGCCCCAGAGGGCGGCGGAAAGCGGCCCGCGCCGGTCGTCGTGCAGGGTCTCGCCGACCAGATGCATTTCGCCGCCGGGCACGAGCGCCGCAAAGGCCTTGGCGACCACGAGGCGGATCAGGTCGGGCTCGTATTGCGGCAGGTTGCTGGCCATCACCACGACATCGACGCCGTGGGGGAATTCGGTCCGGGTGAAATCGCCGGGCAGCGTGCTGACGCGGTCGGCGGCGCCATTGGCCGCGATATATTCGTCGGCCACCACCGCGACCGGCGGCAGGTCGAGCACGATCGCCTTGAGACCCGGAAAGGTCTGGGTCGCCACGATCGAATAGGCGCCCGAGCCGCCGCCGAGATCGAGCAGGAGCTTGCGGCCCTTGAGGTCGACGCTGCGGCTGAACAGGCGGGCGGCACCCATGCCGATCGAGTAGGTGGCGGCGTGATAGCGCCGTGCATCCTCGACCGAGAAGTCGACATAGGCGCCGAGCCGGTTCTCCTCGGGATTGCTGAGCCGCTTCGAGAGTTCGCCGAAGGCGGTCCAGCGCGGCTTGGTGAACAGGATCCACGGGCCGGCGTAGCGGTCGCTGTCCTTGACCAGGAAGCGCTGCACGTCGGGCGCGTTGGCGAAGTGCCCCACGCCGTCCTGGTCATCGTCGCGGGTGAGCAGGGTCATGGCGGTGAGCGCCGTCAGCAGGCGCTCGGCATTGCGCGCACTCATGCCGACCGCCTTGGCCACCGTCGTGATCGTGTCGTGGCCATGGGCGATGGCGGTGAAGACTTCGAGCTCGACCGCGGCCATCAGGGCGGCACTTTCCCAATAGGCCTGCGCCATCTTCTGCAGGCGCGTCGTATCGAGGCGCGGTTTTTCGGCCATTTGGTGTTTCCTCTTTTGTTGCCGGAGCATAGCGCGCGGGCCTAAGCTTGCCTCTCGCCTGTTTCCGCCGGGAGGAACCGCCCATGGACATGCACATCGCCCAGGATCTGCCGCTCACCGGGATCGACATCAGTTCCCTGTCGCCGGCCGAAGGCGAGGCGGTGCTGCGCCGCCAGCTCGCGGCGGCCTATCGGCTGGTTGATCATTTCGGCTGGACCGAGTTGATCTACGGCCATCTTACCGCACGCGTCCCGGGCGAGCAGGCGCACTTCCTGATCAATCCCTTCGGCCTCAACTACGACGAGGTCACGGCCTCGAACCTGGTGAAGATCGACCTCGACGGCAACATCATCGGCGAGTCGAAGTATCCCGTGAATTACGCGGGCTTCGTCATCCATTCGGCCGTCCACATGGCCCACGCGGCGCGCCACAAGGTGGTGATGCACACACATACCCGCGCCGGCATGGCGGTGTGCGCCATCAAGGAAGGGCTGCTGCCGATCTCGATGGCCGCCACGACGTTTCACGGCAAGCTCTCGTATCACGACTATGAAGGCCCCAGCCTCGATCTCGACGAGCGCGGCCGTCTGCTCGAGAACCTGGGCGACAACCAGGCCATGATGCTGCGCAACCACGGCATCCTGACCACCGGCCGCACCGTGCCCGAAGCCTTCGTGCGGCTCTATCGCCTCGAGCGCGCCTGCCAGATCCAGCTCGATGCCGGGGCGGCCGGCACGCTCAACATCCTGGGCGACAATCTCGCGGCGAAGTCCGGCGCCGATGTCGACGGCTTCTCTGAAAAGGGTGGCGGCAGCATCGGCGATCTCGAATTCGCGGCGCTGATCCGCAAGATCGACAAGACCGACACGAGCTGGCGCCACTGACGCCTTGCTCTGCCGGACGATGAGCGCGACTACGGCGAGCGACTAGGGCAGCTTGTAGAGCGCGCGCAGCGAGCCGCTGGGCGCCTTGATATCGGCGATGCGCCAGCCGGTCGGTGTCTGGATCAGGTCGACGGTGAGACGGACCTGTTTGCCCATGTTCTCGAAGCCCACCAGGCCGGTCGCCTTTGCGCCATCGACCGTGGCCGAGATCGAGAGTTTCCCGATCTCCCAATCCTGCGCGTCGATGAACGGATCGCCGTCGAGCGTCGGGACTTCCTTCCGCCGCGAGGCTTCACGCATGTCGTCCTCGATGGCGCGGGCGAGGTCCGGGGTGAAGAAGCGGTTGACGTGCGTGTAGGACTGCCCCTTGAAGTCATCGGCAAGATAAGGCCGGTATATTCCTTCGAGGAAGGCCTGCGGCGACGTCTGTTGCTGCTGGGCCTGGGCCATGGCTTGCGAAATGGCCGGCGGGATGCACAGCAGGGTTACGGCTATCGCACCACGCCTGGTCATGAGCTTGTCCATGGCGTCAGTCTATCAGCCTCGAACGGACTTCAAAACAGGCGCCAGAAGGCGACCACCATAAGGGCATAGAGGGCGGCAATCAGGGCCGCCCCGAGAACGTGGGGCCGCACAGCCTCCCTGTCCGCGGGGGCCAGCCACCAGCCGAAGTGCCCGGCGATCCACGGCACGAGAGCGCCGGTCAGGATGACGCTCACGATGTTGCCGAGGAACAGGGCGATGGCGAACGGCAAATGAAGCACGTCGGTAAACAGCGGCGTGCCGACGAATACCCCGAACAGGAATACGATCGGGTACAGCATCAGCAGCACCAGCATGTTCATCTTCCAGGCTGGCAGCGGTGCGGCGCCGTGGCTGGCGCTGTCCTGGAACCACTGATCGAAGCCCGTGCGCGCCATCCGGGTGTGGAATTCCTCGATGAGAGGCGTTGCCTCCTCGACCAGCTTCTTTCGTGCCGGCGAATTGAGCCAGGCTTGCAAGTTGGCCTCGGTGTCGAAACGCAGGATGGCGACGAAGTCCTCCTGAACGCCGGGGACGGGCGACTCGAAGCGGTAGCCCTGCAGGCCGGGCGCCTTGGATTGCGCGGCCGCGATCTTGCGCTCCCAGGCGCGGTACTCGACTTCCTTTCCCGGCAGTACCCGTGTGCTGATCACCACCGACGCCGGCGAAGGTTTGATGCCTTGCGCTTCGTCCTGGACGATATGCACGTCGTCGCGTCCGACCAGCAGGGGCGCGGCGCCCTCGATGCGTGTCTGGCGCTCGGACGAGGCCAGCCATGTCCGAGCAGCCTCGAGGGTCGTGAAGCGCTGCAGGATCACCCAGTCGACCTGCAACGGCGGCTTGGGCGGCATCAGCCGCTGCTCGAGGAAGCCGGGGAATTTGGCAATGAAGGTACTGGTCTCGCCCTGCCAGCGTGCGAAATCCTCGGCCCGCTCCGGACGTACGCAGGTCTGTGTCACGATGCTGACGCTGCGGCCGGGGGCGATGGCCGCCGTGCTCATGGCTTCGCCGCGAGCTTGGCGTAGAGCCGGTCGGGCGTGAAGGGCAGGTGGGCGAAACGTTCGCCTGTCGCCGCGGCCAGCGCATTGGAGATCGCCGGCGCCACCGGGTTGATGCCGCATTCGCCCTGGGACTTGGCGCCCAGGGGCCCGATCGTGTCGTGCGTATCGGCAAAGAAGATGTCGGTGTGCGGCGTGTCGGCAAAAGCCGGGATGCGATAGTTGCGCAGCTGCGGGTTCACCATGTGACCCTCTTCATGGACCATGTTCTCGGTCAGCGCCCAGCCGTAGCCCATGGCGACGGCGCCATCGAGTTGGCCGCGGCACTGCATCGGGTTGATCGGAACGCCGATGTCAGCGGCATGCACGCTGTGCAGGATGCGTATCTCGCCGGTCACCCGGTGGATCGCCAGCCGCACGCCCTGCACGTTGAACGCGATGGAGCGCGGCGAAAGATAGGCCCTGCGGCCGACCGTGAAGCGATGATTGACCCTGGTGCCGGCAGCATGGAGTTCGGCGAGCGGGATCCGCTTGTTGCCGCAGACCACCGCATCGTTGTCGAGCCGACATTTGTCGAGCGCGACGCCGCTGTGGCGGGCGGCGAAATCCAGGATGTCGTCGCGCATTGCCTCGGCGGTGATGTGGACCGCCTTGCCCGCCACGACCGTGCCGGTGCTGGCGAAGGTGCCGGTGTCGTAAGGCGTGCGGTCGGTGTCGGCGTTGATGATGTCGACGTCGCTGGCCCGCACGCCGACAATGGAGGCGGCGATCTGCTTGTGCGCCGTGGTAATGCCGTTACCCATTTCCGACGAACCACAGGCCAGGTGATAGGTGCCGTCGGCCAGCAGCTTCATCTCGGCACCGGAACGGTGTTCGGTGGGCGGACCGCATTCGAGCATCGCCAGTGCCACGCCCGTTCCCTCGGCCCAGTCCTCGCCGTCCGGCCTTGCCACGCCGTTGCCATTCTTGAGCGCCGTCTCGACGATCTCGAGGCATTCGTCGATGCCGTGGCTGCCGAAGCTCGCGTCGCTCGGTTCTTTCCAGATCGATTCGATGTTATCGCCGGGGCGCACGACGTTCTTGCGCCGCATCTCGACCGGATCGATGCCCAGCAGGCCCGCCAGCTCGTCGATGGCGCACTCCATCGCAAAGGTCGTCTGCGAGGCGCCGTAACCCCTGAAGCCGCCGCCCGGGATCATGTTGGTATAGACGACGTGGCCGACACCCTTCTTGTTCTCGCAGCGATAGGCCGCGAACGGGCTCGCCATCGCCGCGGCCAGGGTCTCGCTGGCGTGGTTGCCGTAGGCGCCCGTGTTGGACACGACATGGGCGTCGAGGGCGGTGAGCGTGCCATCCTTTTTGGCGCCGATCCTGATCTTGGTCGTCATCTGGTGCCGCGTCGTGGCACCGATGAATTCCTCCTCTCGCGTCCACTCCCATTTTACCGGGCGGCCACTGAGCTTCATGGAGGCGAACAGGGGGAGATCTTCCGACACCATCTCCTGCTTGCCGCCGAAACCGCCGCCGACCCGCTCGGTGAAGACGTGGATGTCGCGCACCGGCACGCCCATCAGGTAGGCCAGCTTCGTCCGGACGGCGAAAGGGCCCTGCGAGCTGGTGCGCACATGCCAGCGACCGTCCTCGCCTCTGTAGGCGATCGAGCCATGGGTCTCGAGATGCACGTGCTGCACGCGCGACGTCGAGTAGGTCATCTCATGGATGGCATCGGCTTCCTTGAAGCCCTTGGCCACGTCGCCGATCTCGCCCTGCAGGGTGCAGAAGATGTTGTCGCTCTGGGTGACGACATCCTTCTTGTCGTGCAGCAGCGGCGCGCCCGGCTCCATGGCGGCAACCGGATCGAAGACCGCCGGCAGGATTTCGTACTCGACCTCGAGGGCGCGGCAGCCGGCTTCGGCCGCGGGCTCACTCTCGCCGACCACCATGGCGATACGCTGGCCTGCGAAGCGGGCCACGTTGTCCAGCAAGTAGGTGTCGTCCGGGTCGACGAGATGGTCCTCGTGCAGCGCGGTACTGTAGAGCCGGCGCGGCACGTCTTCCCAGGTATAGACGGCGACGACGCCCGGCACGGCCGTGGCCTTGGTGCGGTCGATGCTCTTGATGCGCGCATGGGCGTGCGGCGAGCGCAGCACCTTCATGTGCAGCAAGCCCTCGATCGCGATGTCCATCGTGTAGCGCGCCTTGCCGGTCAGGATGGCGTCGGTGAAGGGATTGGGCAGGTTGGCACCGCAGGCCTTGCCGGCAACGTCTTCTTCGATGTTGGTCTTGCCGCTGAGCGCGTCGTTGATCGAACGATAGCCGGTGCAGCGGCAGAGATTGCCCTTCAATGCGTGTGGCAGGTCGGCCTTGCGCGCCTCGTCGAACGCGGCCGAGGCCGTGGTCATGATCATGCCGGCGGCGCAGTAGCCGCACTGGAAGGCCTGGGCGTCGTGGAAGGCCTGCTGTACGGGATGCAGCTTGCCGTCCTTGGCGAGGCCCTCGATGGTCGTGATCTTGCGGCCTTCTCCCCGGAAGGCGGGGACCAGGCAGGAATGGAACGGCTTGCCGTCGAGCCACACCGTGCAGGCGCCGCAGTCGCCCGCATCGCAGCCCTTCTTCACGCCGAACACTTCGAGGTCTCGCAGGAAGGTGCGCAGGCATTGGCCGGGCCTCGGCTCGGCCGAATAGAGGTGGCCGTTGACTTCGAACTTGCTCATGCCAGTTCCGCCCGTATCTGTTCGGCCAGATAGAAGGTGACGTGGCGCTTGTAGGGAGCCGATCCGTGGACGTCATGGAAGTAGCCGTCGCCCGGCAACCGGTCGTTGATGGCATGGCGCAGCTCGTCGGCCGATGGCATTTGGGCAAAGCGTAGCTGGACGGGGCGCGGCGTCGACGCGGTGATCGTGAGCAGGAAGTCGCGGCCATCGTCGCCGGCGGTGCCGATGATCAGCGCGGCCGAGCGCCCGAGATGGGTGAGCGACATCTGCCGCATGGCAGAGCGCTTCGAAAGCGCCGACGCGGGGAGGTGGATCGAGCGCAGCAGTTCGCCCTTCTGCAGCACGTTCGCATGGTTGCCGGTGACGAAGTCGACGACCGGAACCTGGCGCGGCGCGCCATCACGCGGCCATAGCGTGCAGACGCCTTCGAGGGCCGAGGTGAGCGAGATCATGGCGCCGGCGGGCAGCGACATGCTGACGTTGCCGCCGACGGTCGCTGCGTTCCAGATCTTGAACGACATCAGGAAGGCGTCGATGCACTGGTCGAACAGCGGGACTGCCCGCCATTCGGGCGGCCCCTTGAAGTCGTGCAGTTCGACGATCCTGCAGGTCGCTGCGATCTCGAGGCCGTCGGCCGTCGCGGTGAGCGGCGCCCAGCCGAGCCCGTCGAGATCGATCAGCGTGTTGGTGGCGATCTGCGGCTCGGAGAAAAGCCAGGTTCCGCCGGCCAGCCAGGCATATCCGTCACGCCACTGGCCGATCTGGTCCGACGAACTCGGACGCTTTACCTCAACGATGGTATTCAGGTTCATGTCTGCCTCGATGTCAGTCCTTGTAGACTTCCACGGTCTGCATCATGCCCATTTCCTCATGGTTCATCATGTGACAGTGCAGCATGTAGATGCCGGTGTAATCGAGGAAGCGCGAACGAAACACCAGGCTGCCATTGCGCGGCACGACGACGGTGTCGCGCCATGGCAGGTTCGACGCCGGTTTGCCGTTCACCTGGGTGACCTGGAACGGATTGGTGTGAATGTGAAAGATGTGGTCGTGAAAGTGAGTGTTGTTGATCGTCCATTCCTCGACGGCACCGAGCTTGACGCGCTGGTCGATGCGGTTGGGATCGAACTTCTTGCCGTCGATCAGGAAGCTGAATTCCGACCAATGGCCCGCGGCTTCGGCTTCCGGCCAGGTCGCAGAGAAGGTGAGGGTGCGCTTGCCGGTGATTTCGGCATCGCGGATGGTCTCGAGCGGCGGCTTCGGCAACGCCGTCGGCAGCTTCATCGCCATCGGCTCGCCCGCGACGACCAGGCGCGCGACAGGGCCGGTCGGTGACGGATAGCCCTGGTCGTAGGGCAGGCCGCGGAATTCGTAGGTGCCGGGGGCGCCGGCCTGCACGAGGACATCGGCGCGCTGGCCCGGCGCCATCAGCAGGTTCTTGAGACTTTCGACGCCGCCCAGTTGGACGCCGTCATAGGCGATGACGTGCAGGTCGTGCTTTTCCAGCTCGAGGAACATGTCGTTCTGGTAGCCGGCGCCGAGCAGCCGCCAGCGCTGGACCTCGCCCGGCCGCATCGTGATCGTCGGTCGCCGCTGGCCGTTCACCGAGAAGAATCGGGTGGCGGTCTCCGAAAACAGCATCTCGAAATTCTCGACCATCCCCCGCTGGTCGAAGACCATCTCGGCCAGCACGAGCGTGCGCTCGCGGGCGTTGGTGATCTCGGGGACGTCGTCGAAATCGCCCTCGACGATGATCGCCCCCACCATGCCGCTCGCCATCTGGATGTCGGCGCTGCCGTGATGGTGCGGATGGTACCAGTAGGTGCCGCCCGGATGGTCCTTCGGCAGCTCGATCTCGATGTCGTAGACTTGGCCTGGCCGCATCGAGCGCATGACGTTGTCGGAAATGCCGCTCGGACTGGTGTGCGCGCCGTGGAAATGGAAGTTGGTATTACTGAACTGGTGCGGGTTGCTGATGTCCATCGGCATCAAGTCCCTGTTCGGCGGCAAATCGTTCGTGAACCTGATGCGCAGCACCTCGCCCGGCTTCATGCGCAGCGTCGGTCCCGGTGATCCCCCTTCGTAGCTCCGGACATAGAGGCGGAACCCGCCGATATCGCGGTAGGCATAGGCAGCGCGGAGCGTTGTGCGCAGCTCACCGTTCGCCGACCGCCGGGCCTCGGGTTCGACGAGGGCCTGACCCATGGCCGGATTGGCGGGCCGCGGGACCAGACCCAGCGTTCCCGACATGTGATCGTGATTGTGAGGCAGATTTTGCGCGCTGGCGCCGCGCGCCCCGAGGACAAGGGCGCCGAGGGCAACGCCGCCGTCGAGCAGACGCCGCCGTGGTATCCCCGCTCGGCCCACGCGCGTTCCAGCGCCGACGGTCGTCTTCATGGTGCCCCCCGAAAAAAGTCCAACTCTCCGAAGCCGTACCATGCCTGCCTTCGGGGGTAAGGGCTAGGCTGCCGCCAAATCCTGCTGGTTTGGTAGGGCTGGCGAGGGCATCGTAGCATCGACAGTCTGATTTTCTGAGGGGCCGCGATGGCGACTTTGCTGGTGAAGAACGCGTTCGTCGTGACGATGGACGAGCAGCGCCGCGAGATCCCCGACGCCGGCCTGTTCGCCATCGACGGCGTCTTGCGGCAGGTCGGGCCGACCACGGCGCTGCCCACCACCGCCGACACGGTCCTCGACCTCAAGGGACACATCGTCCTGCCGGGCCTGATCAACGGCCATCACCATCTCGACCAGACGCTCACGCGCAATCTTCCGGCGGGGCAGAACAACAACCTGTTCCGCTGGCTCAAGGCCCACTACATGGTCTGGGCCGCGCGCACGCCCGAGGCCAGCCGCACCTCCACCATCGTCGGCTGCGCCGAGCTCGCCTTGTCGGGCTGCACCACCGTCTTCGATCACGCCTATGTCTTCCGCAACGGCTGCAAGGTCGACGATCAGATCGCGGCGGCGAAGGAAATCGGGGTTCGCTTCGCGGTGTCCCGCGGGTCGATGTCGCTGGGCCAGTCGCGCGGCGGCCTGCCGCCCGATTCCTGTGTCGAGGACGAAGACGACATTCTTGCCGACAGCGAGCGGGTGGTCGGCCGCTATCACGATCCGAAGCCCGGTTCGATGACGCAGATCGTGCTGGCGCCGTGCTCGCCCTTCTCGGTGTCGGCCGAATTGATGAAGCAGTCCGCCGTGATCGCCCGTCGGCACGGCGTGCGGCTGCATACCCACCTCTGCGAGACCATGGACGAGGAGCGTTACACGCTGGAGCGTCACAAGATGCGTCCGGTCGAATACATGCGCTCGCTCGACTGGCTCGACAAGGACGTCTGGTACGCCCACGCCGTCCACGTCAACGATGCCGAGATCGCCCAGTTCGCCCGTGCCGGCGCGGGCGTTTGCCATTGCCCGTGCTCCAACATGCGCCTCGCCTCGGGCATCGCGCCGGTCATGAAATACCGCGAGGCCGGCGTGAAGGTCGGCATCGGCGTCGATGGGTCGGCCAGCAACGACGGCAGCCATATGCTGGGCGAAGTCCGCCAGGCCATGCTTCTGGCACGTTTGAGGATGGGCCTGCGTGCGCCAGAAGGGCCCGACACGACGCTTTCCACGTCCGATCCCCGGCGCGACAGCGAATGGATGACCGCCCGTCAGGCGCTGGAACTGGCGACGCTCGGCGGCGCGTCCTTGCTGGGCCGCAACGACATCGGATCGCTCGCCACCGGCAAGATGTGCGATTTCTTCGCGCTCGACCTCAATACCGTGGGCTTCGCCGGCGGCCTCGGCGATCCGGTGGCCGCGACGGTGTTCTGCGCGCCGCAGACCGCGGCCTACACCGTCGTCGGCGGCCGGCCGATCGTCCGCGACGGAAAGATCGTCACCGTCGACATGGGCAGTGTCATCGCCGAGCACAATCGGCACGCCGCCAGGTTCGCGGCGATTACCTAGCCGCCCTCAACGCGTTTCCAGCGCCGGCAGCCGGTGCGCGGTCACCATCGGCGCCGGCCCGTCGAAGCGCTCGATCTCGACCAGGCAGGTCTGCGCGATGCAGCCCTGGCTGAGCTTCGAGGCGCCTATGTCGAGGGTGAGGGCGTTGGGATTGCCGTGCTTTTCCAGCGGCCGGTTGGAGCCCGAATCGGAGGGATCGAACCAGGCGCCGGTCGAGAGGCGCACGACGCCCGGCCGGATGCGATCGCTCAGCCGTGCCGCGGCGAGGCAGGCCCCGCGGTCGTTGAACACGCGCACCAGGTCGCCGGCGGCTATGCCGCGTGCGGTGGCGTCGCCCGGATGCAACGTGATCGGCTGCCGTCCCTTGATCTTGGTGGCGCGTGAATGCGGGCTGTGGTCGAGCTGGCTGTGCAGCTTGTCGGCCGGCTGGTCCGACAGCATGTGCAGCGGATAGCGCTCGGCGGTCTTCGAGCCCAGCCATTCGATCGGCTCCAGCCACACCGCATGCGGCGGGCAATCGTCGTAGCCGAACGAGGCGATCTTCTCGGAATAGATCTCGATCTTGCCCGACGGCGTCTTGAGCGGATGCGCGGCGGGATCGGCGCGGAACGAGGCCAGCATCACCGGCTCGCGATTCTCGCCTGTGGCCTCGGCGATGCCGGCTGCCCAGAAGTCGTCGAAGGCCGGAATGGTGACGCCGGCGGCCGCCGACTTCTCGCGCGACTGCTGATAGAGGTGCGACAGCCACGCCATCGTGTCGCGGCCCTCGGTGTAGCCGTCGCCCTGGCCCAGACGCCGCGCCAGCTCCGAGAAGATCCAGTAGTCGTCGCGTGCCTCGCCGATCGGCTCGCGCGCCTTCTTCATGGCGATCAGGAACGGCTCGCGGCTGCCGTAGCCGATGTCGTCGCGCTCCAGCGTGGTCGTCGCCGGCAGGACGATGTCGGCCATACGCGCCGCGGGAGTCCAGAACTGCTCGTGGAAGATGATCGTCTCGGGCTTGCGCCACGCCATCGTCAGGCGGTTGAGGTCCTGGTGATGATGGAACGGATTGCCGCCCGCCCAGTAGACGAGCTTGATGTCGGGATAGGTGAGGTCCTGGCCGTTGTAAGGCACCTTGCCGCCGGGATTGAGCAGCATGTCGGTGAAGCGTGCGACCGGGATGAAGTCGCTGACCGCGTTCTTGCCCTGCGGCAGGGTCGGGCCGGAATATTTGGGATGCGAGCTGCCCATCATGTTGACAGGCCCGTAGCCCGCGCCGAAGCCGCCGCCCGGCAGGCCGATCTGGCCCAGCATGCAGGCCAGCGTGACCAGCGCCCAGAACGGCTGCTCGCCGTGATGGCTGCGCTGCAGCGACCAGCCGATGCTGACGGTCGTGCGGTTGGCCGCCATCTCGCGCGCCAGGCTCTCGATGCGGCTGGCCGGAATGCCGGTGATCTTCTCGGCCCAGGCCGCGTCCTTCGGCTGGCCGTCGGTCTGGCCGGTGAGGTAGGGCGTGAACTTGTCGAAGCCCACCGTGCAGCGGTCGAGGAATTCGCGATTGTAAAGATTCTCGACGAACAGCGTGTGGCAGAGCGCCAGCATCATCGCGGCGTCGGTGTTGGGTCGGATCGCCAGCCACTCGACGTCGCCGCCATTGTCGAGGTCTTCACCGGTCGGCGTGACGTTGATGAAACGCACGCCCGCGTCGCGCATCGAAAAGAGACCGGCCTTCACATGATGCAGCGTGGCGCCGCCGGCGTTGATCTGCGCGTTCTTGCGCGGCACGCCGCCGAAGGTGACGAACAGCTTGCAGTTCTCGGCCAACACGTCCCAGCCGGTGTGCATGACCATCAGCTCTTCCATCGTCGCCACGATGTGCGGCATCAGCACGCGCGCAGCACCCAGGCTGTAGGAATCCTGGTGGCGGACGTAGCCGCCCACGGAATTCAGGAAGCGATGGACCTGGCTCTGGGCGTGATGAAAGCGGCCGGCGCTCGACCAGCCGTAGGAGCCGCCGAAGATCGCGCGGTTGGTGTAGGTCTCCTTGACGCGCGCGAGCTCCTTCGAAACGAGGTCGAGCGCTTCGTCCCACGACACCTCGACGAACGGCTCTTGTCCTCTTTTGTCGCTATTCGCTCCGGGGCCACGCTCCAGCCAGCTCTTGCGCACCGCCGGCCGCCGCACCCTGAGGCGCGCCACTTCGTCCGACAGCATGTGCAGGCCGATCGGCGAGGGATCGGGGTCCTTCGAGAACGGATGCAGGCGGATGGCCTGGCCCGCGTCGTCGTACTCGACTTCGTAAACGCCCCAGTGGGCGGTGGTGAGGGTACGCTGGTGTGTCATGGGGACCCTACGCTGCCTTGGCGATGGAGAGGAACTTATCGACGTCTGCCGGGCTGGTGTCGAACGCCGTGACCAGCCGGAACGCGCGCTCGCCCGGCCGGTCGGATGGCCAGGGGTGATAGCGTGCGCCGCCTGCTTCCAGCGCATCGTGCATGTGCGCCGGCAGGACGACGAAGATTTCGTTGGCTTCGACGGGATAGAGAAGCTGGGTGCCCTTGAGCGGCGTCAGGCCGGCGACCAGGCGGCGCGCCATGGCGTTGGCGTGACGGGCGTTGGCCAGCCACAGCCCGTCGGTCAGATAGGCCTCGAGCTGGGACGACAGGAAGCGCATCTTGGACAGCAGGTGGCCGCCGCGCTTGCGCCGGAACTCGAACTCCCGGGCGAGGTTCGCATTGAAGAAGATGACGGCTTCCGCGGCGATCGCGCCATTCTTGGTGGCGCCGAAGCTCAGCACGTCGACACCCGCCTTCCACGACAGTTCGGCCGGCGTGCAGCCGACGAAGGCGAGGGCATTGCCGAAGCGCGCGCCGTCCATGTGGAGCATCAGCCCATGTCGGTGCGTCGACGTCGCAATGGCGGCTACTTCCTCGGGCCCATAGACGGTGCCGCACTCGGTCGCCTGCGTGATGCTGACGGCCGCGGGCTGCGGATGATGCACGACGCCGTAGACCGGTTCGGCCAGCGTCGAGGCGAGCTTCTTGGGATCGATCTTGCCCGCCGGCCCGTCGATTGCGCAGAGCTTGGCGCCCGAGGTGTAGAACTCCGGCGCATTGGCCTCGTCGACCGAGATGTGCGCGGCGGGGTGACAGAAGATGGCGCCCCACGGCGGCGTGCAGCACGCGAGCGACAACACGTTGGCGGCGGTGCCGGTCGCGACCGGAAAGGCCACGAGATCCGGTCGCTGGAAAAGATCGCGCAACCGCTGCTCGACCCTCTGTGTCCAGTCGTCGGCGCCGTAGGAGGGCGCGGTGCCGCTCGAGAAGGCGCGGCCCACGGCCTCGATGATCGCGGGATGCGCGCCGACCTCGTTATCGCTGCGAAAGTTCATTCCTGTTCCTCGGGGCGGCGCGTCAGAGCTTCGAGACGGTTTCCGTCAGGATCGCGCACGAACGCAGCGCAATAGTCGGGAGCGTAGACATCGCGGATACCGGGCGGGCCGTCGCTGCTGCCGCCATTCGCAAGGTCGGTCGTGGTGATCGACAGGTGGTCGAACATCGCTACCGGGCCACACCGGGCGGGAATTCGACGGTGCCGAGCAGCGCGCCGTTGCGCGGATCGACGATGTAGGCCGCAGCCGGACCACCCTGGGTCTCGACATGGATGACGAGGCGGTCGCCGACGGCGTTCATCGACACCACGCGCGCGCCCGACGGCAGCGCGATGCGTTCGGCGAATTTCCCGGACGCTGGCGGGCGGGCGGCGTTGGGCGTAGACATGCGGCGGGCGATTTCGGCCGCGATGACGACGAAGCCGGCCACGATCAGCAGGCCCATCACGATGACCAGCACCTTCAGCCAGAGCGGTGCGGAGGCCTGAGTAGGGGACGCCAAGTAAACTCCATGAGCGATGCTGCGAACGATGCTGCCCGCCACGTCGTGACCTTCGACGACAGCGCCGCCGGCGAGCGGCTGGACCGCGCGCTGGCGACCGCCTTGCCGATCCTCACGCGAAGCCGCGTGAAGGCGCTGATCGAGGGCCGCCGCGTGACGCTGGCCGATGGCACGACGATAGAAGAGCCGTCCCGCAAGGTCAAAAAGGGCGACAGCTTCGTGGTCGACGTTCCGGAGCCCGAACCGGCGACGCCGCTGCCGCAGGCGCTGGCGCTCGACATCCTCTTCGAGGATTCAGACCTGCTTGTGCTCGACAAGCCGGCCGGGCTGGTCGTCCACCCGGCCCCCGGCAATCCCGACCACACCCTGGTGAATGCCCTGCTGGCCCATTGCGGCGACAGCCTGTCGGGCATCGGTGGGGTCCGCCGGCCCGGCATCGTCCACCGCCTCGACAAGAACACGTCGGGGGTCATGGTCGTGGCCAAGAACGACCGGGCCCATCAGGCCCTGTCCAAGCTGTTTGCCGCCCACGACCTCACGCGGGTCTATCAGGCGCTGGTCTGGGGCGAGCCCAAACCGAAGAGCGGAACCATCGAGGCCGCCATCGGCCGCCATCCCGTCGACCGCAAGCGGATGACCGTCCGCAAGACCAGCGGCCGGCCGGCGCTCACCGAATACTGGGTGGAGAAGCGCTTCGGCTCGCCGCTCCGTCCGCTGGCGAGCCTGGTCGGCGCCAAGCTGGGCACAGGCCGAACCCATCAGGTGCGCGTCCATCTGGCCCACATCGGCTGCCCGGTGGTCGGCGATCCGGTCTATGGCCGTAAATCCAGGAACATCGCGGTGCCCGAGGCGTTGAAAGCGTTCCCGCGTCAGGCTCTGCACGCCGCGCGGCTCGAGTTCCGCCATCCAACTACCCACAAGGTGATGAGCTTTGCCACAGAATTGCCTCAAGACTTCAAGAAGTTGGTGGCATCGCTGAACGGCGTTAAGTAATCCCCTTAATACCTGAGGGGGTTAGTCGGATTTAGGTTGACCCAAAGGGTACCCGACTAATAAGCTCGGATTTAGCAGTCTACGGGTGAGAGTGCTAAACGCCCGTTCACACCAGTCTGGAGTACGAAAGAGAGCCGCCATGAGTGCAGCTACCGCAAATCTTCCCTCCCTGCCGTCGTCCCTGACGCCGGAAGGCAACCTCAGCCGCTACCTTCAGGAGATCCGGAAATTTCCCCTGCTCGAGCCGCAGCAGGAATTCATGCTGGCCAAGAGCTGGCGCGAGCACGGCGATTCGAAAGCCGCCCATCAGCTGGTCACCAGCCATCTGCGTCTCGTCGCCAAGATCGCCATGGGCTACCGCGGCTACGGCCTGCCGGTGGCGGAGCTGATCTCCGAGGGCAACGTCGGCATGATGCAGGCGGTCAAGCGGTTCGACCCGGACCGCGGCTTCCGCTTGGCGACCTACGCCATGTGGTGGATCCGCGCCTCGATCCAGGAATACATCCTGCACAGCTGGTCGCTGGTGAAGATGGGCACCACGGCGGCGCAGAAGAAACTGTTCTTCAACCTGCGCAAGCTCAAGGGCCAGTTGCAGGCGATCGAGGAAGGCGACCTGACACCCGAGAATGTTACCAAGATCGCGACCCGTCTCGGCGTGCCTGAGGAGGAGGTGGTCAACATGAACCGCCGCCTCGCCGGTCCCGACTCCTCGCTCAATTCGCCGGTGAAAGCCGACGGTGACATGGAGTGGCAGGACTGGCTGGTCGATGAGAGCCCGAACCAGGAGATGCGCCTCGGCGAAACCCAGGAGCTCGGCCAGCGCAAGCAGATGCTGGCGGCGGCACTGCGGCAGCTCACCGACCGCGAGAAGCACATCATCGTCGAGCGCCGTCTGGTCGACGAGCCCAAGACGCTGGAAGACCTCAGCGCCCGCTACGGCATCAGCCGCGAGCGCGTGCGCCAGATCGAGGTGCGCGCCTTCGACAAGCTGCAGAAGGCGATGAAGAACATGGTGGTGGAAGCCGCCGCCAGGCCCACCACTCAGCCCACCACTCAGCCCACGACCACCCAGCCGGCCCCCGCGCACGGCTGAGCGACGCGGAACGTCCAGTGCGGTAGGCTCCCGGACCATCCGGGAGCCTGCCATGACGACTTCGCCCATTCTCTACGAGACGCTGCCGAGCGGCATCGCGCGCATCGTCCTCAATCGCCCGGAGACGCGCAACGCGCAGGACACCGCATTCCTCTACGCGCTGAACGATGCTTTCGATCGCGCCGCGCAGGACGACACGGTGAAGGTGATCGTGCTGTCGGCCAACGGGCCGCACTTCTCCTCGGGACACGACCTGCGCGAGGTCGATGGCCACGGCAACATGGCCAAGCACGAGACGGTCGGCACGTGGGGCGGCTTCGGCAAGCCCGGCGCCGAGGCGCAACATGCGCGCGAGCAGGAGATCTACCTCGGTTTCTGCGAGCGCTGGCGCAACATCCCCAAGCCGACGCTGGCGCTGGTCCACGGCAAGGTGATGATCGGCGGGCTGATGCTGATGTGGCCGTGCGACCTCATCGTCTGTTCGGAGGACGCCGAGTTCCTCGATCATTCGGTGGCGATGGGCGTAGGCGGCGCGGAGTTCTTCGCCCATCCCTGGGAGATGGGTATCCGCAAGGCCAAGGAGTTCCTGTTCACCGCCGACTGGATCAAGGCGGCCGAGGCACATCGCCTGGGCATGGTGAACCACGTCGTGCCGCGGTCCGAACTCGACTCCTTCGGCATGGCCATGGCCGAGCGCGTCGCCCAGAAGCCGTTGTTTGCGCTCAGGCTCGTGAAGCAGGCCATCAATGCCGCCCAGGACGCGCAGGGCAGGGTGGGCGCCATGCAGACATCGTTTGCGCTCCATCACCTGGCCCATGCCCACAACATGTTGGTCCACGGCAAGCTGGTCGACCCAACGGGGCTCATGCCGGCCATTAAAAAGAACACTGAGAGGGCGGCCGACTGACCTATTCCGGCGCTGCAGCCGGTCGGGTATCTTGGACGGCATGAACGCCCAGAACATTGCCGCCCAGAATATTGCCATCGTTGGCGCCACCGGCGCGGTCGGAGTTGAAATCCTCCGCGTCCTCGAGCGACGGAACTTCCCCGTCGCTTCCTTGAAGCTGCTCGCCTCGGCGCGCTCGGTCGGCAAGACGCTCGAGTTCAAAGGCAAGCCGCACAAGGTCGAGGAACTGAAGGCGTCCGCCTTCACGGGTGTCGACATCGCTTTCTTCAGCGCCGGCGCCACGCGCAGCCGCGAGTTCGTGCCGGCAGCGAAGGCCGCGGGCGCGATCGTCATCGACAATTCCTCCGCCTTCCGCATGGACCCGAATACGCCGCTGGTCGTGCCCGAAGTGAACGCCGGCGATCTCGCCCACCATGACGGGCTGATCGCCAACCCGAACTGCTGCGCCATCATCCTCGCGGCCGCCGTCTGGCCGATCCATCAAGCCGCCGGCATCCGCAAGATCGTGGTCTCGACCTACCAGTCGGCCTCGGGAGCGGGCGCCGCGGCAATGCGCGAGCTCGAGGACCAGGTGCATCAGTACGCCGAGGGCAAGGAAGTGACGCGCGAGGTGTTCCCGCACCAGATCGCCTTCAACCTCTTCTCGCACAACACCAAGGTGGCCGAGAACGGTTATAACGAGGAAGAGAACAAGGTGATCGAGGAGATGCGGAAGATGTTCCACATGCCCGATCTCGCCGTCGTGCCGACCTGCATCCGCGTGCCGGTGCTGCGCGCGCACGCCGAGGCGATCACGCTCGACCTCGAAAGGCCTCTCTCGCCGCAGCAAGCCCGCGCGATCCTGGCCAAGGCGCCGGGTCTCAAGCTGGTCGACGATCCGGTGGCCAATCACTTCCCGATGCCGCTCGAAGCCAGCGGCGATCTCGACATCCATGTCGGCCGCATCCGCCAGGATCTGTCCAACCCGAACGGCCTGGTGCTGTTCGTGGCCGGCGATCAGCTCCTGAAGGGTGCTGCCTGGAACGCCGTTCAGATCGCCGAGGAACTGGCCAAACCCGCACGCGCGGCCCAAGCCGCCGAGTAGGCGGCCGCCTCTTGCGACCGGCGCGGTCCCGCGCCACTCTTGGTCCGACCGCATACGGGTGATCGGATGACGACAGCGATCGAAGGCGCGGAACTGACGAAGATCGGCCCGGGCACCGCCATGGGCCAGCTGATGCGGCACTATTGGTTGCCGGCATTGCTCTCGTCCGAACTCGAACGCGACGGCCCGCCCACCCGCCTGATGCTGCTCGGCGAGAAACTGATCGCCTTCCGCGACAGCGAGGGCCGCGTCGGCGTGATGGATCATCGCTGTCCGCACCGCTGCGCCTCGCTGTTCCTCGGCCGCAACGAGGAGGGCGGGCTGCGCTGCATCTATCACGGCTGGAAGTACGACGTCGCCGGCAACTGCATCGACATGCCGAGCGTGCCGTCCGACCAGGATTTTAAGCACAAGATGAAGGCAAAGGCCTATCGCGCGGTCGAGCGCGCCGGCCTCGTCTGGGTCTATATGGACACCCGCGAGGAAGCGCCGCCGTTGCCGGGCTTCGAGATCCTCGACATGCCGCCCGGCGAGATCCGCGTCAGCCTGATCCAGCGTGACTGCAACTGGCTGCAGGCACTCGAGGGCGAGATCGACACGGCGCATTTCGGCTTCCTGCACGGCGGCCACGTCGATCCCAAGGACGTGCCGGAGGACGCGCCGTTCTTCAACACCATCGCCAACCGTGCGCCTCAATTCCACGTCGCCGACGCAGCCTGGGGTACGCAGTATGCGGGTTACCGCGGCGCCGAGCCGGGCAGCACCTACTGGCGCTTCGCCAACTTCCTGTTTCCCTGCTGGTCGCAGGCGCCCAACGGCGAGTTCGGCAGCCACATGCACGCGCGCGGCTGGGTGCCACTCGACGACAGCCATACGATGTTCGTGTTCATCTGGTGGAGCCGGGCGCGTGCTGCGCAGAGCCTGCCGCAGCCGGCGTACAAGGACGGCCGGCCGATCGGCGGGACGGGGCGCGGCAACATCAAGATGCTGCCCAACACCACCGACTGGCTCGGCCGCTGGCGCATGGCGATGAACGAAGGCAATGACTGGGGCATCGACCGCGAGGCGCAGCGCGGCAATACGATTTATAGCGGCATCGACGGCATCCACCTGCAGGACCAGGCGATCTGCGAGAGCATGGGTCCGGTCACCGACCACGATTTCGAGCATCTGGGGCCATCGGACCAGATGATCACCCGCACGCGCCGCCGTCTTCTGCTAGCCGCCCGCGCGCTCGCCGAGAACGGCACGCTGCCGCCCGGCGTAAAAGATCCCGGCATCTATCGCGGCGCGCGCAGCGGCTATTTTGTGCGCGCCGACGATGGCGGTTCATGGCAGCAGGTCTACGCCAGGACGCTGGCCGAATCGACGCATCCGCCGGGCGCCGATGCGCAGGCGGCCGAATAGACTCCTGTAGTCAGGGAATTCCGTGACTTGAGCGCAGCCCGCGTTCTTCTCGCCGCAACGTTTGGCTGCTCGATGTCGCCAGGTGCAGCAACGGCCGACCCGCTCGGCGCGGATCGCTTCAAGGTGGTGCTGGAACTGGCGCGCGAGTACGCCACCGACCGCACGCTGATCTTCTATTGTCTGCGCAAGGACACAGCGCAGATCCCGTATCTCTGGTACGCGGTCTACGCCGATCTCGTCGAGGCGATGCAGCACCTGAAACTGTTCTCGGACGATCCGCTGCAGCATGCCGAGCTGGCGCGCACCGTGCTCGCCAATATCGATGCCTGGCCACCTCGTCTTGCCACGCCAGTCGTCCAGTTTCCCAATCATCACGTCGATCAGCCGGGTAGGGATTCGCCCTTGGTTGTTGCGCTCGTTTTCATGTTGCTTGCCTCTCATTCGGCCCGAGAAAGCCGGGCAACGCGACGGCCTGCTTCACCCAGTTCGCCATCTGTGCCGCGTCGAGCTCGTCGCCTTCGCGGATGTCGATGTAGCGCACGTCCTTTTGCTTGCTGGCACCGGGCGGGACCGGTCGCAGCGACATGCCCTGAAAGAAGGTCACCTTCACGTAGTGGGTGAAGACGTGGAACCCCAGGAACCAACCCTGGCCCTCGATGCCGTATAACGGCGAGTTCCACTTAACGGCCTTGCACACGTTGGGGATGGTCCGCTCGATGAGCGCGTCGAGGCGCTTGCCGAGGTCGCGCTTCCAGCCCGGCATCGCGGCGATGTACGCCTTCACCGGGGCGTCACCGTCCGCCTTCGCGATTTGCGGGTTGCCGCCCGCAAGGAGGACGACGGCGGCCTTCTCGCTTTTTCGCACCTTGATCGGCTTGGCCTTCGGCTTCGCCCTGGCCGATTCCTCGACGCGCTTCATACTGCTGCCCTTAATCTGTCCGAACCGAGCTCAGCTCTTCACCATCACCTCGACCAGCGTCGGTCCGTTCGTCCGCGCCAGCGCCGTGTCGAGCGCCGCATCGAAGCCGGCCGCCGTGTCAACGCGCTCGGCGGCGAGGCCGAAGCCGCGGGCGATGGCGGCGATGTCCATCGGCGGGTCGTTGAAGTCCATGCCGATCGGCTTGTCGTTGCCGTGGAACAACTTCAGCCGGTTCTTCAGGATCTGGTAGCCCTCGTTGTTGGTGATGATGAAGATCACCGGCAGCTTCTGGTTGGCCGCCGTCCACAGCGCCGTGATCGAATACATGGCGCTTCCGTCGCCGATCACCGCCACGACGCGGCGCTTCGGCTCGGCGATCTGCACGCCCACGGCCGCGGCGATGCCCCAGCCGATGCCGCCGCTCACGTTGCCGAAGAAGCTGTTGCGGTCGCGGAACGGAAAATAGTTCATCAGCGTCGCCGTGCTGGTGAGGCCTTCCTCGACCAGGATGGCATCCCTGGGCAGCTTATCGGTGAGGCGCATCATCGCCCACTCGGCCTGCAGCGGCTTTTCACTGGCCGGCGCTGTGAGCTTGGCCGCGCGCGCCTTGCGCTGTTCCGTCCAGTTGCGCGGCGTGATCTCGGCCAGCGACGCCTTGGCGCGCTCAGTGAGCGGGGCGCCGCCCAGTTTCTTCAGGAGCGGCACCAGGGCCTTCAACGTCTCCTTCACGTCGGCGCGGAGCGCTATTTCGGCGGGGAAGTTTTTGCCCATTTCCCAGTCGCGCAGGCCGACCATGGCCACTGCCGTGGTCTCGGGCAGCGGCTCGGTCTCGCTCCACACCGACATTTTCAGCACGTCGGCGCCGACGCAGAACATCAGGTCGTAGTCGCTGAGCACGCGGCGCACGTACTTCTGGTCGCGGTTGAGCGCGCCCAGGTAGCAGGGGTGCTCGGAGGGGAAATGCGCGCCCCAGGCCACGGTCTGCTGCAGCACCGGCGCGCCCAGCACCTCGGCCAGGGCCGTTGCTTCCGCGAACGCATCGGCTGTCGCGATCTCGTGGCCTGCCAGGATCACCGGCTTCTTGGCCGCGAGCAGGCGCTTGGCGAGTTGCTCGAGAGCGGCATCGGACGGGCGCACCGCGGTATCGACCCGCGTCACCTCGCCCATGTCGATGGCGGCCTCGTTGTTCAGGATGTCGCCGGGCAGCGAGATGAACACCGGCCCGGTCGGGGCCGTGGTGGCGATCTTGGCGGCGCGGCGCAGGATGCGCGGCAGGTCTTCGATACGGCTCACTTCCGTGGCCCACTTCACGACCGGCGTCGCGATCGGCACCAGCGGTGCGTAGAGCAAGGGCTCGGTCAGGCCATGGCCCTGTTCCTGCTGGCCGGCGGTGACGATCATCGCCGTGCCCGACATCATCGAGGTGTAGATCGAGCCGATGGCATTGCCTAAGCCGGGGGCGACATGGACATTGCACGCAACGAGCTTGCCCGAGGCGCGGGCATAGCCGTCGGCCATGGCGATGACCACGGCCTCCTGCAGCGCCAGCACATAGCCCATCTCGGGCGCCGACGAGAGCGCATGCATGATCGGCAGCTCTGTCGTGCCGGGGTTGCCGAACATTTTCACGACGCCTTCGTCGCTCAGCACGCGGAGAAAGGCGTCGCGGCCGGTGATGGTGTTGGCGACGGCCTGCTTGGAGATGGGGGTGTCGGGCATCGTTTCCTCCCTGGAAGCGGCAAGGGTAGCGCGCGACAGCGCCGCGTGGAATGATTGTGTCGGGGAGGCACGCGCGATGCGGAAGGAAGGCCGGGACGGCAAGCTTGCGAATTTGGCGTGCTGGCGCGGCCCCGTGACCCTGGCGCCGCTCAAGGGCGGCCTCACCAATATTTCCTACGTCGCCGACGATGGCGGCGAGAAATTCGTCGTGCGCTGCGGTGCCGACATTCCCGTGCACCATGTTTTCCGCGACCGCGAGCGCGCGGCCTCGATCGCCGCCTTCGAGGCAGGCCTCTCGCCCGAGGTCGTCCATTCCGAGCCGGGCATCATGGTGCTGCGCTTCCTGGGCGGCCGCACGCTGGGCGAAGCCGATCTTGCCGCCGATGTCGGCCGCATCGTGCCGCTGCTCAAGACCTGTCACGCCGAGGTCGGCCGGCGCGTGCGCGGCCCGGTCAATGCCTTCTGGGTATTCCAGGTCATCCGCGACTATGTGCGGCTGCTCGGCGCCGATCCCTGGTACCTCACGGTGGCCGACGAGCTGGAGCGGGCGCAGGTGCCGCTGCCGATGGTCTTCGGCCATCACGACCTGCTGCCGGGCAACTTCATCGACGACGGCGCGCGGCTTTGGCTGATCGACTGGGAGTACGGCGCCTTCGGCACGGCGATGTTCGATCTCGCCAACCTGTCCTCGAACGGTGCTTTTGGCACAGCCGATGACACCGCACTTCTCGATGCCTATTTCGAGGGCAGGGTGCCGGACGATCTGCGCCATGCCTTCGACGCCATGAAGGCGGCCAGCGCGCTGCGCGAGGCGCTGTGGGCGATGGTCTCCGACGTTCACCTGAAGACACCCGGCGTCGATTACGCCGCGCATGCCCGCGACTACCTCCGCCGGTTCGAGCAACTCATGGCGCGCTGAACTCATGGCCCGCTGATTGCATGCATTCCTGCAGGTTTCGACCTCAGGAGAAAATGCATGAGCCTTCGCCGTATCCGCTGCGCTCTGGCGCTGGCTGCCTCCGTGATCTCGGTGTCCGCGATCTCGACATCTTCGGCCTGGGCGCAGGAAAAGACGCTGCGCATCGCCATGACGGCGTCGGACATCCCGACCACGGCCGGCATGCCCAACAACGGCTTCGAGGGCATGCGCTTCCTGGGATTCCCGATCTTCGAGGGCCTGATCCTGTTCGACCTCTCGAAGTCCGACCAGCTCGCGACCCTGCGGCCGGGCCTGGCCGAAAGCTGGAAGCAGTCGCCCGACGACAAGAAGACCTGGATATTCACCCTGCGCAAAGGCGTGAAATTCCATGACGGCACCGACTTCAACGCCGACGCCGTGATCTGGAATCTCGAGCGCATCTTCAACAAGGACAGCGCCCAGTTCGAGGCCGCCGCCACCGGCATCATGCGCTCGCGCGTGCCGATCCTCGCTTCCTACAAGAAGATCGACGACTTCACCGTGTCGATGACGACGACCAACCCCGCCTCCTACTTTCCGTGGATGGTGCCCTACATGCTGAACGCCTCGCCCGCGTCGTGGGAGAAGGCGGGCAAGGACTGGGGCAAGGTCGGCGCTGTGGGCGCCGCCGGTACCGGCCCGTTCAAGATCACCAAGGTGGTGCCGCGCCAGTCGGTCACGCTGGCACGCAATGACGACTATTGGGATCCGGCGCGCAAGGCCAAGGTCGACACGGTCGTGCTGCTGCCGATCCCCGAAGCCAACACGCGGCTGGCAGCCCTTCGCTCGGGCCGCGTCGACTGGATCGAAGTGCCGTCGCCGGATGGCATCCCGTCGCTCAAGCAGGCGGGCTATGTCATCTCGACCAACTCGTACCCGCACGTCTGGCCGTGGTTCTACAACATGGCCGCCAAGAACAGCCCGTTCGCCGACGTGCGCGTGCGCCAGGCTCTCAACTACTGCATCGACCGCGGCGCCATCGTCACGATGCTGAACGGCACGGCCGAGCCATCGGTCGGCTGGCTGAAGCCCACCGATGCGGCGTTCGGCAATCCGGTCAACAAGTACACGTTCGCTCCAGCCAAGGGCAAAGCGCTGCTGGCCGAGGCGGGCTTCACGCCGCAGAAGCCGCTCTCCTTCAAGGTCATGATCTCGACCTCGGGCTCGGGCCAGATGCTGCCGCTGCCGATGAACGAGGCGCTGCAGGAGAACCTGAAGCAGGCCTGCGGCGTCGAGGTCCAGGTCGATGCCGTCGAATGGCAGGTGCTGCTGAATGCCGGCCGCGCCGTGCCCGACAGTCCGGCCTTGAACGGCGCGATGGCGCTCAACGTCAGCTCGCCGTCCAGCGATGTCGGCATGATGTTCCGCTACTTTGCGGCGGCGAATTCCTCGCCGACCGGCTCCAACTTCCAGCAGTGGAACGACCCGAAGTTCGAGACGGCCCTCAAGACGCTGGCCGAAGCGACCGACGAGGCCACGATCCTGAAGTACTTCAAGGAGGCGCACGAGCGGCTGGTCGACAACCCGCCGTGGCTCTTCATCGTCCACGACCTCAACCCGCGCGCCTTCAGCAAGAACGTCCAAGGCTTCACCCCGGCGCAGTCGTGGTTCGTCGACCTCGCCTCGGTCAGTCTGAAGTAGCCAGCCTTCGGCTCGCGGCGCTATCCTCCCGGTCAAGGCATTCCCGGGAGGATGCGACATGGATGGAACGACTGCGGTCGACTACGGCCCCGAAGAAGCGGCCATGCAGGCCTATCTGCGCGAGGGCGAGAAGCGCGCCCAGGCGCTCGGCAACCGCGGACCCATCCGCTTCACGGCCGACGGCGGCCTTCATCCGGACATCCTCGAAGCCTATTGGCGCTGCGGCTTCTACGTCTTCGAGGGTGTCCTCGGGCCCGACGAACTCGCCGACATCGAGCGCGATCTGCGCGACATCCTCGATCGCCTGCCGGTCGAGAAGGGCGCGCCACTCGACGCCAGGGGCCGGCCGGCCCTCGCCTCGGACTGCACGGCGCCGGCCCTGTTGTGGTCCAAGCCGCTCGGCGATCCGTTCGGCGGCACCAAGCTCGCCAATGGCCGCCATCCGGTGAAGATGTTCGAGCCCGTGCCCACCGGCGACGCGCCGAAGGAGATCGTCTATCTCATCCTGGGGTCGCTGCAGTTCTCGGAGGCGGCGCTTCGGGTCTATGGCCATCCGCAGCTGCTGGCAGTCGCGGCCGCGATCAACGGACCGGATTTCACGCCGTTCAACGAGGCCCTGTTCATCAAGGAGCCGGGCCGTGGCGCCTCGGTCGCCTGGCATCAGGACGGGACCACTCACTGGGACAGCCCGGAATGGGACCAGGGCGTGCACGGCTTCAACTTCATGGGCCAACTCTACGGCTGCACGCCGGCCAACGGCGTCTGGGTCGTGCCGGGGTCGCACAAGTTGGGCAGGATCGACATCGCGTCCCTGGTGGCGAAGGCGGGCAGCGAACGGCTGCCGGATGCGGTGCCGATGATTGCCGCACCCGGCGACGTCGCCATCACCAACCGGCAGTCGCTGCATGGCTCCTTCGCCAACACCAGCCGCGACTGGCGCGTGACCGTGAATTTCGGCTTCCACCGCCGCAAGTCGGTGCTCGGCGTGAACGGCGGTGGCGTCCACAACGAGGCCGCGGTCTACGATGCGGAGCGTATTCGCGAGCGGGCGCGCCTGATCGGCTATGCCATCGACGCCCGCCGCCGGCGCTTTCCCGGCGAGACGCCCTATGTCTACAAGCCGCATGCCGACGCCGGCGACAGCTACCGCTGGGACGCGGCCGCCCGGGCCGGCATCAAGGACTACAACCTGCTCGACCTCAGCATCTAGTCCGGTCAACCGCGTCTTGACTTCGCCGGCTCGCGGCGCGTTGATACTTTATGGCAAAGAATACGCGGGACCAGAAAACCAGCGATCGGCAGCATCAGGCTGCCCTTCGTGAATCGACCAAGCAAATCGCCAAGAATGCCGTTCACGGCGGGCCGAAGTCTGTGAAAAAGGACAAGCGCCCGACCGGCAAGGGCCAGAAGGGCTAACGCGCGACGGCGTAGCCCACGGTGCCTGTAACCGTCCTTCAGCTTGGACTCCCGGTGTCGGCAACCAATACCGCGACACGAGTGTTCAATATCGAACAGTCTTGCTGTTCCACGGTAGACGGCTGACGGTCGAATCGCCTCGACAGCGATCTCCGATGGGCGCCCTGTCGACGCTTGTAGAAAATGGAGGTGAACGCTGGTGGTTTTCGATGTGGGTCTGCTGCCGCTTGAACCACACCACCCTCTGCGCCGTTTCTGGCGGAGCGCGCGGGGCTTCTGGCGCGGCCCAACGGCGCGGCTGGCCTGGGGTCTGATGGCGCTGCTCGTCGTGGTCACGGTGTTGCAGCTGCTGGTGCAATACAGACTCAATCTCTGGAACAGAGACTTCTTCAATGCGCTCGAATTCCGGAACGGCGCCGAGATCTGGCACCAGACCCATGTGCTGGCGCTCCTCGCAGCCCTCAGCATCGGGCTCGCCGTCGTGGCCGTCTGGGGGCGCATGACCTTCCAGCGCTCATGGCGTGGCTGGGTCAGCAAGCACCTGATAGAGGCGTGGCTGGGCGAGGAACGCTACCGGCACATCGAACTGGGCACCGGCGAGCACCAGAACGCCGAATATCGCATCACCGAGGATGCGCGGCTTGCGACCGATGCGCCGATCGACCTCCTGGTCGGCCTGCTCGGCTCGGTGCTGATCGCGGGCACCTTCGTCGTCGTGCTGTGGCATGTCGGCGGTGCGCTCGATGTCGCGCTCCTGGGCGCCGTATTCACCATCCCGGGATATCTTGTCGTTGCGGCTGTCGCCTACGCGGTGCTGACCAACGCCACCTTGATGATCGTCGGACGGCACATGATCGAGGTCATCGAGTCCAAGAACCA
>JAQSDW010000140.1 GCA_029946105.1 Reyranella sp. | reverse complement strand
CCAACGCGCCGTCGATCATGGTCGGCGAGAAGATGGCAGATATCCTGAAAAGCGCCGCCTAGTTCCGCACTAGGCACCGCCGAGCCGCCTGCGCACATCATCGGGGATGGCGATTGCCTTCAGCGAACGGGCATCGCCGTCCTTGCGCGCCCAGATCCGCGTCTCAGTGCCTTCGGCCGCGATCTCGCCAGAGGCGTTGCGGAAGATGTGGCTGATGGTGAAGGAGCTGCGGCCAAACTTTGCCACGTGACTTTCCATGACCAGTTTCTCACCGGTCTGCGAGGCTCGTCGGAACGAGCATTCGGCATGGACCAGCGGCGTCCCCTCTTTCCACTGGCCACTGGTGATGTCGTCGCGCCTGAGACCAGCGGCGAGAAACAGGCGATAGGTCGCCTGGTCGAACCAACGGAAGTAGGCGGGATAGTAGACAATACCGGCGGGGTCGCAGTCGCCCCACTCGACGGTGATTTCGTGCCGGCTATTCAGCGGCATGGCGCAGGGTGGCCGAAGCGGCGATCGCCATCAGTGTCTTCGACAGCGATTCACCTTCGGGATCGGCCAGCGCCGCCACCCGGGCATTGGCGACCGCGTCGGCCGCGGCGCGCGGCGTCATGCGGCCGGCCAGTGCAGGGGCAATCACCTCATCGGCGATGCGATGGTAGTTATGCAGTCCGCGCTTATAAGTGTCGCCATAGCCCTTGATCAGGCGCGCCGACTCGGCGATCTCGCGCGCCAGATCGGTGCTCAGGGGCGCGGCGGCACGGATCGAGGCGAGCCAGCGGTCGATTTCGGCCTGCTCTTCGACGAAGCGGAAGGTGCGCGGCCGCCACCAGCGCAGCGAGGCCAGAAAACGTAGTCGCGCGAACCCCCACACGGTGGTCGTGCGCACGTGCATCGAGAAATAGACCTTGCCCAACCGCGCCCTCCCTTGACGATCTGGGCGCTCGGCCCAGGCGATCAGCCGGCGCGCCAGCCCGGGCGGCAGGATGGCGGCGATCTCCTCGATCCCCGGCTTGAAATGCTCGGTGATCTCCAACGGTTCGTGCTCCTTGGCATGGACTTCGCCTCGCACACGAACGAGGCGTTCGGCCGAGGTCTTGGCCTGGGCAACACGGATCACATCCTCGAACGACATGCGGACGGCCAGGTGTCGCGCCGTCTCGCGCAGCAACTCGGCCGAACCCAGAGCCTGAACGGCGTCGAGCCGGTCGAGATAAAGTGCGGCGTAGGCGCGGTCCTGGTAGGCGGCCAGCCGGCGGGCGCCCTCCTCCACCATGTCGAGGCTGGTCGCCGGAAAAGTCCGGCGTGCGCGTTCGAGCAGGTCTTCGACGCACTGCCCCGCGGCCTGGCGCTTGCGATGCTCGCGCACCGCCTGCTCGAGCTCGCCACGCGCATGGCCGCGGCCGAAGGCGAACGCCGCAAGATTGGTGTCGATGGACTTGCCGGCGTGACGGATCGCGGCCTCGAATGCGGCATCGGGAATCGGCAGCCTGCCGGATCCTGCCAGCGCGCCCAGCAGCACGGCGTTGATGACGCCGCCGGACTCCTCGGCGGCCTGGTCCATATCGAACAGGATCTGTTCCTTGCTGCGCTCCTTCACCGCTCGCAGCAGGCGACCGACATCGAAGCTGCCGTCGCCCATCGCCATGCGCTCGCCGATCGCCAGCACACGATGCGTCGAGGCGATCAGGGTCGTGCGGTCGGGCGTGATGAAGCCGTTGAAGATCATGCGGCCGGCTTCGAGCAGCTCGGTGGCCAGCGCCACATCGACCTCGCCGATCGCCGGATTGAGCGCCAGGACGGCGGAGGCTTGCGCGCCTCTTGGCATCACTTCGAGATAGTAGGTGGTGGCGCCGGTGCGTTGCGCGACGCCGGGGATTTGCGTGGCCTGCACGCCGAGGCCCTGGCTTTGCACGGCGGAGACGATCCAGTCGCACAAGACGCCACCGCCATCGCCACCCAGCGCACCGATCAAAATAGTGACGGGCCCGCTCACGCGACCTTCTCCAGACGAATATCGACCTCGCGCTCGACGAACTCCCATTCCGGCGAGGCACGGAGCTTTCCGAGCAGTTCGTCGAACCGCCCCTCGTCCGCCGGCGCGAACTCGAACCAGGTAAGGAAATCGAAAACCGCGCCGGGCTGGTCGCGGCAGTGCACGAGCTGGCGCGAGACGGCGGCGAGATACTCGCTGCCGATCGCGATATGCCGCGACTGCTCCTCCAAAACGGCGCGACGCTGGTCCTGCGCGAGCGCCCACCAGGCCGCCGACTTGGTGATCGGGATCAGGGCAGCCCGTGTGGCGGCGGGCCGGCCGAGGACCGACGGCGTGGCATCGAGCAGGCGCTTCTCGGACGAATTCGTGTAGCGCAGGTTGCTCGTCACGCCGGACAGAATCCAGCTCGCCGCAACAGCCGGCTCGGCGCCCTTGTTGACCCGGGCGACCGGCGCGAGCGATGGTCCGCATACGACCGTGACGCCAACGACGCTCCAGGCGCCCACGGTGCCGCCGCTGAAGACGATCGGATCAGGCACCCACCCCACCTCTGGCCATCGCTCCGATCACGGACGAGCGGACCCGCCACTTCAGGCGGTCCCACCAATTGGCGTTCTGCACGATGTCGGCCTTGTAGAACGACGGGCAGAGGACAGCGGCATCGGCCACCTCGCCGCAGAGGCCGCAGCCGACGCAGCCGTTGTTGACGTGCGCCACCGGGTCGGAGCGCAGCGGATCGGGGCTGGGCTTCACCACCAGCGAAGGGCAGCCCGACAAGCGGATGCACGAATGATCGCCGGTGCAGACCTCGTCGTCGACGCCATAACGCGTGCGCACCACCCGCTCGCCGCGCTTGAGCTGGGCTGCGATCTGCGGACGGATACGACGCTGGCGCGCAAGCTGGCATTCGCCATCGGCGACGATGACCTTCAGGCCCTTCTCGGACGTGTTCATCGCCTCACGCAGCCCGCCCAGCATCGTGGCGACATTGTAGGTCCGGATGGTGCGCAACCACTTCACACCCATGGCTTTCAGCGTGGCCGCGATATCCGACGTCGTCTCGCCGTCGCGGCGGTTGCCCGCGGTATTGGGGATGAACTGCGCGCCGGTGGCCGAGGTGTAGCCGTTCTGCATGATGACGAGCACGCGATCGCCGCGGTTGAACATCGCCGAGGCGACGCCGCTCAGCAGACCGTTGTGCCAGAAGCCGCCATCGCCCATGACCGAGATGGTGCGTCGTTCCAGGACGGGCGCCACCGCGCCGGCCGCGGCGAGCGACATGCCGAAGCCCAGGATGGAATTGCCGAGGTTGAAGGGGGCAAGCGTCGCGAAGGAGTGGCAGCCGATGTCGCTCGAGATGTGGACCTTGCCGACCTCGCGCTCGAGCAGTTTGATCGCCGAGAAGACCGGCCGCTCGGGGCAGCCGACGCAGAAGCCCGGTGGCCTGAGCGGCAGCGGCCCACCCAGCAGGCGCTGGGCCTCGGTCCGGCCGGCGCGCGCCGCCTCGAAGCGCTCGCGCGGCTTGCTGAGGTCGATATCGTTGGCCGATTGGGCGAAGAATTTCAGCAACCCCTCGGTCATCACTTCGGCGGTGTATTCCCCCGCCATGGGCAGAACGTCCTTGCCATAGATCTTCGTGTCGATGTCGCGCTTGCGCAGGATCGCGTGGATCGCCTGCTCGATATAGTCGGGCGCGCCCTCCTCGACGATCAGCACCGCACGCTTGCCCTTGCAGAATTCGGCGATCTGGTCGGGCACCAGCGGATGGGTGACGTTCAGCACAAGGGTCGGGATCCGGCCTTCGAGTTCGAGCCGATCGAGCCCGCGCAGCAGCACGTTGGTGATGCCGCCCTGCACGATGATGCCAAGATCGCTGCTCTCGCCGGGCAGGAACTCGTTCAGCCCATGCTCGACGATGAAGCGCTCGGCGGCAGGCTGGCGGACCTCGACCTTGATCTTCTCGTGCGCGTAGGTGGAAGGCGGATGCGAGATGCGGTCGTAGTTATGGGCGGCCGGATTGGCGAGGCGATGGTTGCGCGAGATCGCTGGCGGCTTGTTGTCTTTGGCCACGAACTCACCCGTGACGTGGCAGGCGCGGATGCGCAGCTCCATCATCACCGGCGTGTTGGTGGCTTCCGACAGCTCGAACGCCGTCTCGGTACAGCGCACGATGGTGGGCAGCGACGGCCGCGGATCCATCAGCCAGAGCGAGGACTTCAGCGCATAGGCATGCGCCCGTTCCTGGATGACCGAGGCGCCCTCGCCATAGTCCTCGCCGATCACGATCAGCGCACCGCCGATCACACCGGGCGAGGCGAGGTTCGAGAGCGCATCGGCGGCGATGTTGGTGCCGACGATCGACTTCCAGGTGACGCAGCCACGGATCGGATAGTTGATGGAGGCGCCGAGCAGGGCAGCAGCGGAGGATTCGTTGGTGCAGGTTTCCAGATGGACGCCGAGTTCGTCGAGCAGGTCCTGCGATTCGACCAGCACGTCCACCAGATGCGACACCGGCGCACCCTGATAGCCGCCGACATAGGCGACGCCGGCCTGCAGGATGGCCTTGGTGACGGCAAGAATGCCTTCGCCGCGGAAGACCTCACCCTCGCCCAGCCTGAGCGCCCGCACTTCCTCGGTGAAGGAGCGCTCCGGATTGGTCCGTTGGGCAACGGGAAGCTGCGGCTGATCCAGCATGCCTCGACTATAGAGCCTAACGCTTCCGCCGACGATCCCGTTTGCCGCCCTGGATACCCGCCGCCCGGGCCTCGGCGATCAGCGCGCGAAACGGCACCAGGATTCGCTCTCGAATGGTCGGATCTGCCTCCACGGCCGACAGCGCGAGCGCCGCGGCCTCGAGCGTCGAGACGGCGTCCGGCCGGGCTTCCTTGCGCAGGTTGCCATAAAGCGACGGCCCATCGGGCACGACCACGAAGCGGCGGAGCTTGGTCAGCCAGGCATTGCGCCACCACAAAGCCTTGGCCTGCGCCCAGTTGCCGTCGAGGACGACCAGCCCCTCCAGGCCCGAAAGCGCCATTTCCTGGTTGGGCAGCGTCGCGCCCTTGCGATCGACCGCAATGAGCGGCCCTCGCCCGGCGGCGTGCGCCGAACCGAGATAAAGCACGCCCCAGTCGCGCGCCTCCACAGGCTCTCCCAAGGCGTGACCGAGATTGCGCCAGGACAGGCCGACAGCAAGCTTGGCATTGGCAAGTGTCCGCATGAGCAGGCCCGCCGTGCCCAACGCGTGGTCCTGTTCCTGGGGATGCTGGAGAACCAGCACCGTCACCTTGTTGTCCACCGTTTCAGGCATGGTCGAGGTATAGCGTCATGAGTAGGCTTGCGCGATGTCCATCGCCGTCCTGATCCATGACAGTGTCGTCAAGCTGCCGGCCGAGGCCGATGGCGCCGTCGTCGTCGGCGGCAGCCATGCCGCCGCCTATGCCGCCTACATGTCGGCCAAATACGGCTGCCGCGCCGCCATCCACCACGATGCCGGCATCGGCAAGGACGAGGCAGGCGTCGGCGGGCTGGCCTATGCCGAGAAGCTCGGCATGGCGATGGCGGCCGTGGCGACCGCAACCGCGTGTATCGGCGACGGACAAGACATGCATGCACGCGGGCTGATCAGCCGTGCCAACGCGCTGGCAGAGAAATGCGGCGTGCGCGCCGGCATGAGCTGCAAGGAGGCCGCCGAACTGCTCAAGAACGCACCGTGGCCGCATACCAAACCACCAGCGATGGGCGAAACACGGCACGTCGTCGACGGTTTCGCCTGCGTCGATTCATCCTCGTTGCTGACGCCGCAGGATCGAGGCGGCATCGTCGCCACCGGCAGCCATTGTGCGCTGAACTCCGGTCAGGCCGTCGAGCCCTTCCGACCGAGGCTCGCCTTTTTCAACGATGCGGGGCCCGGCGTCGACAAGGGCGGCATACGGGGTTTCGAGATTCTCGACCGCGCCGGCATCGCCGGCGTCGCGGTCGCCGCTCAATCCGCCCGCATCGGCGACGGTCGCTCCACCTTGCAGGACGGAATAGTCTCGGCGGTCAGCGATGCGGCATACCGCCTGGGCGCGCGTGTTGGCGGCTCCGCCCTTGCACTGGCGCGCGCTGTGGCCGAAAAAGCTGGCTAGCGCCACACGGGAGAAGATCGAGGCATGGCCGTCGTCAACGTGAAGTCCGAGATCGCAGGCAATGTGTGGAAGATCCAGACCAAGCCCGGCGATCGCATCGAAGTCGACGGCGAGATCATGATCCTCGAATCGATGAAGATGGAAATCCCCGTCCTGTCGCCCAAGGCGGGCATCATCAAGGAAATCAAGGTCAGCGAAGGCGAAGCCATCGGTGAAGGCCAGTTGGTCGCCATCCTCGATGCGTAGCAGTACCGTCGTCGTCGACGTCGCCCGTCTGTGGGCGCCCAGCAACCTGCGCCTGGCAGCGCCTGGTGTCGCCCTTTGCGCCGCCATTGCCGCCGTCGCTTTCATCGCCGACACCCGCAGCCTCCTGCGCTTCGGCGCCGTCTGGATTCCGCCGCTGATCCTTACCCTGGTCATCGGCATGGCGCTGCAGCCGCTGTCGGCGCGCCCGATCCTGAAACCCGGCCTGGAATTCGCCGGCCGTACCCTTCTGCGCATCGGTGTTGCCCTGTTCGGTGCCCGCCTCACGCTGGGCCAGCTCGTCGACGACGGCATGCTGCCGATCCTGATCGCGCTGGCCGCCGTCGCCTGCACCATCGGCTTCGGCGCCTGGGCGGCCCGCCTGTTCGACCTCAGCCGCGATTTCGGCCTGCTGACCGGCTGTGCCACCGGCGTATGCGGCGCTGCCGCCGCCATGGCGGCATCGGCCGTGCTGCCGAAGCACGAAAATTCCGACCGCGACCTCGCTTTCACCGTGATGGGTGTCAACTTCCTCAGCACCGTGGTGATGGTGCTTTATCCGCCCCTGCGCGAGATGCTGGGCTATTCGCTGTTCGAGATGGGCGTGTTCCTGGGCGGTGCGATCCACGACGTGGCCCAGGTCGCCGGCGCGGGCCAGACGCTCGGTCCCAAGGTGTTGGCCGACGCCATCATCACCAAGCTGCTACGCGTTGCCTTCCTGCTGCCGGCAGTCACCGGCATCGCCTGGTGGGTGGCGCGCAGTGGCGCCACCGCCGGCGGCGCGCGACCGTCACCGCCGGTCTTCCTGTTCGGATTTCTCGCCCTGGCCACACTCAACTCGATGGGTCTGGTGCCGGCGAACGTCCAGGCGATGGCAGCGCAGATTTCGTCGTTCCTGATCATCACGGCCATCGCGGCCCTTGGCATGAAGACATCGCTTCTGGCACTGGCCCGCATCGGCATGGCGCCGGTGATGCTCCTGCTGGCCGAGACCGCGTTCATCGGCCTGCTGGTCGTGGGACTGATCTACGCCCTGCGAGGCTTCGTCTAGTTGCCCCGCCTCGACCAATGAGCCGGATCAGGGCTGCCCTCAGGAAGCTGCGTGCCGACTGGATGCCCGCCCGCTTCGTCCTGAGGACGGGACGGTTCTATCGCTCACCGGCAGGCGCCATTGAACTCGACGGTCCTGCCGACCAGCGACAACAGATGTTCGAGCAGGTCGCGCGCTGTTGGCAGCACCTCGGTGAGCAGGAACCATACTGGTCCGTGCTCACCTCACCGCGATTCAAGGTGTCCCGCATCGGCTCAACCGGCGACGAGTTCTATCATTCCGGCAGCACCTGCCTTGCCTTGATCGAGGCCTTTTTCTCGCGCAGCGGACAGCCACTCTCTGACGTTCAAAACGTGCTGGAATTCGGATGCGGCGTGGGTCGGGAGACGACGGCCCTGGCGAGCCGGTTTCAACGTGTCGTCGGCGTGGATGTGTCCGCCGCGCATCTCGCATTGGCGCGACAGGCCGCCTCGCGGCATCACCAGTCCAATGTCGAGCTTGTCCAGCTCGCTTCGATTGAAGCGGTAGCGGCCCTTCCCGAATACGATCTCCTCTACCCGATGATCGCGCTGCAACACAATCCGCCGCCGGTCATGCTGGAAATGCTGACGCAATTGTTCGACCGGCTGCGGCCCGGCGGCTATGCCCTGTTTCAGCTTCCGACATTCTGGAAGGGCTACAGCTTCTCGTGGCAGGAGCAACTTGCTCGATCCAACAGCCTCGCCATGGAGAAGCATGTCCTGCCGCAGGCCGCCGTCTACGCGTCAATGCGGTGCTACGGCCTCGACCCGCTCGAAGTGCATGAAGACCGTGCGGTAGGCGACCCCGACATCGTCTCAAACACCTTCTTCGCACAAAAGAGAGTATGCGGAGGTTAGTCCGCTGCCCTGCGCATTGCTTACGTCCCGGGCTTCGTTCCGGTCGCGCGGACGACCTCGCCCCAGGTGTCGATCTCCTTCTTGATGAATTCGGAGAACTGCAGCGGCGAGCCCGGCGCAGGCACCGCGGCGCGCTGCTCGATCTGACGGATCACCGCAGGGTCATTGAGCAGCGTCAGCACGTCCTTGTTCACCTTGGCGACAATCTCCAACGGCGTGCGGGCCGGCGCCGCAAGCCCGGACCAACCGGCGGCGTCGAAGCCCGGCAGCGTCAGGGCGATGGGCGGGATCTTGTCGAGCGGCGGCGGAGCCGGTCGCGCCGTCGTCACGGCCAGCGCCTTGATGCGTCCGTCGACGATATGATTCAGCGCCGCCGCCGTGCTGTCCATCATCAGCGGCACGTGCCCGCCCAGCAGATCGGCCATGGCGGGCCCGCTGCCCTTGTAGGGAATATGCACGATGTCGAGTTTCGCACGGAGCTTGAACAGCTCCATGCTGAGATGCTGCGACGTGCCGGGCCCGGCCGAGGCATACGACCACTTGCCCGGATCCTTGCGGGCGAGTTCGATCAGGTCGGCCAGCGTGTTCCCCGGAAAGCTGGGATGCGCCACGATGACCAGCGGCACCAGGAAGATGTTGGAGATCGGCAGGAAGTCGACCAGCGGCTTGTAGGGCAGGTCGGGGAAGAGGCTCGGGTTGACGCCGAACGTGCCGCTCGACACCACCATCAGCGTGTAACCGTCGGGCGCCGCCGCCTTGCCGTATTCCGTCGCCGGAATCCCGCTGCCGCCGGCCTTGTTTTCGACGATGACCTGCTGCTTCCAGACGTCGGTCAGCTTCTCGGCCATCAGGCGGGCGAAGATGTCTGCCGCTTGTCCCGGCGGGAACGGCACGACGAAACGGACCGGTTTGCTGGGCCACGGGGCCTGCGCCACTGCAGGCATCGCCAATAGCGACCCTGCGGCGCCGCCCAGCGCCAATGCGCGGCGGCGTGTCGGGTTCGAACGCATGTCTTCCTCCCAATCTTTCGGACGACAAACTAGCACATCCAGCGGAAAAATGACGTCATTGAGATCGCCCGTGTCGCCTTGCGCGAGCGCGTCTGCCGGCGTCTCAGACTCGACACAATCGACGGTAAAATGGCCGCGGCGGCAAGCCTCGACAAGCCGGCGCGCTTCGTCGACATCCCGCCCAGCTGCCCGAGCCCCGTCCCGACACCGTCTGCATGGAGCTGGTCCTTTGACCGATCGCTACTACGAGGATTTCAAGATCGGCGACCGATTTGTCAGCGGCGGCATGACCATGACCGAGGCCGGCATCATCGAGTTCGCGCGGCAATGGGACCCGCAGCCTTTTCATATCGACGCCGAGTTCGCCAAGACCTGGACCTACGGCGGCCTGATTGCCTCGGGTCTCCACACGATGTGCGTGACCCTGCGCCTCTGGCTGGAACTAGGTGTCCTGCGGGCCAGCAGCCTGGGCTCGCCCGGCCTCGGCGAAGTCCAGTTCCCGCGACCGGTGCGGCCGGGCGATACGCTGCGCGTCGTCACCGACATCGTCGAACTGCGTTTGTCGTCGTCCAAACCGGACCGCGGCATCGTGCGCATTCGCCAGGTTACGATCAATCAGCGTGACGAGCCCGTGATGGAACAGGAAACCACCGTCTTCCTGAAGCGCCGGACTGCACCAGCTGTCGCCCTCAGCGCGCACTCCTGATCGCCCAGTCCTGATCGCCAAGTCCGGATCGCCGAGTCAGGAGTCACGCCCCTCGCGTCCCATCGGGAGTCACGCGGCGTCCCTAACCTGTTGTCGCCTAACAGAATTCTCGCCAGCCGGCGTCGCCGCGAGAGTCGCCAAGTGTCGCATTTTGAAACTCGTCTCCAGCTTCGAGAAGAGTCGCTCGGCCAGCGCCAGCTCACGCCGTTCGGCGCGGTCCTCGGCGCGATGGCGCTCGCCGTCCATCCGCTTCTGCACGTGGATCAGGAGCCGGAGCCGCGTAATGCCCATGTCGGCGGAGATCTGCAACACCGAGGACTGGCCGCCAAACGTCTCCAGGCTCTCGAGGGCTTCTTCCGGGGTCATGTCTCATCCTCTCGTCCTCGCGGGTTTTGCGAAATGAGATAGGATTATCAAGAGGATAGGAATTTGTCAATAGGCCTATTTAGGGACTTGTCGCACGGGCGTGTGGGCACTTTGCATGCCCGCGCTTTGCTACGCGCCCGTGCGAAACAGCCCGCAAAGGTCAGGCCCCGATCGGCGGGATTTTTGCTAGCGTTGTCCTGTCGCCGAACCAGTCAGGACCCCCAACATGCATCGTCGCCGCCTGCTTGCCGCACCGCTCCTCGCCGCGCCGCTTGCCATGCCATTCGCGGCGGGGGCGCAGTCGCTCTTCGGCGACCGGCCGATCCGCATGATTGTGCCCGTCGCGGCCGCCGGAGCGTCTGACATCGTGGCCCGCATCATGGCGGATGCGATGACGCCCCTGCTGGGCCGTCCGATCGTCGTGGAGAACCTCGCGGGCGCCGGCAGCACGCTTGGCGCCAACGCCTTCCAGCAAACACCGGCGGATGGGCAGACGATCTATGGCCCTACCAACAACCACGCGCTCATGAAGCTGATCTATCCCCAATTCGCCTATGACCCGGCGGCGGATTTCGTGCCGGTGGCGCTCGTCTCGCGCCAGCCCTTCGTGCTTGCCGTCAGTCCCTCGGTGCCCGCGCAGAACGTGCCGGAGTTCATCGCCTGGCTGCGCCAGCGTGGTGCTGCGGCCAATTGCGGCGCGGCCGCGCCGGGGGCGGTCAACTACATGGCGGCCGAGCTGCTGAAATTGCACGCAGGCGTGGATTTCACCATCGTGTCCTACCGGGCCGCCGCTGCCTCGGCGCAGGATCTGGCCGGGGGCCGGCTCGATTTCACCGTCGACAGCCCGACCCTGCTGATGCCGTTTGTCCGACAGGGCAAGCTGCGCGCGCTCGCGGTGACGATGGCCGGCGGCTCGACCCTGTTGCCTGGCCTGCCGGGGCTGCAGGAGGCGGGCGTCCCCGACTACGACAATGCCGCCTGGACGATGATCTTCGTCCGTCGCGGCACACCCGACGCGGCGCTGGCCGCGCTGCGTGCCGCCGCGGCGCGCGCCGTGGCCGATCCGGCTGTGCGCGAGCGCCTCGCGACCGCCGGCTTCGAGACCTAGCCCGATGCCTCTCCCGCCGCGGCCGAGGCGCTGCTGCGGTCGGAGATCGCGCGGTGGACGCCGATCGTCGCGCGCCTGAACCTCAAGCCCACCTGAAGGGATCTGAGCATGGGCGAACAGATCGAGAAGCTCGCGCAGTTCATCGCGCGTACGGGCTGGGACGACATGCCGGAGGCGGTCCACCGCCGCGCCAAGCTCGTGCTGCTGGACACGATCGGCGTGACGTTGGCAGGCGCCGCCCGGCCCGAGGTCATCGGGCTGAGTGAGCAGCTGCTGGCGGGCGCGGGTCGCGGTGCGACCGTGCTGGCGCCGGGACTGCCGCAGGCAGACACCCGCACCGCGGCGCTGCTGAACGGCATCGCCGCTCGGGCGGTGGAACTGTGCGAGGGCGCGCGCGGCCTTCAGCCGTCGCCGCACATCCTGCCGGGGGTCCTGGCGATCGCCGAGCAGCGCGGCCTGGGCGGACGCGCCATGCTGGGCGCCTTCGTCCTGGGATACGAAGCGGCGGGGCGGCTGAACCGCGGCTACACGCCGCGCGCCTTCTCGCATCCCAACGGGCAGCTCTCGCTGCTCGGTGCGGCGGCAGCCGGCGCACGGCTCCACGGGCTCGACGGGGCGGGCGTCAGCCTGGCGATGCGCGTCGCCACCACCATGCTGATGACGCCGAGCTACAACAACACGGTGGCCGGCGGCACCACGCTCAACCTGCCGGCAGGGATGGGCGCCGTGGCGGTGACGCTGGCGCCGGCGATGGCGGCGAGCGGCTTCACGGCACAGGAGAACGCGATCGAGGAGGCACTCGGCGTCATGGTGGGCGCGGGCTTCGACCCCGCGAAGCTCGCCGACGACATGGGGCAGCGGTGGGAGATCACGGAGAATTATTTCCGCTTTTACGCCTGCTGCAATCCAATCCATGCGGCGCTGGACAGCCTGGCCGAGACGCTTGCCGTGCTGAAGCCGAAGCCGGAAGAGGTCGCGCTGATCGACGTGCAGACCTTCGACTTCGCCGCGGTCATGCGCAATCCGGCGCCGCCCAACTACTTCGCGTCGAAATATTCGCTGCCGCATGCGGCGGCAGTGCTGATCGCGCGCGGCGGCCTGGGCTTTGCCGATATCGACGACAGCGCGCTGGAGGATCCGGTTATCGCCAGGCTGCGGCCGCTGGTGCGGATCGCGGCGGATCCGGCGATGACGGCGCGCAGCACGCCGACGCACCGGCCCGCCCGTGTCACGCTGACGCTGAAGGATGGGCGGAGCGCCACGGCGGCGCGGGAGAATTCCGTGCGAGACACGCTGAAGCCGGATTACGAGCCCCAGGTCCGCGCGAAGTTTCGCGAACTGGCGGCGCCGCATCTGACGCCTGCCGGGATCGACGCGATCGAAGCGGCGGTGGATCGCTGCGAAAAATGGGAGACCATGGGCGAGCTGATCGAGCCGTTGCGCCAGCACGCGGCATGACCTGCCCTCCCGTGTCTCACGCATCGGCAGACTAAGTCTGCCTCTGAATGGCAACGCTTGGGATGGAATGTGAAAACCCACGCGCGGCGTCGGCTTTTCGGCTAGTCTCCATACAATGCAAGAGATCGCGCAGTGGCTCGAAAAACTCGGCTTGGCCGAGTACACCCCGCGCTTCCTGGAAAATCGCATCGATCTCTCGGTTCTGCCCGATCTTACCGATCAGGATCTGAAGGACCTCGGGATCGTCCTGGGCGATCGACGCAAACTGCTGCGGGCGATTGGCGAGTTGGACGCGAGCGGAGTTTCGAACGCCCAAGATACCGGGTCCGCTGAACGGCGCCAGCTCACCTTGTTGTTCTGCGATTTGGTCGGGTCGACCTCCCTGTCCACCCAGCTCGATATCGAAGATCTGCGCGCGCTGATCGCCGCCTATCATCGTCGCTGTACGCAGGTCGTGAAGCGCAACGGCGGGTACGTTGCGAAATACATGGGCGACGGGCTGCTCGTCTACTTTGGCTATCCCCTGGCGCACGAACATGACGCCGAACGCGCCGTCAGGACGGGTCTCGAGCTCGTCGGCTCGATGCGCGAACTGGTCACACCGACCGGCAAGCCGTTGCAGGTACGCGTGGGAATCGCGACGGGTGAAGTCGTAGTCGGCGACGTGATCGGCGCAGGGGAGTCATGGGAGCGGGGCGTCGTTGGCGAGACGCCAAACCTCGCGGCGCGGCTTCAGGGCATTGCGAGCCCCAACACGGTCGTGATCGCCGATGGAACCCGCCGCCTCGTCGGCAATCTTTTCGAGCTCCAGGACCTCGGCCAGCACGCGTTGAAGGGGATCGATGGACAGGTCCATGCCTGGGCGGCGCTCCGCGCGGGTGGTCAGGAAAGTCGGTTCGAAGCGCTGCAGAGCGATGCCTTGGTGGCGCTGCAGGGCCGCAAGGACGAAGAGGAAACCCTGATGCAGTGCTGGCGCGCCGCGTGTGCCGGCCAGGGTCGACTGGTGCTGTTGTCGGGCGAGGCCGGGATCGGCAAATCGAGGCTGATCGCCGATCTCGCCGAACACCTTGCAGCCGCCCCCTCCACGCGCCTGCGCGTTTTCTGCTCGCCGCAGCGCACCGACAGCGCCTTCTATCCGTTCGTCGCGCAGCTCGAGCGCTCCGCGGGATTTGCCACCGACGACACCGCGCCGACGAAGCTCGATAAGCTGGACGCGCTGCTCGTGCCGACTTTGCCGGTTCCCGGGGATCGCGCCCTGCTCGCGTCGTTGCTGGGGGTACCCAACGACGGCCGCCACCCTGAACCGGGTCTGACGCCACCGCAGCGCCGGCAGCAGACCTTCGACGCGATGGCGAGCTACATCCAGGCGATGTCGGGCCCTTCCCCGCTTCTTATGCTCTTCGAGGATGCCCACTGGGCCGATCCGTCGAGCCTCGAGCTGCTGGGGCGCCTGATCGACCGGTTGGCGGGACGCCGCATCATGATGGTGGTGACATCGCGGCCGGAATTCGAGCCACCTTGGTATAACCGCTCGGTCGCGACCGCCATCGTCCTCGACCGTTTGGCGCGCCGCGATGCGGAGGCCATGATTGATCGACTGTCCGAAGGCCGGTCGCTGCCGGCATCCGTCCGACGCGACATTCTGGAGCGCGCGGACGGCATTCCCTTGTTCGTCCAGGAATTGACCAGGGCCGTCCTGGAGTCTGCACAGGCAGGCGCCGCCTTGGCCGTGCCCGCAACCCTGCAGGCCTCGCTGATGGCCCGCCTTGACAGGCTGGGTACCGCCAAGGAAGTGGCACAGGTGGCCGCCGTGATCGGGCGCCGTTTCTCCCATGCGATGCTTGTGGCCGCCGCAGGACGACCGCGAGCGGAGATCGACGCTTCCGTGGATCGGCTGGTCGCCGCTGGCCTGGTTTTTCGCGAGGGGCAACCGCCTGAGGCCACATACTTGTTCAATCATGCGCTGGTTCAGGATGCCGCCTACGGCACGCTGCTGCGCGAACCTCGTCGGGCGTTGCATCGGCGCATCGCCGAAACGCTGGAGAGCCAGTTTGCAGAGATCGCGGAGAGCCAACCCGAGATCATGGCGCGGCATTGCGGCGAGGCCGGGCTGGTCGAGAAGGCGGCCGCCCTTTGGGGCAAGGCTGGCCGTCGCTCGCTTGAGCGCTCTGCCCTTCTGGAAGCTGCCGAGCAGCTTGGACGAGCACTCGGCCTCATCGCTTCCGTGACGAGCTCCCAGGCATTGCGCCAGGAGGAGATCAAACTTCAGATCGATCTTTCCAATGCGCTGATTCACATCAAGGGTCACGCCTCGGCGGAAACACAGGCCGCGTTCGAGCGGGCGCGTCAGTTGATCGACCAGGCACAATCGCTTGGGGAACCGATCGAAGATCCGCTCATGCTGTACTCGGCGCTCTATGGCGCCTGGGTCGCCAATCGCATGGCGTTCAGGGGCGACGTTGTGCTCGAGTTGGCATCGCAGTTCGAAGCCTTGGCGCACGGTGAGGGCACGGCGGCGCCCCGGATGATCGGCCATCTCATCATGGGCATCTCGAAGGTACTCACGGGTGATTTTTCTGGCGGACGGGCCGAGCTGGACCGGGCAATCGACGTCTATGAACCCGCCGCTCATCGTGCATTGGCGACGCGGTTCGGTCACGACGTCCGTGTCTCCGCCCTGGCCTGGCGCGCCTTCGCGCTTTGGGCCCGCGGCGATGCTGCGGCCGCTCAGGCCGACATCGACCAGGCGATGGACGACGCACGCAGTATCGGCCACGCAGCGACACTCATGTTCGCCCTGTCCCATGCCTCCCTCACGCTGCTCCATGCCGGCCGAGCCGACGCGGCAGCTCCGCTCATCCATGAACTCATTCGCTTCGGCGACGACAAGGGCACCTTGTACTGGAAAGCCTACGGTCAGTTGCTGCACGGATGGCTGATGGCGCTTGAAGACAAGGCCGCGGATGCGCTCGGTACGATCGAGGCCGGAATCGCAGCGATGCGGTCGACCGGTGCGACCGGATATGCCCCTTGGTACCTAACGATACTGGCGAAGGTGCGTGCGGACGTTGGTGAGACTGACGAGGCTCGCCGCTGTATCGAGAATGCGATTCTGGTCGCTGAGACCACGGGCGAAAGATGGTGCGAGGCCGATATCCATCGCACAGCGGGCGAGATCGCCCTGATGGCGGGGCGCGCGACGGCGGACGCAATGGCACACCTCGAGCGGGCGCGATCAATCGCGCACGGGCAGCAGGCAAGTTCGCTTGAACAGCGGGCTACGGCGAGCATAGCGCGCATCAGCGGGAAAGGCGTGATCGACAGGCGCAGACTTTGGCCATGAAACCTTCCCTCCGGGCGAGACGGCTCATATTGGTGGTTGCACCGGGAACGAGCGTTTCAGCGCTCTATCAAAAGGCTCCTGGCGCCTCGGCTCTGCTTGTCCTTGCACATGGGGCGGGCGCCGGCATGTCACATCCCTTCATGACGGCCGTGGCCGATCTGCTTGCTGAAACAGGCATAAGCACTCTCCGATTCCAGTTTCCTTACATGGAAGCAGGGTCGCGGCGGCCTGATCGGCCGACTACGGCGCACGCTGCCGTACGTGCGACCGTCAAGAAAGCGGCCAAGCTGGCGCCGACACTCCCGTTGTTCGCAGGAGGCAAATCGTTTGGTGGTCGCATGACTTCACAAGCGCAAGCACTGGAACCGCTACCGAATGTCCGTGGCCTGGTATTCCTGGGATTTCCTCTTCATCCGCCCGATAAACCCTCGATCGAACGCGCGGAACATCTTTTCGATATTCATGTTCCCCAGTTATTCATTCAGGGTACGCGCGATGCTCTGGCTCAGGCCGCCCTCCTGAGAGGCGTCGTCAGGCGCTTGGGCAAGCGGGCCAGACTCTGGCCGGTAAAGGGTGCCGACCATTCCTTCGGTGTCCTGGTTCGGTCAGGTCGAAACCATGAAGAGGTTCTCGCCGAAATTGCCGAAATCCTGGCCACATGGATAAAGGGAAAAAAATTGGACAGACTGCCGGCGAAAGCCCGGTGCAAGAATGCAATGAGATTAGCGCATGAGTAGGAAGGAACGCCCTCTGAAGGCCGGCGGACGCGTACGGGTTGGACAGCGCATGATCAGCGTGCCGAGCGTACCCTCGATGACAGATTCGGACCGGCTCCCGCAGGCAAGCGGGCCTGCCGGCGCCTCCGATCGAAAGCCGGTGATCGACCGCAACGCGGTCCAGCATCTCGACCGCGTGCGTGCCATCTTCCGTCCGACGGATAGCGACCACCTGGCGCCGGGGCTAGAGCGCTTCATCGGCAAGGAGGACGTCTTTCGACGCGTAGGTGAAACCGACATGGCATCCCGCGGGACACAGGCAATGATGCAATGTCCGCCGAATTGGCCCAGCGACGTCACCTGGGTGCCGATCCGCGACCTGGAAATTCTGGAGATACTGGAGGATCAGGACATTCGGGCGGGCTGACCTCGAGTTTACTCGGCGTGAGCCGCGCGGCAAGAGTGCGCATGACTGGAAAGAAACGCCTTCCAAGAGCGGGGGATCGGCTGAAAGTTGGCCGCCGGCTGATCACGGTGCCCGGCGTGCCGTCGATGACGGACCCTGGTCCCGCCGCGCCGACGACGAAGGCCGGTGACGGTGGGTCGGAGAGGCCAACCGATGAACTCACCGAAGAACTCACCCGGATGATGAAGGCGGCGTACCAATAGCCACGCTTCTGCGCGGCTGCCGATCAGTACCCTCGGGTGTAGTTGATTTCCTGCAGGAGCTGCCCCCCGGCCTCGAGGCTGCGGATGTTGGCGGCGATCTCGGTGACCAACTGCGCCACGGTCGGCCGCCGGGCCACGTGCGGCATCACCGTGACCTTGGGATGAAGCCAGAGCGGGCTCTCCGGCGGCAGCGGCTCGGGCCAAAGGGCGTCCAGTGCGGCGTAGGACAATTGTCCCGAATCAAGCGCGGCGATCAGATCCTTTTCCACCACGTGCTTGCCGCGCCCGACGTTCACCAGCATGGCGCCTCTGGGCATCATGGCAAACGTGCGGGCGCAGAAGAGGCCCTCGGTTTCCGGCGTCAACGGCAGCAGGCAGACGGCGATATCCGTCTGGCCGAGGAATGCTGCAAGCTGATCGCGCCCGTGGAAGATGGGGACCTCTGCGCCCTGCCGCGGTGAGCGGACCCAGGCGGAGACCTTGAAGCCCAGCGACTGCAGGATCAGCGCCGGCGCCGTGGCCATCATGCCGTAGCCCAGAAAACCGATGCGCCTCTCCTCGGGCCGGGTGATCGGCACCCTCAGCCATTGGCGATTCGCCTGGGCCACCTGATAGGCAGGCATGTCGCGATGCAAGCGCAAGACGTGCATGATGACGTATTCCGTCATCATCGGATCGCCCCCCGGCGGTTCCACCTTGCCGAGCGGGACCTTGGGCAGTTTCGGATGATCGACAAAGCTTTCTACCCCGGCCGACCGGCTGAACATGGCTTTCAGGTTGGGAAAAGCGGGAAGCAGGTCGAAGTCCGGACGCATGAACGCGAGATATTCGATGTCCTTCACCTCGCCGACATCGGGCCAGATGCGAATTGGAAGATCGGGAATCTGCTCCCTGAATGTGTCGTGCCAGGCCCGGGCATTGCCGATGGCCTTGTCCAGATTGACGATGAGTAGTGCCATGCAGCCTCCGGAGCGGCGCTCAAGGAGGCGCGTCGCTCTTCAAGATGATAGCCGCTTGCGGACGCCAAGCGATACGGCTCACCGCCAGGCGAAGACCGGCTGCTCGAAATGGTCGACGCGGGTGTCGCGCCCGGCCAGTGCGACTTCGCGGAACTGGTAGAGCACGGCCGCCGTCGGTGCATTGACCGTGGCGACCGGCAGCGGCAGGCGGATGATCGGCCGGTCCGACTCCTCGATCGCCACGATCTCGGGCGAGCCGTCACGGAAGAGTTCGGCGCAGCGGATACGATAGGCGGCGGCCACTTCCTCGGGGTTGGGTGTCACCTCGACGCCGCGCGGAATCCAAACGACGACGGGCGCGATGAGATAGCCTGACCGCGTCGGATAGTCGTCGAGCGTGCCCAGCACATCTGCCGACGCTGCAGCAACGCCCAGTTCCTCTTCCAGTTCGCGCAGCGCCGCCTGCTCGATGGTTTCGCCCGGATCGAGCCGTCCCCCCGGCAATGCCCACTGTCCGCCATGTGCCCGTAACCGCGGTGTGCGCTTCGTCAGCAGGAAGGCAGCTTCTCCCGGGGTCTCCGCTTCGACCACCACGATCGCTACAGCGGCCCGCTTGAGGTCTCCGCTATCCTCGCGGCGCCGCCGATCGAAGCGATCGAGCCGACCAGTGATCGCCTCTCGCAGCGTGGTATCGAAGCGGAAAGAATTCACCCGGCCGAGGGCCTTCTGAAAGTCCAGACCACCGCCGGCGGCACGTTGCGCCAGATGCGCCGGCCGCGAACGCCGACCAGCCGCAGCTGCTCGCGCAAGGCGCGCGGCACGGGGGGCGTCGGGCCATAGGTGAACTGCACCAGTGCCGCTCCCCGCGGCAGCGCCTCGAAGACCCCGTGAACGATGCCGTTCACGATCTCCGTCGGCAGCGACAGGAGCGGCAGACTCGAGACGACGGCCGCGATCGGCGTCGTGCCGTTGTCGGCCAGCAATCGCGGCAGGCGCGCGGCGTCGCCCTCGATGATCTTCGGTTCGGTGAAGTGGCGGCGCAGGAAGGTGGCCAGTTCCGGGTCGCGTTCGATCAACGCCAGCCGCGCGGGCGAGATGCCAGCGGCCAGCAGCGCCTTGGTGACCTGGCCGGTGCCGGCGCCCAGTTCCACGATGTGGCCCGCCCGCCCGTCCAGCGCCTGGACCGTCGCACGCGCCATCGCCTCGGCCAGCAGCCGGCCGCTCGGAACCACTGCCCCCATCGCGAAGGGCCGGCGTAGCCAGCGTTTCAGGAAAAGGGTAGTGCCGGCACGCGAATCGAGACCGTGACGTGACTCGAACGTAGGCATCATTTCACGCTAGCAGACAGGGACGCTGAGTCGACAGGGAAAACCGTCTTTCCCCCTATTGCGCGTGCTGCATCGAGGGGCCGCTGACACGCGGCGCCGGGGCGGCCTCGTAGATGGTCCGGACGTGGCGCATCTGCTCAAGCGCATTGACCACGGACACATAGACTGCAGCGGCGTAGGGCAATGATTGCACGATCATGAATATTGCCCAAAGCCTCGCCTCGGGGTCGACCACCCCGTTGTTCATCCACAGGACGGCCGCCCCGACCCACAGCAGGACGGCCAACACCGCCTCGCCGCGCGCCATCCCCAGCGCCATGCCGAGCGTGGCCCGTTCATCCATCTTCGGCGTGCGCATGAAGGGCAGCCGGCTGGTTGCCAGTCCATAGATCACGGCGCGGCCCACCGTGTAGGTGAGCGCCAGACCGGCCAGCGACGCGCCCACGCTCTGGCGGAACGTGCACTTCACGCGGTCGAAATAGAGGCCGAAGGAATAGAGCAGCTTGAAGACGAAGATGCCGATCGTCGGCAAAATGAACTCGGACGGCGGCAGGCCGACCGGCTTGATGCCGAACAGCGGCGGCACCAACACCGCCAGCAGCCAGGCGAGGCCCGCCCAGGTGAAGATCAAGTTCAGCGCATCGGCGAACCACGGCGCCCAGCCGGAGACGAAATGGTACTTCTGCCAGAAGGTGAGCTTGGTGCTGCTGCCCAGCATCTTGCCGGCATGGGCCTTCATGATCTGCATGGCGCCATAGGCCCAGCGGAAGCGCTGCTTCTTGTAGCCGGAGAAATGATCGGGAGTGAGGCCCTTGCCGAAGCGTTCGCGGCTGTACATCGCGCCGTAGCCCTGCTCCATCAGACGCAGGCCGAGCTCGGTGTCCTCGGTGATGCACCAGGTCGCCCACCCGCCCATTTCTTCCATCAGGTCGCGGCGCACCAGGGTCATGGTGCCGTGCTGGATGATGGCGTCGTATTCGTTGCGCAGGCACATGCCGATGTCGAAGAAGCCGGCATATTCCCAGTTCAGCATTTCCTTGAAGCGGTCGCCGGTCCAGTCGCGATGATCCTGCGGCGCCTGCACGTAGCCGATCTTGCGGTCGTCGAAGTACGGCACCAGCGCCTTCAGCCAATCAGCACGGACTTCGTAGTCGCTGTCGATGACACCGATGACCTTGGCGTCTGATGCGGTCTGGCTCAGCACGTAGTTGAGCGCGCCGGCCTTGAAGCCCTTCATCACGTCGAAATGGAAGAAGCGGAACCGCTCGCCCAGCGACGCGCAATAGTCCTGGACCGGCCGCCACACCGCCGGGTCCTTGGTGTTGTTGTCGATGACGATGACTTCGTAGTCGGGATAGTCGAGCGCCGCGAGCGACTCCAGCGTCTGGATCACCATCGACGGCGGCTCGTTGCAGATCGCCAGATGCAGCGAGACCTTGGGCCACACCCTGTTCGCGGGCTGACGTGCGATCATTTCGGCCGCCGGCAGTGCCTCGCGCGTCCAACGCCGCCGCCAGATCGTCTCGACCATCTCGAGCGCCTGCATCAGCGCCATGCCGAGGCTCAAGACCAGGAAGAAGGCGAGCACGCCCCAGCCGGCCATTTCGGCCACCACCATGTAGCTGCCGGCCGCCACCGACCCACCGTAGACGACCGCGCTGGTCGACAAGGCGACCAGGCCGCAGAAGGCGAGCTGGCCCGCCGTGCCGACACCGCGCCAGCGCCACAGGAACAGGAGCATCAGCGGCAGCGCCGCCGCGATCGACCAGGCAGCGCCGCTCGTCCATTGCGGAAACCGGTCGATGGTGCCGGTCCAGCTGAACTTCTGCTGGCGATCGGCGTTCCACAGGCCCCAATAGCCGCCGGCCTTGCCCTCGAGGTCGTAGGACTTCCACGGCTGGTCGACGGCCTCGACGACGAAATGCTCGATGTTCTGGCTGCGTAGCCACGCCACGGCGTCGCGGATGTTCTTGGCCTGCTCGGCCGGCGTTGCGTATTTGACGAGGCCGCTGCCCGGGCTGCGGCGCGCCGCGCCATTCGACGGCCAGCCGATCTCGGTCACGATGATGTTCTTGTTCGGATAGGCCTGCTTCAGCATGCCGATCCGGCTCTTGAGATAGGCGAGCGGCGTCTCGTCCGACTTCTCGTCCCAATAGGGCAGGATGTGGACCGCGAGGTAGTCGACCTCGCGCGCGAGTTCCGGATAGTGCAGCCAGACATGCCACGGCTCGGCCGTGCTGACCGGCACCTTGACGTTGCGCTTGACGTTGCGGATCTCGCGGATGAGCTGGGCCGGGCTGGTCGCGTTGGGATCGCGCAGGTCCTTCTGGCCGTCCCAGCGCAGGATATTCTCGTTGCCCACCAGCACCCGCTCGACGCTCGGGTTCTGGTTGGCCATGCGGATCAGGGCCCGCGTCTCCTCGGCATTGACCTCGCTCGCTTCGCGGCCGAACTGCTGCTTGGCCTCGTTGGCGCTGTAGATCCAGGCGCCCGGCACGAGCTTCAGCCCGTTCCTTGCCGCGATCTCCGGCATGACATCGCCGCCGTCGACAGTCCGGTAGGTACGGACATACTTGACCTTGCCGTTCAGCATCGCGAAGTCGCGCTCGATCTGCTCTTTGCGCGGCTTGATGACCGGTGCGGGTGCGTCGCTGACGGCCGTGCGCAGGAAGCTCCAGATGCCGCTTGCCTTGGCCTCGATCGGATCCTGGTCCTTGGCCCAAGGGGCATAGGTGACGCCGTGCACGGGTCCTTCGACGTTCGCCGCCTCGATCTGGCCGTCGAGCAGGCGCCAACCGACGATCGTGGCTGCGACGATCAAGAGAAGAACCAAACCCTGGCGGATCATTGATTGATCGATCGCTCCGACAAACCGCCGGTGGTGCATGCCGTCGTCGGGATCGCGGTCGCATGTATCCTGCTGACGATGAACGTCGACGCAAGGACCGTGCCGGACCGACTCAACCGACGAGCCGATAACCACGCAATGCGGCGGACCTCTTGGAGGCTTCCTTGCGCCCGATTTCCTCGTCTGCGACCCTTCACAGACGATACGGCGACCGGAGCGATCTATAGCCGTGCCTCCCGAAACCGTAAAGAGACCGCGGGCGAAGATGGCCAAAATGCCCAAATCTCCACTGGCAACCGCCGCCAGCCTTCGCCAAAACCCCTCAGCCCATGAATGACCATGACTGAACACGATCCCTCGGCCGCCCCGGCGTCCGTCCCGGCCAATGTGGCCGCCCGCTATCGGCCGGCCGACCGCTACGGCTTCCTGGCCGGCGCCGGCGCACGGCTGCGCTATGCCATCTGGAACGCCCTGGGAACGCCGCGCGGGTCGGTCGTCGTCCTGACCGGCCGCGGCGAGTTCATCGAGAAATACGCGACCGAGATCATGGGCGAGCTGCTCGACCGGGGTTTCGCCGTCTATGCCATGGACTGGCGCGGCCAGGGCCTGTCCGACCGGCCGCTGGTCGACCGGGGCAAGGCCCATATCGACAATTTCACGACCTACATAGCCGACCTGGGGCTGTTCCTGGAGACGATCGTGTCGCCCACCGCCCCGCGGCCGATCCTGGCACTCTGTCATTCCATGGGCGCCCATATCCTGCTGCGGCAACTGGCCGAGCACGGATCCGGGCCGCTGTCGGCCGCCGTCGTCGTCTCGCCGATGACCGCGCTGCGGCGCGAGGCCATGCTGCGCTCGGTCCTGATGTTGATGCCGGAAGTATCGGCGGTGGAGGAGCGATACCTCTTCGGCACCGGGCCGTTCATCCTCCTCGCGCGGGAATTCGCCTCGAATTTCGTCACGCACGATGAGCGACGCTACCGCTTCACCGACGAATGGTTCACCGCCGATCCGCGCCTCGCCGTGGGCGGCCCGACCATCGGCTGGTCGCGCCAGGCCGTGCGCTCGATGGCGACCGCCCTGGCGCCGGGCTATCTCGAACGCATCAACTTGCCGCTGCTTCTCATGACGGCTGGCGAGGATCGCCTGATCGATCCCTCGAACCATGCCCCCACTGTCGCCCGCATGCGCCACGGCGAGCATTTCACCATCGCCAGTGCACGGCACGAGATCATGATGGAGACCGACGATCTCCGTGCGCTGTTCTGGGAAGCCTTCGACCGACTGGCGAAAGGTGTTCTGGGTTGACCCGAGTCTTTCCCGGCGCGGTGTGAAAAGCTCAGCCGATGACCGAACTGCAAATGCTGGTGATCGCCGGCGCCTTCGTCGTCGCCGGCATTGCCAAGGGCGCGATCGGCATCGGTCTGCCGCCGATCGCCATCGGCCTGATGACGCTGGCACTGCCGCTGGGCGATTCGCTGGCGATCATGACCATTCCCACGATGATGACGAATGTCTTTCAGGCCTTCTCAGGCGGTCACTTCGCGCCGCTGCTGCGCCGCTTCGGGACGATGGCCGCCGCCGCGGTGGTCGGCGTGATCGGTGTGGCGGTGACCCTCGACAAGCTCGGCACGGCCGGCATGACCGGCTGGCTCGGCCTCCTGCTGGTGCTCTATGCCTCGCTCGCCTTGTTCGCCTGGCGTCCGGTCATGCCGCGCGCCGGCGAGCGCTGGGCCAATCCGCTGATCGGCCTGGCGAGCGGCGCGGTTGCGGGCATCACCGGCATGGCTGCCGTCCCGTTCCTGCCCTACATGCAGTCGCTGCAGATCTCGCGCAACGAGCTCGTCCAGGGACTGGGCATCATGTTCCTGTTCATCATGGGTGCCCTTGCCGCCGCGCTCGTTCAGCAGAACGTCTTCAACACCGCCAACACGATCGGCGGCGTCGCCGCCCTCGCTCCCACCTTCCTCGGGGTCTGGATCGGCCAGAAGCTGCGCCATGCCGCTTCGCCGGAGACGTTCCGCAAGATCTTCCTGGCCGGCATGCTGGCGCTCGGCCTGCACATGGCGCGCGGCTTGCTGTAGACTGGCGCGCCATGCCTCTCCTCACTCACAAAGTCACCATCTGCGGCATCCCCGAATTGCCGCAACACTGCTCGACGGGCGTCAGCCACGTGCTGTCGATCATCGATACCCACGAGCCACGCCCGGCCGCCCTCGACGACTTCTTCGAGATCGATCACGAGCTGATCCGCTTCGACGACATCGTGGCCGAATATCCAGGCTTCGAGGCCTGCACGCCGGCCCACATCGCCAAGGTGCTGGAATTCGGCGAACGGGTGTACGCCCATCCGCAAGGACATGTGCTGGTGCACTGCCATGCCGGCATCTCGCGCTCGACGGCGGCCGCGGCCATCCTGATGGCCCAGCATGCGCCCGGGCAGGAGGAAGCGGCTTTCCTGAAACTGCTCGGCATGCGCAAGCACGGCTGGCCCAACACACGCATGGTCGAGTTCGCCGACGAACTGCTGAAGCGCGACGGCGCGATGCTGCGCGGCCTCGTGGCCTACCGCCGCGCGCTGCTGGACGCCAAGCCGCACCTGAGCGAGGTCGTCCGCAACATCGGCCGCGGTCACGAACTGCCGCTGTAGCTCATCAGCCCGCTTCGCCACCTCGCGCGTAGACTTCGGCGAGGCGGAGGTGGAAATCGGCGATCAGTGAATTATCGTCGATCGCAAGCTTGCCGGCGGCGCGATCGGCCTGCTGGCGTTCGCAGACGTGCTTGATCGTATCGGCGGCCTGCTGGTGGTTTTCGGCGGCGCAGCCGAACACGTGGGTGAGCAGGCGCGTGCGCAGGAAGGTGTGCGGGACCGCCTGCTCGACGATCGCCACGGCGCCCGCCCGGCGCACCGTCAGCAACGGCCAATGCCAGGCGAAGTCGGGGGACGGCCCCTTCCCGGCCAGCAGATGCTCGACGCAAACCTTCCAGTTGCAGGCGATCTCGGTGGTGAGCGTGCCGCCATAGGCCGAAAACGGCCCGCCGAGGCTGGGCGCCACCGCCGGGGCCGGGGCCCCCATGTTGAAGAAGGCCAGGCCGTCGACGAGGGCTGTCGCCAGGGGCGCCAGGTGAAGGTCTAGCGAGCCGGGGTCCTTGGGCGCGACCGGCGGGGGAGCGCTCAGGAAGCGGCCCTGCAGGTCGTAGGTCCAGCCGTGGAATCGGCAGCGGAAGCTCTCGCAATTACCGGACGGCGTATTCACCACGGGCATGTTCTGGTGCCGGCAGGCATTGCGCAGGACGCGCACGGCGCCTTCCTTGTCGCGCACGCCGAACACACTCCAGCCGCCCACGGAAGCCGATACGAAGTCGCCCGGCCCGGCGATCTGGCCTTCGGCGCAGAGCGGCAGCCATTCGGTCGCGAACATCGCGCGCTTTTCGACCTGGAAGGCCTCGGGGCCGCTGTAGTCTTCGGATTTCATGCTGTTTGTATACGATACTGCGGTCCGGAAGGCCAGATAGGTATATTTTGCACAGGCTATTTGACGATGTCGGCCAATATTGTATACGATCCTCCATCCCAACCGGCAGGAGGCCCGTCATGGCAAAAAGTGCGTTCCGTCAGGCTCTCGAGGAAGCAATCGATCAGCGTCATTCGGCCGTGCATCCGTGGAGCGAGGCCTGGACCTCGGGCAAGCTCGACCGGCGCCTGCTGGGTGAATGGGTCAAGCAGCACTATCACTACGTCAGCCACTTCGCCGAATGGGTGGCCGCGGTCTACGCCAACTGCCCGCATCAGGACGTGCAGCACTTCCTGCTCGAGAACGTGACCGAGGAAGAAGGCCTGGTCGGCATGGGTGGCGCCGCGCCGGTGCGTCATTCCGATCTGCTGCTGGAGTTCGGCGAAATCTGCGGCATGAAGCGCGACGAAGTGCTGAACGCGCAGATCAAGGGCCAGCTCCTCCCCGAGACGCTGGGCCTGCAAAGCTGGTGCACCGTGCAGTCGCGCAAGCCGTTCGTCGAAGCGCTGTCGGGCCTGCTGATCGGGCTCGAGAGCCAGGTGCCGCGCATCTACAGCAAGACCACGCCGCCGCTGCTCGAGAAGTATGGTTTCAGCGAGGACGAGGTCACCTTCTTCACGATCCACATCGCGGCCGACATCGAGCACGGCGAGAAGGGCTTCGAGATCGTCGAGAAGCACGCCACGACCGACGAGCATCGCGCGACCTGCGTCCGCATCGTCAACGAAGCGGCGATGATGCGCCGCCTCTACCTCGACGGCGTGTATCGCAACTTCCTCGAGAAGCCGCAGGCAGAGAAGAAGCTCGCGGCCTGAAAATTATCCTCACCCTGAGGAGGCTGCGCGGCAGCCGTCTCGAAGGGTGGACCCCGACAGGTGCGTGTGCCCACCCTTCGAGACGCCGCGCTTCGCGCGGCTCCTCAGGGTGAGGTGAATTCATAACTATCGAGAAGGCTTCAATGCACACTTTCAGCACCCTGACGCTCGCCGAGGCTCACCTGATCCTCGACGCGGCGCAAAAGAAGGCAGAGGAGCTCGGCATTCCCGAGGTCCTCTGCGTCGCCGACAACGCGGGCTATCCGATCGCGCTCCGGCGCCTCGATGGCGGCAAGGTGACCAGCGTGCAGATCGCCATGAACAAGGCGTTCACCGCGGCGGGCCATCGCAAGCGCACCGACAACTACAAGAACTCGCTGCCCGGCGAAGAAGCGTTCGGAATCTGGACGCAGCATGGCGGCCGCTTCACGGTGTTCGTCGGTGGCTTCCCGATCTTCGTCGACGGCCAGTGCGTGGGCTCTGTCGCAGCCTCGGGCGGCAACGGCGAGCAGGACATCGCCTGCTGCGAGGCGGGCATCGCCGCGCTGATGGCGCATCTCGGCAAGAAGTAACCGCATGAGCGACGCTCCTCCCACCTCCCCTCCGGCCGCCGACCGCGCCTCCCTCAGCAAGCTGGTGGCCGAACAGATCCGCGGCCAGATCCTGAGCGGCAAGCTCAGGCCGGGCGAGCGCCTGGTCGAGGACCGGCTGTCGGCCGAGTTAGGCGTATCGCGCGTGCCAGTGCGCGAGGCGTTGCTCGGCCTCTCGGTCGAGGGGCTGGTGAACCTGGAGCCGCGGCGCGGCGCCTCGGTGGTGGAGATTTCACCGGAGACGGTCGCCGAACTGGTCGAGGTGCGCGCCCTTCTGGAAGGCCTGAATGCGCGGCTGGCGGCGCGCCGGCACGATCCGGCGATCGTGGCCGAACTGAGTGACGCGCTACGACGCGGCAATGCCGCGGCAGGCGCGGGCTCGGCCGAGGAGCTGGCCCAGCTCAACGCCGAATTCCACGATCTGCTGGCCGTCGCCAGCCGCAATACAGTCCTGTCCGGCATCATGCGGTCGCTGCGCGAACGCACCAGCCTCGCCTTCGTCCTCAACGGCCCGTCGCGCGCGGGCCAGGACTGGAAGGAACATGCGGGCGTGCTCGCTGCCGTGATCGACGGCGACGAGGACCTGGCTGAGTTGCTGGCCACGCGTCATGTCCAGAACGCCGCCGCCGCGTTTGCCGCGGCTGCTTCGGAGAAGCCTGCGGCCTAACCCCTTCTCCTCCCCCGTCTCGGGGGAGGTGCCCCGAAGGGGCGGAGGGGGTCAGCTCCTCCTCACCGAAAAACAGAGACGAGATCTGGCGCGTAGTTCGAAAGCCAATGCGCTCGCCCCCTCCGGCGCTGCGCGCCACCTCCCCCGAGACGGGGGAGGACAGAGAGACGTGAACTACCGCCCCTTCATCGGCAGGCCGCCGAGATGGGTGCCGGCGTCGACGATCAGGAATTCGCCGGTGATGTTGCTGGCGCTGGTCAGGAAGAAGATCACGGCCTCGGCCATCTGCTCGGGCGTGCCGGCCTGGCGCAGCGGCGTGGTCTGCTCCTGGGCGTCGCGCAGCTTCTCGTAGTTCTCCTGACCGAGCGCGCCCAGCAGCCAGCGCGTCTGGATGAAGCCCGGGCACACCGTGTTCACGCGGACGGCCGGTCCGAACCAGCGCGCCAGCGACAGCGTAAGCGTGTTGAGCGCGCCCTTCGAGGCGGCATAGGGGATCGACGTGCCCACGCCCATCACGCCCGCGATCGAGGAAATGTTCACGATCGAGCCGCGGTCCTGGTTGTCGTCCCACTGCTTCTTCATCGTCGGATAGACGGCGCGGCTCATCATGTAGGGGCCGGTGACGTTGACGCGCAGGATGCGGTCGAAGTCCTCGGGCGTCACGCCCTCGAGATCGCCCTGGCTCTGGAACTTGGTCGTGCCGGCGTTGTTGATCAGGCCGTCGACGCGGCCCCACTTCTTCATCGTCTCGGCCGCGAGCTTGCGGCAGTCGGCATCCTGGCCCATGTCGGCCTGCACGAGGATGGCCTCGACGCCCTTGGCCTTCACCGCGGCATAGGTCTCGTCGGCTTCCTTCTTGCTCTTGGTATAGTTGATCGCGACATTCCAGCCGCGCCCCGCGAGGTCGACCGCGCATGCAGCGCCGAGGCCCGTCGCCGAGCCCGTCACGATTGCCACCTTGTTCGTTTTTGCCATTGTCGTTTTCTCCCGATATCTCGCGGCACCCTTCATAGGCTAGGATAGCGCCCCATGGCAGACCTGTTTTCGATGAAGAACCGCGTCGTGTTGCTGACCGGCGCCTCGCGTGGCCTGGGCCGCGACATGGCGCTCACGCTGGCCGGCGCCGGCGCCACCGTGCTCTGTGCCGGGCGCACCGTGAAAGAGCTCGAGGGGACAGCCCGAGCGATCACGAAGAAGGGCGGCAAGGCGCATGTCGTGCCGCTCGACATCACCAATGAGGAGGCCGTGTGCAGCCAGGTGCGGGCGATCATCCGCAAGCATCGCCGCATCGACGTGCTCGTGAACAATGCCGGCGTCATCCATCGCGAGAACATCGTCGACACAGCGACCGCGGATTTCCGCAAGGTGATCGAGACCGACCTGATCGGCCAGTTCGTGCTGGCGCGCGAGGTTGGCCGCCACATGCTGGCGCGCGAGTACGGCCGCATCGTCAACATCTCCTCGGTGATGGCCATCCTCGGCCGCGCCTCGGTGGCGGGCTACGTCTCGGCCAAGCACGGGCTGGTCGGCCTCACCAAGAACCTGGCGGCCGAGTACGGCCCGCACGTCACCGCCAATGCCATCGCTCCTGGCTACATCCGCACCGAGCTCAATGTGCCCCTGCAGAAAAACAAAGCCTTCAACGCCATGCTCGAGCAGCGCACAGCTTCGCAACGCTGGGGCAACCCGGAGGATCTGCGCGGCGCCCTGCTGCTGCTGGCGTCGGACGCCGGCGCCTACATCACCGGCCACACGCTGGTGGTCGATGGCGGCCTGACGACGATTCTGGCCTAGGATCGCCAACGTGAGCATAGCCTC
>JAQSDW010000139.1 GCA_029946105.1 Reyranella sp. | reverse complement strand
CTGACATGCAAAAGCGTAAGTTGGGGCGGACCGGTCTCGACGTTTCGGTGCTGGGTTACGGCGCCGGCGCCGTCGGCGGGCTTTTCACCAAGGGCACGGCGGCCGATCAGTCGCGCGCCGCGGGGCGCGCCATCGATGCCGGCATCAACTACTTCGACACCGCCTCGACCTACGGCAACGGCGAATCGGAGCGCAACCTCGGCCGCGCCCTCAACAGCCTGAAGGCCAAGGTGATCGTCGGCACCAAGTTCCGGCTGGCAGCACCTCATCGTGCCGACGTCGCGGCCTTCGTGACGCAGTCTCTGGAAGACAGCCTGAAGCGTCTGGGTCGCGATCATGTCGATCTCCTGCAACTCCACAATCCGCTGGTCGCCATGGATGCCGGCGACAGGCTCGCCATCGACATCGCGCTGAGCGAGGTGGCGCCGGCGCTGGAGAAGCTCAAGAAGGCCGGCAAGACGCGCTTCATCGGCTTCAGCGGCGTCGGCGAACCGCCGGCGCTGCACCAGGCGATCGAATCGAAACTCTTCGACACAGTCCAGGTCGTCTACAACGCGCTCAATCCCAGCGCCGGCGGGCCGGCGCCCAAGGGCATGCCCGGCCTCGACTACGGCCGCCTGCTCGACAAGGCCAAGGCCGCCGACATGGGCACCATCATCATCCGCGCGCTTGCAGGTGGCGCCTTGAGCGGTACCACCGACCGCCATCCGCTGGCCATGCAGAACGTCCCGCCGATCGGTTCGGCGCTCGACTTCGCCAGCGACGTGGCGCGCGCGAAGGAGCTGGAACCGCTGGTGCGCGAAGCCGGCGCCACGAGCCTCACCGAACTCGGCGAGCGTTTCGTGATCTCCCACCCCGCCGTCTCGACGATGCTGATCGGCTACTCGACGCTCCAGCATCTCGACGAGGCGATTGCCGCGGTGAACAAGGGGCCGTTGACGGCGGCGGTGCTGGGGCGGATTACAGCCTAGGTCCCGACAGTCGAAGCGCGGCTTACTGCGCTTGCTGTAGCGGCCACACTTCGACGACACCGTGCGCAACGGCGCAGGGCGTCCGTGACACCATGTCTATGGCCTCGGCCAAATTGGCGGCTTCGATTATTGCAAAGCCGGCTATCGGCAACGCGGACGTCATGAACGGACCGTGCGTCGTTTCAACTTGAGCGGCGTTGGGATTGCGGACTTGCACAGGAGTGCCGGCGATACCCATCAATACGCCGCCTTTCCGCAACTGCGCGTCGTGCTGGTGGGCCGCATCTCGAATTGCCACCGGGGTACGGTCGTACCCCTCTTGGTCGCCATATCCAATCGTCACGAATTTTGGCATGGATCGTTCCCTTCAGACTGTTGACGCTACGCGCTGGCAAGCGTGCGCGATGACGATGCACCCCGACCCCATCCTTCGAGACGCGGCCTCAGCGGCCGAGCGCGTCGCGCGTCCAGCGCTCGATGGCGCCGGCGTCCAGGACGCCGGACTGGCGAGCGATCTCCCGGCCACGATGGAACAGGATCATGGTCGGGATGCCGCGGATGGCGAATCGGCTGGCGAGCTCCTGTTCGTCGTCGGTGTTGACCTTGGCCAGGCGCACGGCGGGTTCGAGGCGGCCCGCGGCCTTCTCGAACTGCGGCGCCATCGCCTTGCACGGGCCGCACCACGGCGCCCAGAAATCGACCAGCACCGGGATGTCGCTCTTGGCGGCATGGGCCTCGAAGCTCGTGGCGTGCAGGACGACGGGATGCCCGGCGAACAAGGGCGAGCCGCACTGGCCGCACTTGCCGGCGCTGCCCGCCGCCAGCTTTTCGCGCGGGAAGCGGTTGAGGGTGCTGCAGGCCGGGCAGGCAAGGAGGAGGGCATCGGTCATGGTGAACCTCGACGGATAATTGCCGGTAATGGTGCTCTCGGAGCGATCGCATGGCCTTGACCCTGATCAAGGCCGCTCGCGTGCGCAGCTTCATGATGATGGGATGAGGTGAATTCCATGGACGATCAAGTCTCCGTCACGATTACGCGCCAGGACAAGTATCGGTTCCTGGTCGATTTCGGTCCCGGCCTGCCGACGTCGGTGGCCGACGAGCCGGCGCCCCTGGGCGACGGGTCGGGCCCGTCACCGTCGCAGCTGCTGGCGGCCGCGATTGCCAACTGCCTCTCCGCGAGCCTCCTGTTCGCGCACGGCAAGTTCAAGGAAGACCCGGGACCGCTGAAGGCGACCGCGGTCTGCCGGTTCGGACGCAACGACAAGAACCGGCTGCGGGTGGTGGGCATCGACGTCACGCTGACGCTCGGCGTGGCGCCGGAGGCCCTCGGCCATCTCGATCGCGCTTTGGCGCAGTTCGAGGAGTTCTGCACGGTCTCGCAGAGCGTGAAGGCCGGCATTCCCTTCACGGCCACCGTGATGGCGCCCGACGGTCGTCTGCTCAAATCGGGGTGAAGGCCGGCATGTGCGAACTGTTTTGCCTGTCCAGCCGCCTGCCGACCCGCGTCACCTTTTCACTCCGGAAATTTGCCGACCGTGGAGGGCTTGGCGGCGGCAACGTCGACGGCTGGGGCGTGGCATTCCATGACGGGCGCGAAGTGCGCCTCTACAAGGAGCCCGAACCGGCCGGCGACAGTCCGTGGCTCGCCTTCATCCAGGAACGCCGGCTGCCGACGCGCCTGCTGATCTCGCACATTCGCCACGCCACCCGCGGCAGCCTTTCGTTGACCAACACCCAGCCGTTTGCGCGCGAGCTCGGAGGGCGGACGCACCTGTTCGCGCACAACGGCCGTCTGGAGGGCATCGACGTTCCGTTCGCTGCCTCGGCGAAACGCTTCCAGCCGCTGGGCGATACCGATTCGGAGATGGCCTTCTGCCTGCTGCTGGAGCGCCTGTCGCCGCTTTGGGACGGCGGCGGTGTGCCGACGCTCGCCGCGAGACTTGCCGCCGTGACGGGCTTTGCCGCGGAAATGCGGTCGCTTGGACCCGCCAACTTTCTCTATAGCGACGGTGCGGTCGTCTTCGGTCACGGGCACCGTCGCACGCAGGCCGATGGAACCATCGCGCCGCCGGGGCTGTGGCTCCTCCAGCGCGCCTGCGCCGTCGACGCCGAAGCGACGGCGCCGTCCGGCGTCACCATCGAGTCAGGCGCCGGGCCTCAGGAGATCGCGCTTCTGGCGAGCGTTCCCGTCACCGCCGAACAGTGGCGGCCACTCGACGAGGGCGAGATCGTCGTCGTTGCCGACGGTCAGGTTTTGCCCGCTTCCCTTCCGTCGTCGCGCAGCCAGACATAGATCGCCGGGATCACCAGCACGGTGAGCGCCGTCGAGGACGCCAGCCCGAACACCATCGAGATCGCCAGCCCCTGGAAGATCGGGTCGGTGAGGATGAAGGCGGCACCGATCATGGCCGCGGCGGCGGTGAGGAAGATCGGCTTGAAGCGGATGGCGCCCGCCTCGAGCAGCGCGTCGCGCAGCGCGGCGCCTTCGGCGCGTCGGCGCTGGATGAAGTCGACCAGCAGGATCGAGTTGCGCACGATGATGCCGGCGAGCGCGATGAACCCGATCATCGACGTCGCGGTGAACGGTGCCCCGAACATCCAATGGCCCAGCACGATGCCGATCAATGTCAGCGGCACCGGGGTCAGGATCACCAGCGGCAGGCGGTAGGAGCCGAACTGGGCCACGACCAGCAGGTAGATGCCGAGGATCGCCACGCCGAAGGCGGCGCCCATGTCGCGGAAGGTCACGTACGTCACCTCCCATTCACCGTCCCACAATAGCGACGACTTCGATTCGTCGGCCGGCTGGCCGTGATAGAGCATCCTGGGCGGTCCGGCCTTGCCCCAGTCGAGCTTGGCGATCTCGCCCTCGACGGCCAGCATGCCGTAGATCGGTGCCTCGAAGCGGCCAGCGACTTCGGCCTGCACCATCTCGGCAAAGCGGCCGTCGCGCCGGAACAAGGTGTAGGAGGCGGGCTCGCGCTTGACCGTGACCACGTCGCCCAGCTCGACGTTGGCGCCCTGGCGCCGCGTGCCGCCGGCGGGCAGGGGCGTCGACAGGATGCGTTCGCCCAGCCACTCGGCGCTGCGCGGCAGCTTGACCACGATCTCGATCGGCTTGGCGTTGTGGCTGCGCTGGGAGTAGCCGACCTTCACGCCACCGATGATGGCCGCGATAGTGTCGTACACCGCCTGCTCCTCGACGCCGTAGAACTCCAGGCTCTCCTGGTTGATCGAGAAGCGCAGGCGCTCGCCCGGCGGGCGGAAGGTGTCGTCGAGATCGACGACGAACGGCACCTTCTCGAAGGCCTCGCGGACCTTGATCGCCGTCTCGCGGCGCGTCCTCTCGTCGGGGCCGTAGATCTCGGCCAGCAGGGTGGCGAGCACGGGAGGGCCGGGCGGCACCTCGACCACCTTCACCACGCTGCCCGCAGGCTTGGCGAGCCCCTCCAGGCGCTGGCGCACGTCGAGGGCGATGGCGTGGCTGGCGCGGGCGCGTTTCCCCTTGGGCAGGAGATTGATCTGCAGGTCGCCCTGCTGCGGGGAGACCCGGAGATAGGAGTGGCGCACCAGGCCATTGAAGTTGAACGGCGCCGCCGTACCGGCATGGACCTGGATGGACGTCATCTCGGGCAGGTCTTTGAGGCGGCCGGCCGCCGCCATCAGGAAGCGATCGGTCTCTTCGAGCGTCGTGCCCTGCGGCAGGTCGACGACGACCTGGAGCTCGGACTTGTTGTCGAACGGCAGCAGCTTGACCGCGACGTCGCGCGTGAAGAACAGCACGCATACCGCGAGGGTGGCGAACCCGACGCCCAGCAGGAACCAGCCCGAGCGCCGGCGACTCTGCAGCAGCGGCCGTGCGGCCCTGAGGAAGAGCCGGCCGAGCACGCCGACCTCATCGTGGCCGCCCGCCGCCGCTCCGGCCGGCCGAACCTTGGCGAAATGGCAGCCGGCGACGCGGTACAGCAGCCAGGGCGTGATGACGACGGCGACGAAGAACGAGAAGATCATCGCCATCGAGGCGTTGGCCGGAATCGGACTCATGTAGGGCCCCATCAGGCCGCTCACGAACATCATGGGCAGCAGCGCCACGATGATGGTGAGCGTGGCCACGATGGTGGGGTTGCCAACCTCGGCAACGGCCTCCACGGCGGTGGTCTTGAGGTCCGCGCCGCCGCGCGCCTGCCAGTGGCGGACAATGTTCTCGACCACGACGATGGCGTCGTCGACCAGGATCCCGATCGAGAAGATCAGCGCGAACAGGCTGACGCGGTTGATGGTGTAGCCCATCAGCCACGAGGCGAAGAGGGTGAGCAGGATCGTGGTCGGGATCACCACCAGGACGACGATGCCCTCGCGCCAGCCTACAGTGATTGCGATCAGCAGTACGATGGTCAAAGTGGCAAGCGCGAGATGAAACAGAAGTTCGTCGGCTTTCTCGGTCGCCGTCTCGCCGTAGTTCCGGCTGACGGTCACGGTGACGTCGTCCGGTACCAGGGCGCCCTGCACCGTCTTAAGCCGCTCCAGAATCTGGTCGGCGACGATCACCGCGTTGGCGCCGCTGCGCTTGGCGAAGGCAAGGGTCACCATCGGCCGGGTCTCGAGCTCGCCCGAGGCGCCACGCGCCAGGGTCCAGGTTCGGTGGCCCGGCTCGGCGGCACCGACCACGATGGTGGCCACATCCTTGACATAGACCGGACGGCCGTCGCGCGACGTGAGCAGCAGGAGGCCGACGTCGGGAACGCCCTGCAAGGTCTGCCCAACCACCACGGGCACACTGCGGTTGAGCTGCCGAAAGGCACCGGCCACGAACGACCGGTTAGCGTTGGCCAGCTTGTCGACGAACTGGTTGAGCGTGATGCCATAGAGGGCCAGTCGCTCCGGGTCGGGCTCGACCCGGATCTGGTTGGCGCTGCCGCCGACGATGTAGCTGAGGCCGACATTGTCGGTCTTGACGAGTTCGTGGCGCAGCTCGTCGGCGATCTGGAAGAGACCGTTGTCAGTCCAGCGCGCCGCCGCACCGGCCTTCGGTTCGAGCGTCAGGGCGACGATCGCCACGTCGTTGATGCCGCGGCCCACGACCAGCGGTTCCGGAATCCCCTTGGGCAGGTCCACGATGTTGGCCCGGATCTTCTCGTGGATACGTAGCAGGGCGGCATCCTCCGACGTGCCTACGAAGAAGCGCGTGGTCACCAGCACGGCGTCGTCCTGGGTGAAGGAATAGACGTGCTCCACGCCGTTGATCGCCTTGACGATATCCTCGAGCGGCTTGGTGATCAGCTCGATGGCGTCGCCGGCCTTGTAGCCGTTGGCGGTCACCATGATGTCGACCATCGGCACGCTGATCTGCGGCTCCTCTTCGCGCGGCAGGGCGAGTAATGCCAGCGCGCCCACCAGCACGGCGGCCACCAGGAAGAGCGGCGTCATTGGCGAGGAGATGGAGGCGCGCGTCAGCGCACCGGAAATGCCCAGCTTCATGGCCGGACCACCACGTCGCCCTCGTCGAGGCCCGACAGCACCTCGATGCCGCCGTCGACCGGCAGGCCGGGCTGGATCACGACCTCGGTGCCGTCCTTCAGTTTCACGTAGCTGACGCCGTAGCGGCGGTAGACGAGTTCGTCCGGGACGACCAGCGCGTCGCGCTTGCCGGTGGCGACATAGACCCGCGTACGTTCGCCGACGAAGAAGTCGCCCAGCCCGTCGACCTCGGCGTCGGCGATCACCCGGCCCTGGTCGATCTGCGGGTAGACCAGCCGCACGCGACCGCGGCGCAGCGTTTCCTGGTCCTGCTGCTGAAGGCCACGCGAGCCCACCAGGATCGTGTCGCCCGCCTTCATGAAGCGGGCATGCCGCTCGGGAAGCTGCAGGCGGAGGATGTAGTTGTCGGTGGCGAGAGTGGCGATCGTCTCGCCGGCCAGCACGACGCTGCCGACGGACACGGGGACCTTGAGGACGCGCCCCGCGGCAGGCGCCAGTACGGCGCCCTCGGTCGATTGCTGCTCGACGACCTCGCGATCGGAGCGCAGGGCCAGGTAGGTCCGTTCGGCGACGTTGAGGCGCGTGCGCGCCTGGTCGAGCTGGGCCTGCGAGACGGTACCGGACGTCCGGAGCTGCTCGACGCGGTTGAGGTCGAGCTGGGCCTGCTCGCGGGCGGCACTCTGCGCCTGGATGCGCGATTCGAGCGCCTGGACCTGCAGGGCGAGTTTCGGGTCCACCACCAGGGCGATTCGGTCGCCAGCAGCCACTTGATTTCCTTCGCGCACCGCGAGGGCCGTGATGGTGCCGCCGATGCGCGCCCGAGCCGGCAGCTCGCGCACCGGCTCGACCGTGGCGATGACGGCTTTGAGGTCGTCGACCTGCTGGCGGGTCACGGCCTGCTGGGCAGGGGCGGGCTGGAGCGCGCCGGCCATCAGCAGCAGGGCGGCGGCGGTCTTGCGGATCATTCTGCGTTCCCTCGGGGAGTGGCCTTGACAGATATATTAGTAAAATCTAAATTAGCAAGTATGAATGTAGATGAACTTCGATCCCGTGCCGGCGAAGCGGCTTCCTTCCTGAAGTCGATCGCCAACGACCGGCGTCTGATCATCCTGTGCGAACTCGTGAAGGGCGAACGGACCGTCGGCGAACTCGAGGCCGTCGTGGGTCTCAGCCAGTCGGCGCTGTCCCAGCACCTCGCCAAGCTGCGCGAGGCCGGGCTGGTGAAGACGCGGCGGGAATCGCAGTCGATCTACTACTCGTTGGCCGACGCCGGCGTCAGCAAGGTGATCGGCGTTCTGCACGATGTCTATTGTCGGCCGGCGCGTCGCCGGTGACGTGAAGAGGAGAGAACAATGTCGATCGACCGCGCCGTGATGGCCTTCGCAGGCGTCATGATCCTGGCGAGCCTCGTGCTGAGCCAGATCCACAGCCCCTACTGGCTGCTGTTCACCGCCTTCGTCGGACTCAATCTCGTGCAGGCCTCGTTCACCGGATTCTGTCCGGCGGCGATGGTCTTCAAGCGTCTCGGCTGCAAGGCGGGCAACGCCTTCTCCTAAAGGCGGGCGCCACGCAACCCCGATGTGCTCGACGACGCGGCTCTGCTTCATCGATGCAGCATGGCTGTTGGCCGCACGAGTTCCTTGATGCATCGCAAGGCCCGCTATCGCTGGATGTGAGATGCTTTCACTTTGAAGATCGGAGGATGCCATGCCGAAGATCGTCGTTCTCGGTGCTGGAATCGGCGGAATTTCGATGGCGTATGAACTGCGGTCGGCGGTCGGCCGGCGGGCAGACATCACGGTCGTTTCCGATTCGGAGTGGTTCCATTTCGTGCCGTCCAATCCCTGGGTCGCCCTCGGTTGGCGCAAGCCCGAGGACATCAAGGTTCACCTGCCCGGGGTACTGACGAAGCTCGGCATCGGCTTCGACGCCAGCGGGGCGAGGCGCCTGTATCCCGACGAGAACGCCATCGAGCTCAATGATGGGCGCAGGCTTTCCTACGATTACCTGGTCATTGCGACCGGGCCGGCGCTCGCGTTCGACGAGGTTCCAGGCCTTGGCCCGGACGCCAACACCATTTCGATTTGTCACGTCGATCATGCCGGAACGGCGGCAGAACGGTGGGAACGCTTCTGCGCCAGTCCCGGTCCGATCGTCATCGGCGCCGTACAGGGTGCGTCCTGTTTCGGCCCGGCCTATGAGTTCGCCCTGATGGCGAGTACGGATCTGCGCCGCCGCAAGATCAGGGACCGCGTGCCGATCACGTTCGTCACCGCCGAGCCCTATATCGGCCATCTCGGATTGGGTGGGGTCGGCGACACCAAGGGCCTGCTCGAATCGGTGCTGCGCGATCACGACATCAAATGGGTGACCAACGCCCGGATCGACCGAATCGAGCCGGATGCGGTCGAGTGCACGGAGATCGTGGCGGAAGGCAAACCCGGTCCGCAGCATCGCTTTCCGGCCAGGCTCGCGATGTTGATCCCGGCGTTCCGCGGTGTCTCGTGCCTGATGGGAGACGACGGCAAGGGCCAACCGGGTCTCGCCAATCCGCGCGGTTTCGTGCTGGTCGACAAGCACCAGCGCAACCCGACGCATGGAAACATCTTCGCCGTCGGCGTCTGCATCGCCATCCCGCCTTACGAACAGACGCCGGTGCCGGTCGGCGTTCCCAAGACCGGCTACATGATCGAATCGATGGTGGCGGCGGTCGCGGAGAACATCTCGGCCTTGATCGCGGGCCGGACGCCGTCGAGTGAACCCACCTGGAATGCTGTCTGTCTCGCCGACTTCGGCAACGACGGCGTAGCCTTCGTTGCGCTGCCCCAGATTCCGCCGCGCAACGTCAACTGGTCGAGCCGCGGCTACTGGGTGCATGCGGCGAAGGTCGGCTTCGAGAAATACTTCCTGCACAAAGTGCGCAGCGGGGCCAGCGAGCCGGGTTACGAACGATTGATGATGAAGGTGTTGGGGATCAACCGTCTCCGCCCCGAACAGACCGAAAGCCCAGCGCCCGAGCGCGCGGCCTGAAAGGAGGGCACGACATGTCCTATTACATCAGCAAGATGCTCGCCCCGGGCTTCAACGAGGCCGTGCGGCGCACGACGGAAGCGCTGAAGGAAGAGGGCTTTGGCGTGCTCACCGAGATCGATGTGAAGGACACGCTGAAGAAGAAGATCGGTGTCGAGTTCCGCCGGTACCGGATTCTCGGCGCCTGCAATCCGAAGCTCGCCTACGAGGCCCTTCAGCTCGAGGGCAATGTCGGCACCATGCTGCCGTGCAACGTCGTGGTGCAGGAGGCGGCGGATGGCGGGATCGAAGTCGCGGCGATCGATCCCGTGGCGTCGATGATGGCGATCGACAATCCCCGCCTCAAACAGGCTGCCGAACAGGTTCGCGACAAGCTCCAACGGGTCGTGTCGCGGCTTTAGAGGGTGAACCTGGACCGGGCTGGACCTTCTCCGCGCCGAAGCGGCCCGGCGCCATCGTCGCGAGCGCGGGCTATTCGCGCGGCAAGCTGCTCGATCGCATGATCGCGGCCCAGCACTGGTTCATCGCGCGACACTCGTTACCATGAACGCCGGCGACTACGCGGACACTCCGGAGCTAGCACTGCTAGCATTCTGAGCGGCCAAGAAAATTTGACAGGTTCAGCAGGTTCTGCTATCAATTTTTGATAGGCTGGTGCTTCTTGCGCCGGCCTTTTTCTTTGCCCCAACAGGCCTCACCAGGATTTTCCAGATGACCAAACTCCCCCGCACATGGTCGCGGAAGGGCCGCTGCCTGCGTGCCTTCGCCAAGACCGGTTCGGCCGCGGCGGCCGCCCGCGCGGCCGGTGTTCACCGGGCGACGGTCTATGCCTGGAAGGCCACCGACGCCGACTTCGCCGAACGCTGGGCGTGGGCGCGGCAGCGCGCCCTCGACGCGCTGCAGGATGCACTGGTCGACCGCGCGCGGAACGGCGGCGCGCGCCCGATCCCGCGCAACGGCCCGACGATGGGCAGGAGCGCGCTGCGGCGCGCGTTGTCCGAGCGGCGATGGCGCGATTTTGCGGCTGCCCATTTCAGGCCGTGACCGTGTCCACCATTCGGCCGTGTCTCCTATTTTTTCCCGTGTCCGTTCAGGGACTTGGCTGATCCGAGTGGACACGGAATGGACACCGGAACACCGCTCGCGGTGTCGGGTGAAACGGCGCGGCTACGACCGCCCCACCGCCGGCGGCACGGTCTGGAACGGACCGGCGAGGCGGCTGCGGTAGACGACGACGCCTTCCATGATGCGCTGGACGTAGTTGCGGGTCTCGCGCAGCGGGATCAGCTCGATCCAGTCGACCATGTCGATCTTCCCGTTGCGGGGATCGCCCATCGGCGAGTCGAGCCAGCGCGCGACGCGGTTGGGGCCGGCGTTGTAGGCGGCGAGCGCGATCTCGTAGGAGCCGCCAAATCGCTTCAGCATCTCGACCATGTACTGGCTGCCGAGCTGGACGTTGTAGGCGGGATCGCGCGTCAGTTTTTCCTGGATGAAGGGCACGCCGACGCGGCCGGCGACATCGCGCGCCGTGGCGGGCAGGAGCTGCATCAGGCCGAGCGCGCCGGACGACGATACGGCGGCGGCGTTGAATGAACTCTCCTGGCGCGTGAGGGCGAGCGCCAGCGCCCGCTCGAGCGCGCCGGTGTTGCCGAGATCAACCATCGGGAAGGAGGCATCGAACAGCACCACGCCGTTGGTCGCGGCGCGGCGGGCGACAGTAAGGCCGACGTCGGGGCGCTTCAGCTCGAGGGCGAGCTGGGCCAGCAGTGCTGTTTCGCCCGGCGCCGTCACCTGGGCGGCGAGGCGCAGCAGGAAGGGGCGGGCGCGGTCGTTGTCACCGGCCTGGCCGAGGTAGCGGGCGACGGTCGTGAGTTCACGGCCGTCGAGCGCCTGGCGGTCGGCGGCGCTCGCCGTCGGATCGCTCGGCAGGCGCGCCGCCGGGCTTGGCGAGGTGCCGGGCAGTTTGCGGGCGGCGAGCTGGCCATAGAAGGTCTGTCCCAGGGCGGCCGCCTTGGCGTACCACTCGTTGGCATCCTTGGCGCGGCCGGCGCTCTCGTGCACGCGGCCCAGCCAATAGGCGGCGCGGCTGCGCGAGCTGTCGATCGAGGCGTCGTCGTACAGTCTCTGGAAATGTTTCTGCGCCTCGGCGGTCTTCTTGAGCTGGCGGAAGGCGATCCAGCCGGCGAGGAGCTCGGCCTCGGCGAAGGCCACCCCCTTGGTCTGGCCGTGCGCCACGGCCACGGCGTAGGCATCGGCGGCACGGTTTGCCGCCAGCAGGTCGCGCGCGATCTGGTTGCGCTCGTTCCACCACGCGTCGTTCTGGGCGGCCGTCAGGTTGATGGGGGGAGGCGTCAGCATCAGCGCCTTGGCCTCGTCGAGATTATTGCTGCGCCTGAGCCACTGGGCGCGCTCGAACTTCACCGCCGGCTCGTCGAGGCGTGCGGCAGAGACGGCGCGGACCAGCGTCCCTGCATCGGCTGCGCGCGTAACCATCGCCAGGCGCGCCTCGGCGAGCGGTTGGTAGTCCGGCGGCAGCTTTGACAACAATTCGCGCGCCACCTGCGGCCGGCCGCCCTGCAGGATGCGGTCGAAGCGGGCGATATGGTCGGGGCCGGTCAGGAGATGGCCGTAGCGGTTGAGGAAATCGTTCTCGTCCGAATTGCGGAAGGTGGCGTTCTGCCAGCTGTCGCGCGCCAGCCGGGCGACGTCGTTCGGGCTCGCGGTCTGGGCAGCGTCGAGGCGGCGCAGGTGGCCGGTGCTGGTAAGCGGCGGGAAGGCGGTGAAATAGCGAAACACCTCGGCCGCTGGCGTGTTGGGCCCGAGCCGCTCCTCGGCCTGGCGTCGCAGCACTTCCGGTTCCGGCCACTCCGGACTCTCGCGCAAAAACCGCCAGGTCGAGGCGAAGTCGGCGTCGGTTTTGGGCGCGGCGCGAAGGATGGTCCACTCGACGATGCGCGCCAGCAGCGTGTGCCGGAAGTTGGCGACCGCCGCGCGCGCATCCGCATAGCGGCCCTCGTCGACCGCCTTCAGCGCAGCGCCGAGGGCGGCGGCTTCCGCTGCAACAAGCGGTTTGGCCGCGACAAAAGCCGGCGCACCGCCTGCTTGCTGGGCAACGGCGGGCAGGCTCGCCACCCCGGAGAGCAGGGGGGCAAGCAACAGGATCAGGGGGGCAAAAGGCTTTTTCACGCCGGGAATCGTAGGCAGGGAGTTGCGGCATCACAATGGCTGCCCCGAGGTAAGTTGGTGGGCAAACCAGGGGGCAAGTTGCTCACCTTGCAGGGGCAGGGGGTGGGCCCTAGACTGAAAATTCCAAAAAGAATCGGAGGAAACCCATGTTCACCGGATCGCTCGTGGCGCTGATTACCCCGTTCAAGAACGGTTCGGTCGACGAAAAGGGATTCGAGAAGTTCATCGCCTGGCAGATCAAGGAAGGCACCGACGGCCTGGTGCCGTGCGGCACCACCGGCGAGTCGCCCACGCTCAGCATGGAAGAGCACAAGCGGGTCATCGACATCTGCATCGCCGCCGCCAAGGGATCGGGCGTGCCGGTCATCGCCGGCACCGGCTCGAACTCGACCGCCGAGGCGATCGAACTCACCCGGCACGCCAAGACGGCCGGCGCGGACGCTGCCATGCTGGTCGTGCCCTATTACAACAAGCCGACCCAGGAAGGCCTGTTCCAGCATTTCAAGGCGGTGGCCGAGGCCGTCGACATCCCGATCCTGCTCTACAACGTGCCGCCGCGCACCGGCGGCGACATGCAGGTCGAGACCGTGATCCGGCTGTCGCAGGTCAGGAACATCGTCGGCATCAAGGACGCGAGCTACGACATGGCGCGCCCGACGCTCACCAAGCTCAAGGCCAAGAAGGGCTTCCTCCAACTTTCCGGCGAGGATGCGAGCGCCGTGGGCTTCCTGGCGCAAGGCGGCGACGGCTGCATCTCGGTGACGGCCAACATCGCGCCGCGCCTGTGCGGCGACATGCACGACGCCTGGAAGAAGCGCGATCTCGACAAGGTGTTCGAGCTGCAGGACCGGCTGATGCCGTTGCACAAGGCGATGTTCTGCGAGACCAGCCCGGGTCCGGTGAAGTACGCCGCCGAGCTGATCGGCCAGTGCAGCGCCGAGATGCGCCTGCCGCTGGCGCCCATCGCCGAGGGCAGCAAGAAGGCGGTGCGCGAGGCCATGATCTCCGCCGGCCTGATCAACTAACCGGACCTCACATTGGCGAAGAAACCCGAGCCTGGGCAGACGGTCGTCGCCCAGAACCGCAAGGCGCGGCACAACTACTTCATCGAGGAAACCTTCGAGGCCGGCCTGTCGCTGACGGGCACCGAGGTCAAGTCGCTGCGCGGCGGGCGCAGCACGATCGCGGAGTCCTATGTGACGGCGATCGAGGGAGAAGCGTGGCTGGTCAACGCCACCATTCCTGAATACCACAGCGGCAATCGCAACAATCACGAGCCGCGCCGGCCGCGCAAGCTCCTGCTGCACCGCAGCCAGGTCAACAAGTTGATCGGCGCCATCCAGCGCCAGGGCCGCACCGTGGTGCCGCTACAGGTTTATTTCAACGAGAAGGGCCGGGCCAAGCTCGAGATTGCCCTCGCCTTGGGCAAGAAAGCGCACGACAAGCGCGCCACGATCAAGGAACGCGACTGGCAGCGCCAGCGCAGCCGCCTGCTCAATCGCACCTAGGACAGGAGGACGCCGTTTGAGCACCGTTCTGATTACCGGCGCCGCGCGCGGCCTCGGCCTCGACTTCGTGAAGCAGTACGCGGCCAAGGGTTGGAAGGTGCATGCCTGTGCCCGCACGCCGGCGGCCCTGGAGGGGATCGAGGGCGACATCCATGCCCATCCGCTCGAAGTGACCGACTACGACGCCGTGAACGCCCTTGCTGGAAAGCTGGCGGGCGAACCGATCGACATCCTGATCAATAATGCCGGTATCTCCGGCCGCGAGGCGACGGTGCTGGGCTCGATCGACCCGGTGGTGTGGCGCCAGACCTTCGAAGTGAACACGCTGGCGCCGCTGATGATCGCCCAAGCCTTCGTCGAGCATGTCGCGCGCTCCGAACAGCGCAAGATGATCGCCCTCTCCAGTCGCCTCGGCAGCATCGCGCTGGCCGACACCGGGCGCTATGCCTACCGGGCCAGCAAGGCCGCCCTCAACATGAAATGGAAGGGGCTGTCGATCGATCTGGCGGGCAAGGGCGTGATCTGTGTCGTGCTTCATCCCGGTTGGGTGCAGACCGACATGGGCGGCTCGGGCGCCACGCTCACCATCGAGCAGAGCGTGCCCGCGATGGTCGATCTGATCGACGGGCTGAAGCCGTCGGACACCGGCCGCTTCATCAACTACGACGGCACCGAGTTTCCCTGGTAGTCACGGAAGGCCATGCTTTTCAGCGAAGAACAGATCCTGATCCGCGACACCGCCCGCGCCTTTGCGCGCGAGCAAGTGGCGCCCCACGTCCGTGCCTGGGAGGCGGCGGGCGAGATTCCGCGGCCGCTGCTGGCCGAGATGGGACGCCTGGGCTTCATGGGCATGTGCGTGCCGACCGAATGGGGTGGCGCAGGCGCCGACATGGTGTCCTATGTGCTGGCGCTGGAGGAGATCGCGGCGGCCGATGGTGGCCTGTCGACGGTGATGAGCGTCAACAACTCGCCCGACTGCGCCGCGTTGCTGGCCTACGGCTCGGCCGAGCAGAAGGAGACGTGGCTGAAACCGCTGGCCGGCGGCGAGATGTTGGGGGCCTTCTGTCTCACCGAGCCGCATGCCGGGTCCGACGCTTCTAACCTGAAGACCCGGGCCGAACGCCGCGGCAACGGCTGGGTGCTGAACGGGGTGAAGCAGTTCATCACCTCGGGGCGCATCGCCGACATGGCGCTGGTCTTCGCCGTGACCGATCCCAATTCGCCCAAGCGGGGGATCTCCTGCTTCATCGTGCCGACCAAGACGCCGGGCTATCGCGTCGCCTCGGTCGAGAAGAAACTGGGGCAAAAATCGTCCGACACCTGCCAGATCGCCTTCGAGGATTGCGCCGTCGGCGCCGACGCGATGCTGGGCGAAGAGGGCGGCGGCTACCGGGTGGCTTTGGCCAACCTGTCGGTCGGCCGCATCGGGATCGCGGCCCAGGCCGTCGGCATGGCCCGGGCGGCGTTCGAGGCGGCGCGGGCCTATGCCGGCGAGCGCGAGGCCTTCGGCACCAAGATCATCAACCACCAGGCCGTGCAATTCCGCCTCGCCGACATGGCCACCAAGATCGCCGTCGCCCGGCAGATGGTGCTGCATGCAGCCACCCTGCGCGACGCCGGCCAGCAATGCCTCACAGAGGCCGCAATGGCGAAGCTATATGCCTCGGAAATGGCCGAGGAAGTCTGCTCGGCCGCTATTCAGATCCACGGCGGCTACGGTTATGTGTCCGACTACCTGGTGGAGAAAATCTGGCGCGACGTGCGCGTCTGCCAGATCTACGAAGGCACCAGCGATGTGCAGCGGATCCTGATCGGCCGCGGATTGGCAGCCTTATAAGTCCGCCTTTCGCTTGTTCCCGCTCCGCCCGCATGCAAAACTCAGCGGGTGTGAAGAAGACCGCATAAGCGGTTTGGGGAACAGGGGGAGCCGGGCGACGGATGGTCGGTCGTGCGCCGTAAGGTTTCGAACATCGTGGCTGTTGCCACCGCCGTGATTCTCGCGGTGATGAGCGATGCCGTTGCCCAGGATAGGCCGAAGGCCGCCGATCTCGGCCCGGTGCCGGGGGCGCGCATCCTGAAAATGCAGACGGCCTTCAATCCGGCCCTCCCGGGCTCGGGCGAAGGGGTTCGAGTCTTCACCAAGACGGTCAAGCAGATGTCCGGGGGAAGCCTCGCCATCAAGATCATCGAACCTGGCCGCATCTGCCCCACGCCCGACATGCTCGACGCCGTCGTCGCCGGCGACCTCGAGGCCGCGTTCACCTGGTCGGGCTATGCTGCCGTCAAGGCGCCGGTCTTCGGGGTGTTCGCCACCGTCCCGTTCGGCCCCGGCCCCGAGGACATGACGTCGTGGATGCTCGAGGGCGACGGTGGGCGCATCCATCGCGATGCCTACGAGAAGCTGGGTGTCACCGGCATTCCCTGCGGCGTGCAGGGCGGCAAGGGCGGCGGCTGGTATCGCGGTGATCTGAATACGGTGGCCGACTTCAAGGGCCAGCGGCTGCGCTTCGGCAAGTTCGCGGCCGAGGTCGTGGCTCGGCTCGGAGCCACGGTCGTGCCGCTACCGCCGGGTGAGTTCTTCTATCAACTTCAGCAGGGCAAGGTCGACGGCGGCGAGATGTCGACGCCGGCGATCGACGCGGCTCTCGGTTTCGACAAGCTCGGTCTGCCCTATTACATGCCGGGCTGGCAGCAACCCTCGGCCGTCCTCGATTTCCTGATGCGCAAGGACAAGTGGGAGCAGTTGAGCCCGGCCCAACGCGCGCAGATCGAAACGGCCTGCCGGGCCAACATCGCCTGGATGCTGAGCCGCTCGCCCAACGTGCAGGGACTTGCCCTGGAGAAATTGCGGGCGTCGGGCGTCGTCATCAAGCAATGGTCGCCTGAGTTGCTCAAGGCCTTTCGTACCAACACCGACATCGTCCTGAAGGAACAGGCCGACCGCGATCCGGATTTCGCCGCCGCCCTTGCCAACCAGCGCAGCTTCATCGCTCAGGGCGCCAACTGGCGTTCGCTTTCGCGGCTGCCCTGATCCACGCCTGCCGGCCTTGCACGCCGGCTCCGGGCCGGGCAGTTTGACCCGGCCATGACAATCCTCACCTCCGAAGTCGATACCCGTTCCGATGCCTTCAAGCGCAACGCCGAGGCGATGCGCGCCCAGGTCGAGGATCTGCGCCGCCGCACCGAACAGGTCCGCCTGGGCGGCGGCGAGGAGTCCCGCAAGCGCCACGTCTCCCGCGGCAAGCTGCTGCCTCGGGAGAGGGTGCGGGCGCTGCTCGATCCCGGCTCGCCCTTCCTCGAACTGTCGCCGCTGGCGGCGATGGACATGTACGACAACGAGGCGCCGGGATCGGGCGTGATCACCGGGATCGGCCGCGTGAGCGGCGTCGAATGCGTGATCGTCTGCAACGACGCCACCGTGAAAGGCGGCACCTACTATCCGATGACGGTGAAGAAGCATCTCCGCGCCCAGGAAGTGGCGATGGAGAACCGGCTTCCCTGCATCTACATGGTCGATTCCGGTGGCGCCAACCTGCCGCAGTGGCCCGAGGTGTTCCCCGACAAGAACCATTTCGGCCGCATCTTCTACAACCAGGCCAACATGTCGGCGCAGCGCATCCCGCAGATCGCCGTCGTCATGGGCTCGTGCACGGCGGGCGGCGCCTATGTGCCGGCGATGAGCGACGAGACGGTTATCGTGCGCAAACAGGGCACGATCTTCCTCGCCGGCCCGCCGCTGGTGAAGGCCGCGATCGGTGAGATCGTGAGCGCCGAGGACCTGGGCGGCGCCGACGTCCATGCCCGGACCTCGGGCGTCGCCGACCATTACGCGCAGAACGACAGCCATGCGATCGGGCTCACGCGCCGGATCGTGGCCAATCTCAATTGGAAGAAACAGCCGTCGGTGTCGCTGCTGGCGCCGCGCGAGCCTAAGTACGCCACTGACGAGCTCTACGGCGTCGTGCCGATGGACACGCGCACGCCCTACGACATCCGCGAGATCATCGCGCGGCTGGTCGACGGCAGCGAGCTCGACGAGTTCAAGCATCTCTACGGAACGACGATCGTGACCGGCTTCGCCCGCATCTGGGGCTACCCTGTCGGCATCGTCGGCAACAACGGCATCCTGTTCAACGAATCGGCGCTCAAGGCCGCGCACTTCATCGAGCTGTGCGGCCAGCGCGGCATTCCGCTGCTGTTCCTGCAGAACATCACGGGCTTCATGGTCGGCCGCAAATACGAGGCCGGCGGCATCGCCCGCGACGGCGCCAAGATGGTGACGGCGGTGTCGACGGTGAACGTGCCGAAATTCACCGTGATCGTCGGCGGCAGCTATGGCGCCGGCAACTACGGCATGTGCGGCCGCGCCTACAGCCCGCGCTTCCTGTGGATGTGGCCGTCGGCCCGCATCTCGGTGATGGGCGGTGAGCAGGCCGCCAGCGTGCTGGCGACGGTGCGGCGCGACAACATCGAAGCCAAGGGTGGCGCCTGGTCGAAGGAGGACGAGGAAGCCTTCAAGCGGCCGGTCCGGGAAGCCTATGAACGCGAAGGCCATCCATATTACGCGACGGCGCGCCTGTGGGACGATGGCATCCTCGATCCCGTCGATACGCGCATGGCGCTGGGCCTGGCACTTTCGGCATCGATGAACCAGCCGATCGGCCCGACCAAGTTCGGCGTCTTCCGGATGTGATCGGAGAATGACTTCCTCTGTCATGACGAGGGTCGAGGCAGGCGTGGCGACACTCACGCTGAACCGGGTGAAGGAGATGAACTCCTTCGACGCCGATACCGCGCGCGCGATCGTCGCGGCAGTGGAAGGTTTCGCTGTCGATGAAACCGTCCGGGTGCTGGTGGTGGCGGGCGAGGGACGGGCCTTTTCCGCCGGCGGCGACTTCAACTGGGTGCTGACCTGGCCCGAGCTCGACGCGATCACGCGCCGTGTCGGCGCCGATGCCCTGATGGGCGCGATCCAGGCGATCTACGATTTTCCCAAGCCCTCGATCGCGCGCGTCCATGGCGCCGCAGTGGGTGGCGGGATTGGCGTGATGCTGGCGTGCGACTTTGCCATCGCCGCCTCCAAGGCACGGTTTGGCCTCACCTCGGCGCGCAACGGTCTGCTCGCGGGCATCGCTATCCCGGTGCTGATCGAGACGGTGGGGCCGCGCGTTGCCCGCCAGCTCCTGATGCATGGCGGCCTGTTCGATTCGGCGACGGCGCTGCGCCTCGGCCTTGTCGACCAGGTGGTCGAGGCGGACGCGCTCGATGCGACGGTGGCCACGCTCGCGGGCGAACTCATGCTCGGGGCGCCGTCGGTGCAGGCATTGGTCAAGCGACTGATCACCGAGATCGATGCCCTGCCGCACGACGCCCAGACCTCCAATTTGTTGGGCGAGCACGTCGCCAACCAATGCGTCACGGAAGAGGCGCTTGAAGGCATGAGCGCCTTCCTTGAGAAGCGCCGGCCCAAGTGGGTGCCATGATGCGGTTGCTGCTCGCCCTCTCGCTTCTCTTCGCCACGCCCTGCTGGGCGCAGATCGATGACAAGCTGTTCACCGCCGGCAGGGCGCTGGAGATGGTGGGGCCGGCGTTGGCGCAGGCCGTGATCGCCGTCGAACTCTGTCACGTGGGCGATGCTGCGCCCTGGAAGAAGGTGGTGGCGGCAATCGACAAGCGCCATGCCCATTGTATCGTCGAGGACGCGGGCTGGAAGAAGCTCGTGGAAAAGCCCGATGCGCTGGCCGGCACTTTCGCGTTCGACTCGTTTCTGGCCACCCGTGGCGCCGAGGCGCGCGCCCAGGGCGCCACTGCCTATTGCGACCGGGTGCCCTGGAAGCTGGCACTTGTCCCGGGTGCGGTAACGGAAGTGGCGAAGGCGACGTTTCTGCGCCAACGACCAGATGTCCCGCGCGAGGCACTGGATGATTTCGTCTTTTGGATAGGTTGGGTGCGGGCACTGGGCGATGACACGCGCTGGACCGAGACGGCGTGCACGGACTTCTGGCCGGTGATGAAGAAATAGGGTGCCAATGTTCTCCAAGATCCTGATCGCAAATCGTGGCGAGATCGCCTGCCGCGTCATCAAGACGGCGCGGCGGCTCGGCATCAAGACCGTGGCCGTCTACTCCGACGCCGACCGCGGCGCGCGCCATGTCGCGATGGCCGATGAGGCGGTCCATATCGGCCCCTCGGCGGCGCGCGAGAGCTATCTCGTGGCCGAGAAGATCATCGACGCTGCAAAGCGCGCGGGCGCGCAGGCGGTGCATCCGGGCTACGGGTTCCTGAGCGAGAACGCGGGCTTCGCCGAGGCATGCGCCAAGGCAGGACTGGTGTTCATCGGTCCGCCGCCCGCCGCCATCCGCGCCATGGGCTCCAAGAGCGAAGCCAAGAAGATCATGGAGAAGGCCAAGGTGCCGCTGGTGCCGGGCTATCACGGCGACGACCAGTCGCCCGATCTCCTGGCAAAGGAAGCCGCGCGCATCGGCTTCCCGGTGCTGATCAAGGCCTCGGCCGGCGGCGGCGGCAAGGGCATGCGCGTGGTCGAGGCGGCGGAAAAGTTCGCCGATGCACTGGCCAGCGCCAAGCGAGAGGCCAAGGCCGCCTTCGCCGACGACCATGTGCTGGTCGAGAAATACCTGGCGCGGCCGCGTCACATCGAGATCCAGGTCTTCGCCGACGGCCATGGCGACTGCCTCTACCTCTTCGAGCGCGACTGCTCGATCCAGCGCCGCCACCAGAAGGTGATCGAGGAGGCGCCGGCCCCCAACATGGAGCCGGCGCGGCGCCAGGCGATGGGCGAGGCGGCGGTCGCGGCGGCCAAGGCGATCGGCTACCAGGGCGCGGGCACGGTGGAGTTCATTGCCGACCAGGACGGTACGTTCTTCTTCATGGAAATGAACACCCGCCTGCAGGTCGAGCATCCGGTGACCGAGGCCATCACCGGCCAGGACCTCGTCGAATGGCAGCTCGTCGTCGCGGCGGGGGGCAGGATGCCGCTGGCGCAGGACGAGCTCCGCATCGATGGCCATGCCGTCGAAGTCCGGCTCTATGCCGAGGACCCGGCGCGCAACTTCTTGCCGTCGACCGGCACGCTGGTGCATCTCAAGCTGCCGGAGGAAGGCGTGCACGTACGCGTCGACACCGGCGTTCGCCAGGGTGACACCGTCACGCCTTTCTACGATCCGATGATCGCCAAAGTGATCGTCCATGACCGCGACCGGACTTCAGCGCTCCGGCGCATGGCGGTGCTGATGGGCGAGACCGAGGTGGTGGGCGTCACGACCAATTCGGCGCTGCTCAAGGCTTTGTGCAGCCATCCGGCCTTTGTCGGCGGCGAGATCGATACCGGCTTCATCGAGCGTCATCGCGCGACGTTGTTCGCCGCCCTGGTGCCGGCCGACGACCGCGCCTTCGCCATCGCCACGCTGGCACGCCTGGTCGAGAGGCAGGACAGGGCGCCGACTGCAGAGGATCCCCATTCGCCCTGGAACGGACAGAGCGGATTCAGGCTGCTCGACGAGGGCCACGACGAGGTGCGCTGGAAGGACGGCGAGCGCGACATCACCGTGATCGCGCGGCGGCTGCGCGGCGGCGGCCTCCGCCTGGAACTGCCCGGTGGTACCCAGGAGGCCCGCGTGGAACGTAACGACGACGGCAGGCTGGCGATCGGTCTCGGGGGCGATACCTTCGTGGCGACCGTGGTGCGACGCGCCGCGATCGACGGCGGCATCGACTACACGCTTTTTTTCGACGGTCGGAGCCGCCGCCTGCGCCTCGTCGATCCGCTCGACCTCTCGATGTACGAGACGGCGGGCGCCGCGGAGGCGACGGTACGGGCGCCATTGCCCGGCAAGATCATCGACCTCAAGGTCAAGGCCGGCGACACGGTGAGCAAGGGCCAGCCGCTGCTGGTGCTCGAAGCGATGAAGATGGAGCACACGCTGGCCGCCCCCGCCGACGGCACGATCAAGAGCGTGCGCTATGCCGTGGGCGAGCAAGTCAACGAGGGCGCCGAACTCGTGGAATTCGACGCTAGCTGAACGTCACGACGTCACGACCTTGCGATAGAGATGCCAGGTCGCGTGCCCGAGCACGGGCAGGACGACGGCGAGGCCGACCAGCAGGGGGATGGCGCCGATCACGAGGCTGGCAGCAATGATCAGCCCCCACATTGCCATCGGTCCGGGGTTGGCGCGTACCGCCTGCACTGAGGTGGCGATGGCTGTGCCGACGCCGACGTTGCGGTCGAGCAGCAGCGGGAACGAGACCACGCTGATGACCAGCACCACGAGGGCGAAGAGGAAGCCCACGCCGACGCCGACCACGATCATCGTCCAGCCCTGTGGCGTGGTGAGCGCATCGCGGGCGAAGGCGCTGGCCGACACCGGCGCGTCGGGTCCCAAAGTCACCGTGTAGATGAGGTTGGCGGCGAACAGCCACAGGCAGAACAGCGCCAGCAGCAGCAGGCCCATCACCATGACGGCGCCTATTGCGGGTGAACGCGCAACCCGGAAGGCGTCGGTCCATCCGATGTCGAAGCCTCGTTCGCGCCGCCGGCTCATCTCGTAGAGGCCGACGCCGAACAGCGGGGCAATGAGGGCAAAGCCCGCGATCAACGGAAACACCAGTGCCAGCATGCCGTAGTCGAAGGCCATGCGGGAGATGATCAGGCCGGCGAGAGGATAGAGCAGGCAGAGGAAGACGACGTCCGTCCGGCACGCCGCGAAGTCCCTGAAGCCGAGCGCCAGTGCATCGCCTATGTCGGCGGCGCCGATGCGGCGCACCCTGGGCGGTGCGGTGCCGTGGTCTTCCCAGGTGCCTTCCATCGTGTGGGCGGTCGCTTCGACAGCGTGGCCCGTTTGCTTGAGATGATCCCAAGCCCATTCCAACGGATTTCGTACGTGGTCCTGCATGGCCATGACTGCCTCCTCCTGAACGTTGCGTTCGAAGGTCGCGAGCCGGTCGTGATCAATCGAGATCGATCACGACGTTGCCGCGATCTACCACAGGTAGGAAGTCTACGCCCAATGCAGGCCGAAGTCGCCCCCTTCGCGCGCGTCGCGAAGGGGGCTCTTCGCTAGTGCGAGAACTTCAGGTACTGGGCCACGAAATCGCAGCCGACGCTTTTGACGTAGGCGTCGATCAGCTTCTTCGTGATCGGGCCCGGCGTCTTGCCGTCCGCAACCGGGGCGCCATTGAAGGCACGCACCGGCAGGATGCAGAGGCTGGTCGAGGTCAGGAACATCTCCTCGGCATTGGCCGCATCGAACATGTCGATGTCGCCCGGCGTGCAGGTGACGCCGATCTGCTTGGCCATGTCCATGGTCATCTGGCGGCTGACGCCCGGCAGCACGTAGCGCTCCGACGGCGTGAAGAGCTGGCCTTCGCGCACGATGAAGATGTTGCTGCCCATGCCCTCGGCAAGGTTGCCGTTCTCGTCGAGCAGGATCGGCCAGGCGTCGGGGTTCAGCGCCTTGATCGGCTTCTCGGCCATGATCATGTTGAGATAGTTGTGGGTCTTGGCGCGCGGCGAGAGCATGGAGGGCGCGATGCGGCGCGCCGTCGTGGTCATCACCTCGGCGCCCTCGCGGTAGAGCTTGCCGCGCTTGGCGAGCGGCAGCGGCGTCATCTCGATCACGACGTTAGGACCGGTATGCTCCCAGCCCTCGTCGCCCACGGCATCGACGCCGCGGCTGACGCGCTGGCCCAGCCACCAGTCGCCGACCTCGGCCCGCAGATGCTCGTTGCGCGCCACGACCTCCTCGCTGTGCGCCACCATCTCCTTGGGCGAGAGGCCGGGATCGATCTGCAGGTAGCGCAGCGACCGGTAGAACCGGTCGATATGCTCTTTCAGGCGAAACGGCGCGCCGTTGAAGGTGCGCGTCATGTCGAAGGCGCCGTCGCCGTACTTCCAGCTGCGGTCGCGGAACGGGATCATCACCTCGTTCTCCGGCACGAACTTGCCGTTGAACCAGGCGATGCGCTGATTGCTGAGTTGCTGGGCCATGACGTCCTCCTTGATCCTGAAACTAAAGTCTTTCGGCACGTTGGAAAAGCGGGACGCCGCGCGGCTTGGTGGCGGGCGCCTTGGAGGGTGCACGCCGACGTTTCGCGGCGACCGGCGAGGCGGGCGCGATGTTGCCGGCTGAATCGGCGAGATCGGCCACGAAGGTGAGCGCATCGCCGATGTCGCGTTCGATCTCGCGGCGCGCGGCGGCAGCATCGTGCGCCTGCAGGGCGCGCAGCAGGCGGGTACGGCCCTCCGGCCCGCGCGACGAGCTTATGAACTTCGGATAGAGCAGGTTCATGTAGGGCCCGGTCTGCAGCCACAGCCCCTCGATCATGCGCAGCAACGTCGGCTGCTCGGCGATGGCATAGAGCGCGAAGTGATACTCGCGGATCTTCTTGCGGTCGGTGACATTGTCGCCCACGTCGCGGGCGGCGACGATCTCCAGCGCGATGCGGCGGACCCGGGCGATCTGCTCTTTCGTCGCCACGGCCGCGGCTTTTTCCACCGCCAGCCCTTCGATCGCCAGGCGGATGTCGCGCAGTTCGAGGATCTTGGCCCGCGTCATCAGCGGCACGCGGACCGAGCGGTTGGGGCGCATTTCGAAGGCACCCTCGGCCACCAGACGCCGGAGCGCCTCGCGTACCGGCATCAGGCTGACGCCCAGCGCCTTGGCGAGGAAGCGCAGCGTGAGCTTCTGGCCGGGAACGAACTTGCCGGAGGTGAGCGAGTCCCTGAGCGAATCGTAGACCTGCGTGCGCAGGGACGTGTCGGCAGGGAGGGCGGGCGGCATGGGACCGGACTATAGCGCGGGCTTTCCCGATTTGTGATCACAAAAATGCATTGCTGGCCCGACGCACGCCGACTAGGCTCGGCCTGATTTGTGATCACAGGCGGCTTGCGCCGAGTGGGCATCGTTCTTGCTGGGTGAGGCGACATGCGCTCTTACGCGAAATCAATCGCGCTCTACGAAAAGACACGAAAGCATCTGGCCGGCGGCGTCAGCAGCAACGTCCGCTATGCGAGCGTTCCGGTGCCGCTCTTCTTCGCCCGCGGCGAAGGCGCCCGGCTCTACGATGTCGATGGCAACGTGCACATCGATTACGTCCTGGGCAACGGACCGGCCATTCTGGGGCATGCGCCCAAGAAGGTGATCGGCGCGGTGGCGGCCTCGCTGGGCGAGGGGCAGCTCTTCGCCGCCCAGCATCCGCGTGAAACCGAGCTGGCGGAGCGGCTGTGCCGCCTGTTGCCGGGCGCCGAGGTTGTGCGCTTCTCCACCTCCGGTACCGAGGCGGTGCTGATGGCGTTCAGGCTCGCCCGCGCCTTCACCGGCCGCGACAAGATCCTGAAGTTCGAGGGCCACTATCACGGCTGGAGCGACCAGGCCTATATCAGCGCCCGGCCGCCCCTGAATGAGGCAGGCCCGGCCAATGCACCGGTGCCGGTCGCGGGCTCCCCCGGCATGCCGGCGAGCGTCCTGGGCGACGTCGCGGTCTGCGGCTGGAATGATCTCGACCTGCTCGAACAGGCGCTGGAGCGTCATCGCGGCGAGATTGCCGCCGTCATCATGGAGCCGGTGATGGTGAACGGCGGGGCGATCCTGCCGTTGCCCGGCTACCTCGAGGGCGTGCGCGCGCTCTGCACCAGGCACGGCGCGCTGTTCATCTGCGACGAGGTGATCACCGGCTTCCGCGTCGGCCTGGGCGGCGCGCAGGCCAAGTTCGGCGTCACCGCCGATCTCAGCATCTATGCGAAAGCCGTGGCGGCAGGCTTTCCGCTCGCCATGGTGGCCGGCCGGCGCGACATCATGGACACGCTGCTCGACAGGGGCGTGATGCACGGCGGCACCTATAACGGTAACGTCCAAAGCATGGCGGCAGCCTTGGCGGCACTTGATCTTCTCGAAGCCGACGATGGCGCGCTTTATCGCGATCTCGAGGCGCGCGGCCGCGACCTGATGCAAGGGCTCGCGGCACTGGCCACAAAGCACAAGCTGCCGATCCTGGTGCAGGGCATGCCGGCGATCTTCCAGACCTTCTTCACCACGGGCGCGCCGCCGCGAAACTATCGCGAGTCGGCGGCCTGCGATCGCGACCGGATGCTCACCTTGCATGCCGCCTTGCAGGAAGAAGGCGTGCGCGCCCAGCAGGCCGGCAAATGGTTCCTCTCGACGGCGCACGACAGAGCGGTGATCGCCGAAACCCTGGCCGCCGCCGACCGTGCCATGGCCAAGATGGCGTCCGCCTGAATGTCGGATATCCGCCTCGAGGGAGTGACCAAGCGCTACGGCACCTTCGCGGCGGCTGACTCGGTCGACCTCTCGGTGACGCAGGGCGAGTTCGTCACCATCCTGGGGCCGAGCGGTTCGGGCAAGACGACCCTGCTGTCGCTGATCTCGGGCCTCAACCGCCCGACCGCCGGCCGCATCTTCATCGGCGGCCGCGATGTCACCAACGCCACGGCGCAGGAGCGCAACATCGGCCTGGTGTTCCAGTCCTATGCGCTGTTCCCGCACATGACGGTGCTGGAGAACGTCCTGTTCCCACTGGGCGTGCGCAAGATCGGCGGCGCCGAAGCCAATCGCCTGGCCCGCGATGCCTTGAAATTGGTCCGTCTCGACGGCCTCGAAGAGCGCCGGCCATCGCAGCTTTCAGGTGGCCAGCAGCAGCGTGTAGCGCTGGCCCGCGCCATCGTCTTCAAGCCCGATATCCTTTTGCTCGACGAGCCGCTGGGCGCGCTCGACCGCAAGCTGCGCGAGGAGCTGCAGGTCGAGTTGAAGCAGCTCCAGCGCACGCTCGGTGTCACCACGCTTCTGGTCACGCACGACCAGGAAGAGGCTCTGTCGTTGTCGGACCGCATCATGGTGCTCGACAAGGGCCGCACGCAGCAGGTCGCCGCACCGACGGAAGCCTATCTCAGGCCCGCCAACCGCTTCGTCGCGGAGTTTCTGGGCATCGCCAATTTCGTCGGGTTGCCCGACGGCGGGCAGGGGCTGGTGCGGCCGGAACGCGTGCGCCTTTCGGCAAATGGTGCGGCCAATGGCTCGGGCAAGCCCGCCAAGGTCGTCGAGGCGATCTATCTGGGGCAGATGGTGCGCTACCACCTGGCCCTCGAGGGGGCTCAATCGATCGTGGCTGCCGTGCCGTTCCTCGGCACGGCCCACGCGCCGGGCGAGCAGGTGATGGTGTCGTGGGATTCGGCCGATATCTGGCCAGTGACGTAGAAGTCAACATAGAGGGGGTTCGCATGAAGAGACGTAGTTTCGTGGCCGCGGCGGCAGCTTTGCCGGCCGTGAGCATCCTGTCCGGGACCGCGCGCGCGCAGTCCAAGGAAATCCGCATGATCGAATCGGGTGGCGCCTCCGGCGACTCGATCCAGAAGGGCTATATCGATCCGCTCTTCAAGAAGACCGGCATCAAGGTGGTGCGCGAGAGCCCGAGCTCGCTCGGCAAGCTGCGCGCGCTGGTCGAGAGCGGCCAGACCAGCACGACGCTGTTCGAGCTGGGCTCGGGCATCGTGCTGCAGGCCAAGAAACTCGGCCTGATCGAGAAGGTCGACTGGGCCGCGGTCAATCCGGCGGCGATGTTCCCGGAGGCCAAGAACGAGTACGGCTTCGGCTACCAGTATTTCTCGACCATCATGGCCTGGCGCAAGGGCGTGAAGGAGCCGCAGAACTTCACCGAGTTCTTCGACAGCAAGGCCTTCCCGGGCAAGCGCTGCCTGCCCGACTATCCGCATTATTGCCTGCCATTCGCGCTGCAGGCGACCGGCGTGCCGATCGACAAGCTGTTCCCGCTCGATGTCGACACCGCCTTCAAGAAGCTGAACGAGGTCAAGAAGGACGTCGCCGTTTGGTGGAAGGCGGGCGCCCAGCCGCCGCAGCTCATGAAGGACAACGAAGTCCAGTACTCGATCTGCTGGTCGGGCCGCGTCGTCGGCGATCCGGCGTTCGGGGTGAACTTCGCCGGCGGCAAGTCCGATCTCTCCTTCATCGCCGTGGTCAAGGGCTCCAAGCCCGAGGACAAGGCGGCGGCGTGGAAGCTGTTCTACGAGATGTCGCTGGCGGAGAACCAGGCCAAGGCGGCGGAGGTGATCTCCTACACCGGCCCCAGCCCCGAACTCGACGCACTGCTGCCCAAGGACAAGCTCTGGCAGTTCCCGACCAGCAAGCAGAACAAGGCCGTGCAGTACTTCGAGAACGCCGAATGGTGGGCGGAGAACGGCGAGGCCGTGAACAAGAAGTGGGAAGCCTTCAAGCTCAGCCTGTGACGTTCATGCGGACCGCGGGGCGCCCGGCGCCCCGCGGTCCGGAAGACGATGACGCCATGACTCGTTCCAACGGCTTCTCGTTCATCGCACCGCTGCTGGTGCTGATGGTCGTCGCCTTCAACGCGCCCATCGTCTACATGCTGGGCCTCGCCTTTTGGGAAAAAGGGCGAGGCTTCACGCTCGAACACTATGAAGGTCTGGCCGAGACGCCGGTCTATCTGCGCGTGCTGGGCAACACCATGCGCATCGCACTGATCGCCACCATCGCCAATGTCGTCATCGGCTATCCGCTGGCGCACTGGATGCGGAGCCTGGGCAGCCGCGCGCGCATGTTCGCCATCGCGCTGGTGGTGTTGCCGTTCTGGGTCTCGATCCTGGTGCGCACCTACGCCTGGATCGTCGTGCTGGGCAATGGCGGGCTGGTCAACCGCTTCCTGCAATGGAGCGGCCTCACCGATGAGCCTGTCTCGTTCCTCTACAACGAGCTCGGCGTCACCATCGGCATGGCCAATGTGCTGCTGCCGTTCCTGGTATTGCCGCTGTTCGCCGCCATGGTCCGCATCGACGATCGCCTGCTGCAGGCAGCGGCCTCGCTCGGCGCGCCGCCGCGCACCATCTTCTGGAAGGTCTATTTCCCGCTCACGCTTCCCGCGCTGGCTGCGGGCGCGCTGCTGGTCTTCATCCTCTGCCTCGGCTTCTACGTGACTCCGGCCGTACTGGGCGGCGGTCGCGTGCCGATGATTTCCAACCTGCTTGATACCCTGATCAACCAGATCCCGCGCTGGGAGCAGGCGTCCGCCATCTCGACGATCCTGCTGATCGTGACGCTCCTGATCTTCGCGGCCTACCGTCGCCTCGACCGGAAGGCCTCGGCATGAGCACACCCATCCTCATCCTGAGGAGGCCGCGCAGCGGCCGTCTCGAAGGATGGGCCGCAGACACTGCGCTCGTTGCCCATCCTTCGAGACGCGAGCTGAGCTCGCTCCTCAGGATGAGGATGGTGGGTCGCAGGCAGCAAAATTTGAGGAGGGCCTCAACATGATCGGCGGCTCCCCCTGGTCGCGCCGTGCCGTCGTGGCGATGGGCATCTTCGGGCTGGTGTTCCTCACCGTGCCGCTGGTCATCGTCATCCCGATGTCCTTCTCCTCGGCGCGGGCGCTTACCTTTCCGCCGCCCAGCCTTTCGCTGCGCTGGTACGAGACCTTCTTCGGCGATCCGCGCTGGATGGAGGCGATGTGGACTTCTACGTTCGTGGCGGCGATCTCCTCGGTGGCGGCACTCCTGCTGGGCGGGCTGGCGGCCTATGGCCTCCGGCGTGGCACCTTCAAGGGCCGTGACTGGGCTGAGGGCAACTTCATGGCGCCGCTGATCGTACCCACGATCATCGTGGCCATCGCGCTCTACCTCGCGCTGGCCAAGATCGGCCTGCTGGGCTCGCTCCTGGGCCTGGTCGTTGCCCACGCGCTGCTCAACGTGCCGCTGGTCATGATGGTGCTGGGCGTGGCGATCCGTGAGTTCGATCCCCGGATCGAGCAGGTCGCCTGGAGCCTGGGCGCGTCGTGGGGCTATACGGTGCGCAAGGTCGTGCTGCCCAATCTGGCACCCAGCGTGTTCGCGGCCTGGATCTTCGCCTTCATCGGCAGCTTCGATGAGGTGATCGTGACCTCGTTCATCGCCGGCAAGTACGAGACCGTGCCGAAGAAGATGTTCAACGAATTGATCCTGGAAGTGAACCCGACCATCACCGCCGTGGCGACGCTGCTGATCGTCT
>JAQSDW010000138.1 GCA_029946105.1 Reyranella sp. | reverse complement strand
AGCGCGTCGGCGATGTCGGGGCTGGCGAGGCCGCGCTTCTTCATGTCGTCCTTCTTCTCGAGCTGGATCTCGCCGCGGCCGTTGTGGCCGTAGTCTGTTCCGGTGAGGTCGGCGCGCAGCTCGGGGTCGGGGGCGAGGCAGCCCTGCTCCAGCCAGTCCTTCACGTCGCCCCAGATCTCGGCGCGCTTGTTGGCGTAGCGCGGCTTGGCGCCCGCTTCGTCGAAGCGCTGCGCGGCGACGCCGAAGCTGACGCCGAAGACGCGCGGCAGGCCGAGCTGGCGCAGGCGATCAACCACGCCGGCGCCGACGCCGCCTTCATCGACGAACACGGCGGCCACCTGTTCGGCGGCGGCGCGTTCGACGACGCGGCTGGCCAGGGTCATGGTGTCGAGCCCCTGGTGCTTCTCGACCTTATACGAGCGCGCATCGCGGCCGCGGCGCAGGAAGATCACGCTGCGGTCGTCGCCGAAGCGGGCGACATCGACGCCCATCACCAGCGGCTGGTGGCGTTCGCCGTTCGGATCGGGAAGGCGCGCCATGGCGGCATCGACGCGCTCGGCATCGATGAACTGCATGGTGCCCGCCCTGGGGAACTGGCCCAGCACGCGGACCTTCACGAAGTCGGAGTCCTCGCCATAGTCGGCCACCCACTGCGCAAGCTGGCGCTTGTCGGTGAGCGAGACCGTGCGCGAATCGACCTGTTGGGGACGCCAGCGGTCGCCGAAGCGGTTGAAGCATTCGAAGAAGCGGCCCGAGGCGCGCGTCGGGTTGCCGAAGACGATCCAGATGATCTCCGTGCCCGCATCGGTCAGCGCGCCTTCGGCGGTTTCCCAGATCGGGTCGGCGATGGCCGAGGCCTCGTCGAACACCAGCACGAGGCGGCTGCCCTTGTTGTGAAGGCCGGCGAAGGCCTCCGGGTTGGTGGCGGCCCACGGCACTGCATCTATTCGGCCCTGCGGGCCGGTGTCGATGCCGCCTGCTTCTTCCGTGTCGGGCAGCGCCGAGACGAGCGAGGTGGCGCCCAGTTCGCACCAGTTGTGGGAGAGCGCCAGGCGGTGCCATTTGCCGAGTTCTGCCCAGGTCTTGGTTTTGAGCTGGGTCTCGGTGTTTGCCGTCACCACGCCGCGTGTAGAAGGCTGGGTGGCCATCGCCCACAGCAGCAGCCAGGCGACCAGCGCCGACTTGCCGACGCCGTGGCCCGAGGCGACGGCGATTCTTACCGGGCCGTTCCCGGCGCGCAGGCCCTCGCCGATCTGGCGAAGGACGTCGGCCTGCCAGGATTCGGGACCCGCGTGGCTGGCGAGCGAGCCTTCCTCGTCCCAGGGGAAGGCCCATTCGACGAAGCCCAGCGGGTCGTGGCGGTAACGGTCGAGACGGCGGGCGCGAAGCGTCTCGGCGCTTTCGAGGCTTGCCCCCTCCGGCCCTGCGGGCCACCTCCCCCTGAGGGGGACGAGATGAGTCTCTTCCCTGCCCCGCTTCAGCGCCTTCATAGGCGCGCCGGGGGAGGTGGCCGAGGGCCGGAGGGGACCTTAAGGTGCGGTGAACAACCGTTTACCGGGGAAGCGCGCCATGGACTTCAATATTCCCGCCGACATCGCGGCCTATATCGCCGAGCTCGACGCCTTCATCGAGCGCGAGATCCGGCCGCTGGAACGGCAGGACGACAACATCCGCTTCTTCGACCATCGCCGCGAACATGCCCGCACCGACTGGGACAACGACGGCCAGCCGCGTCCCGAGTGGGAAGAGCTTTTGGCCGAGATGAAGCGCCGCGCCGACAAGGCCGGCCACCTGCGCTTCGGCCTGCCCAAGGCGCTGGGCGGCAAGGACGGATCGAACCTCGCCATGGCGCTGATCCGCGAGCATCTGGCGCACAAGGGGCTGGGGCTGCACAACGACCTGCAGAACGAGAGCTCGATCGTCGGCAATTTCCCGGTGGCGCTGCTGCTGCATCGCTTCGGCACGCAGGAACAGAAGGACCGCTACATCGAGGGCATGTTCCGCGGCACCGAACGCATCGGCTTCGGCCTCACCGAGCCGCTGCACGGCTCGGACGCCACCTTCATGGAGACGGCCGCGGTCAAGAAGGGCAGCGACTGGGTGATCAACGGCATGAAGCGGTTCAACACCGGCATGCACACCGCCACGGTCGATCTGGTGTTCGCGCGCACGTCGGGCAAGGTGGGCGAGCCGCGCGGCATCTCGGCCTTCCTGGTGCCGGTGAAGACGCCCGGCTTCAAGATCGAATACATGTGGTGGACCTTCAACATGCCGTCGGACCATGCCGAGGTCTCGCTGACCGACGTGACGGTGCCGGGCTCGACCATGCTGGGCGAGGAAGGCCGCGGCCTCGACGTGGCTCAGACCTTCGTGCACGAGAACCGCATCCGCCAGGCCGCCTCGAGCCTGGGGGCGGCGCAATACTGCATCGACATGTCGGTGGCCTATGCCAAGAACCGCAAGGTGTTCGGCAAGGCGCTGGCGACCAACCAGGCGATCCAGTTTCCGCTGGCGGAGTTGCACACCGAGGCGGAGATGACGCGCGGGCTGGTGCGCAAGACGGCGTGGCATCTCGACCGCGAGCATCACATGAGTGTTTCCGAATGGGTGGCGATGTCGAACTACCGCGCCAACCGGCTGGTGTGCGACGCCGCCGACCGCGCCATGCAGGTCCATGGCGGCATCGGCTATTCGCGCCACACGCCGTTCGAGCACATCTACCGCCACCACCGCCGCTATCGCATCACCGAGGGCTCGGAGGAGATCCAGATCCGGAGAGTCGCCGGCACGCTGTTCGGCTTCTGGGGCGCGCAGAAGGCGTCGACGGCACCGAAGTAGGTGGCAACGCCCGCCCGCCCGGGCGGCCGGTTCACCGGCGACCTCCTGATGTTCGGCACGGCGATGCTGATGGGATCGAGCTATCCCTTCGCCAAGGACGTGCTCGCCGTCATGAGCCCCCTGCTCTACAGCGCGTCCCGCTACCTGGTGGCGAGCCTGTTCCTGTTCGCGATGATGGCGCTGATGCGGAAGCCGATGGCGCTGCCGCGGCGCGACTGGCTGGCGATGCTGCTGTCGCTGGTGGGCGTGGCGCTGTTCCAGGCGTGCTGGGGATTGGCGATGGCCCGGAGCGCCCCCAGCGTCGGCTCGATCGTGATGACCACGACTACGGCCTTCTCGGCCATCCTGGCGTGGTTCGGCGGGCGGCGGCTGCCGGCACTGGGCTGGGCCGGCATCGCGATCGCCTTCGCGGGCGTCGTGCTGGTGGTGAACAATTCGCTCGGCTCCTTCACCCTCTCGTTCGGCAGCCTCGACGGCACGCTGCTGTGGATGCTGTCGGCCTTCGCCTGGGCGCTCTATGTCGAGCGCTGTGCGCCCTACAACGCGCGGCTGGGGGCGCTCAGGGTGATGGCCTGGACGACCCTGCTGGGCTCCCTGGTGCTGTTGCCGATTTCCTTGGCCTTCGACTCGCTGGGCGAGTTCGCCCTGCTGGATGACCGGCTGCTGGGCTTCTGGCTCTACACCGCCATCTTCCCCGTGGGCGTAGCTTTCCTCGGCCTCACCTCCGGGCTCGACCGGCTCGGGGTGAGCCGGGTCATGGTCTACATGTACCTGATCCCGGTGGCGGGCGTGGGCCTGTCGGCGGCGTTTTTCGGCGATCCGCTGACCGCAGCCCGTGTGCTGGGCGGGCTGATCGTGCTGGCAGGCGTCATTCTGACGCGCGTTGCGCTCGACCGCGCGGCCCGCCTTCCTGTATGACCTTCCCATGGCCTCGAAACTCGAAACCCTGACGACACCCGGCAGCGGCGGACGGCGCGCGTCCATTACCCGCGCGACCAAGGAAACCAGCATTTCCGCCGCCATCAACCTCGATGGCACCGGCAAGTACGACATCAAGACCGGCATCGGCTTCCTCGACCATATGCTGGAGCAGTTGAGCCGCCACAGCCTGATCGACATCACGCTGCGCGCCGAGGGCGACCTGCACATCGACTATCATCACACGACCGAGGATTCGGGCATCGTGCTGGGCGAGTGCCTGGCCAAGGCGCTGGGCGACCGCGCCGGCATCCGCCGCTACGGCAGCGCTCACATCCCGATGGACGAGACGCTGACGGAAGTGGCGCTCGATGCCTCGAACCGGCCGTACCTGATCTGGAAGGTGGATTTCTCCAAGCCCAAGCTCGGCACCATGGACACCGAGCTGTTCAAGGAGTGGTTCCAGGCCTTCGCCCAGCTCGGCGGGCTGACGCTTCACGTGTGGAACCACTACGGCGACAACAACCACCACATCGTCGAGAGCTGCTTCAAGGGCCTCGCGCGCGCTCTCCGTGCGGCGGTCGAGATCGACCCGCGGCAGGCGACGGTGGTGCCCAGCACCAAAGGCGTGCTCTAGGCACCAGATCATGACTGTCGCCCCATGACCGTTGCCATCGTCGATTACGGCTCGGGCAATCTCCGCTCCGCCGCCAAGGCCTTCGAGCGCGCCGCGCGCGAGGCGGGTACGCACGAGCGCGTGCTGGTGACGTCGAACCCGCGCGACGTGGCGGACGCCGCCCGCATCGTGCTGCCCGGCGTCGGCGCGTTCGCCGACTGCCGCGCCGGCCTTTACGCCGTGCCGGGCATGGTCGAGGCGCTGCAGCGTGAAGTCATCGAGCGCGCAAAACCGTTCCTCGGCATCTGCGTCGGCATGCAGCTGATGGCCACGCGCGGCGTCGAGTACGGCATCCATGCCGGGCTCGACTGGATCAAGGGCGACGTGGTGCGCATCGAACCCAAGGGTCAAGGGGGCAAAGACCATCTGAAGATCCCGCACATGGGCTGGAACGAGCTGCGTGATCTTCGCCCGCATCCCCTGCTGGAGGGGGTGGCCGAGCGCGACCACGCCTACTTCGTCCATTCCTTCCAGCTCGCGGCCAGCCGGCCCGAGACGGTGCTGGCCGTCGTCGACTACGGCGGGACGGTCACCGCCATGGTCGGCCGCGACAATCTCGCCGGCACGCAGTTCCATCCGGAGAAGAGCCAGGCGACGGGGCTGCGTCTGATCGCCAACTTCCTGCGCTGGAAGCCCTGAGCCGCGCTAGCTGCGCGGCGGCAGGGTGAACCGGGCGTCGAGCAGCTTGCGCTCGAGCACGGGAATGGCCTGCGCGACCGTGCCTTCTTCCTTGCACTGGGCAAGCGCCGTGCCGCTAACGGCATCGGGGGTGACGGGGGTGCGGGGTCCGGCTTCGGCGCGTCCGACGTAGCGGACGAAAAGCTCACTCAGCTTGGCGCAGTACTCCATGTCGGCATTGGGATAGCCTCCGAATGGCTTCTGCTGGGCCTGCACCGCCAGCGACGGTCCCAAGCATATACAGGCGACCAGGAGCGTCGGGATTCGCGACATGGGTAGAGGACTCCTTCATGGCCTGGATATCGGCGCGGCAACCGAAAACGAAACGGCCCGCTTCGGGAGGCGGGCCGAACGGCAAGCGTCAATCCATTGAATATCTAGGGCCACGACGGCGAGCTCGTCAAACCCCGCGAGGGGCCTGTCGTTCGTGCGCTGGACTTGCCGCGGCATTTTGGGCTGATGGCGCATGACCAGATGTGCCGTGGCGGCAATGGCCTGCCTGCTGTCGATGGTGTTCGGCGCCGTGCCCGCCACGGCGCAGCAACATTCGTCTTCGCACGTGTCATCGGCGGCGACGAACGGACTGGCGACACCGAACGGCGACCTCTGGCTCGTGAATGCGCTCGGCATCGAGTACGACATCAACCCCAAGTGGGCTTTCCATTTCGATGCCCTGATGGAGATCGACCGTGACATCAGCCGCCTGCGCGAACTCGAGGTGCGACCGGGCTTCGAATATGCCTATGCGCCTCACCTGGCGGTCGCGGTGGGCTATGTCCAGTTCCAGCGCTATCCCACGGGACTGCCCTCGCGCCGCGGACCGTTCGAGGACCTGCTCTACCGCAATCAGTTCGGTCCGGTCGCCTTTGCCGGCCGGCTGCGGACCGAGCAGCTGTTCTACGACAACGGCTCGGTGCTGATCCGGACACGGCCGCTCGTCGGCGTACGCACTCCGATCGGCGACTCGTCCTGGGAGTTCGCCATCTCCGACGAGGTTTTCATCGACCTCAAGGTCGATCGCACGGGCCATCAGACCGGAATCCATCACAACAAGGCCTATGCCGGATTCGGTCGTCAGATCACCGAACACATGAAGTTCTCGGTGGGCTACGAACTCGATACTTTCGAGCGCAACAACGTGGTCCGCAGCGTGAATCAGATCAGGCTCGGCATCCTGTACAAGCTGAATTGAGCGCAAGAGAGGGCCGTGGTCCTGCACCGCACTGGAGTCAGGCCGCGGCGGACGCAGGCGCCCGCGCGCCAAGGGCCAGGAACGCTGTCAGCGAACGTTCGATCACGCCACGCTCAAGACCCTCGACGATGAAGACCAACCGCGAGCGGTGATCGTCGTCGGGCCACGCTGCCATGTGGATCGGCGGGTGGACAAGATACTGCACGCCGTGCACCGCAACCGGCGTCGGCGAGCCTTCGACATTGAGGATGCCCTTGACCCGCAACACGGCGTTGCCGTGCCGATGGAGAAGCATGGTCAACCACAGGCCGAACAGGGTCCAGTCGAGGGGGCCGTCGAAGACCAGCGCAAAAGCGTGGATGCTGTCGCCGTGCCGGTCACGGTCGTGGACATGAGGATGAGCCTCGACTCTTGAGCGAACCAGCGCTGCGCAAGGATGCTTTTGCCGCCCAACGCGAAGAGGTCGTGAGACAGAAGTGCCGCCGCATCGAGCCTGTCCTCCGCCGCCCGCCACAGCGGCGCGGAAGGATTGAGCCGCCGCAGCTTCGCCACGAGAGCATCCGCCGTCTCGCTGTCGGCGAGATCGGTCTTGGTCAGCACCAGCCGGTCGGCAACAGCCACCTGCTTGGTGCACTCGGGCTGGCGGGCGAGCTGGACCGCACCGTTGACCGCATCGACCGTGGCGATGACGTTGCCCAGGCGGAAATGATGCCTCAGCACCGGGTCGGCACGAATAGTCGACAGAATGGGAAATGGGTCGGCGAGGCCGGTGCTCTCGATCACCAGCCGGCGGAAGGTCGGCACCAGCCCGCGTTCGCGCTTGGAATGAAGATCTTTGATCGACTGGCTGAGTTCGCCGCGGATAGTGCAGCAGAGACAGCCGGACTGCAGCAACACTATCGTATCGTCGATACGCTCCAGCAGATGGTGATCGAGGCCGACTTCGCCGAACTCATTGATCAGCACCGCCGTGTCGCCGAGCGCCGGGTCACCGAGCAGGCGCTGTAGCAGGGTCGTCTTGCCGGAGCCGAGAAAGCCCGTGATGAGGTTGACCGGCGTGGAGCTCGCAGACTCAGTCACTGCCCACCTCCAGCCGGCTGAGGAACGCCGGATCGAGGGGATCGCATGGTCGACCCAGCAATTTCTCGGCCGCCGCCCAGAGATGACCAAGATTGTCGACGAGCTCGGTCTTTCCCGTCGCGGTCGACAGCACGAAGGATGCGCTTTGCCAGTCGCTGAGCGTCAGACCGTAGAGCCTCAGCACTCGGCTGGCGCAGGCGATGCGGTTGAAGCGCTCACGCCGACGCTGAAGGGGGTCGGTGTTGCGTGTGAACACGCCAGGGCGCACGGCGGCGTCAGTCCAATGTTCGGCCCCGCCCAGGACACCACACAGCGCGCACATCGATCGGTCTCTCCTTTCTCGGCCTCAAGCCTCTCTATTTCTTCCTCGGGGACCGTTTGGCGAAATCGTCGGCCATCTCGTTCATGGTGACGAAGCGCACGCCCGGATGGCCGATCATGTGGTGATAGAGGCGCTCCAGCATCATCAGCACATGCGGTCGACCCGACACGTCGGGATGGATGGTCATCGGGAACACGCCATACTCGTATTCTCGATAGACCCAGTCGAACTGATCGCGCCACATCTGCTCGATGTCGCGCGGATTGACGAAGCCGTGGCTGTTGGGTGATTTCTTGATGAACATCATTGGCGGCAGGTCGTCGAGATACCAGCTTGCCGGGATCTCGATGAGGTCGGTCTCGTTGCCGCGCTTGAGCGGAGTCATCCAGGCGGATGGCTTCTTGCTGTAGTCGATCTTGGTCCAGCTATCGCCCACCCGCACGTAGTAGGGTTGATGGTCGTGATGCATCAGCGAGTGATCGTACTTGATGCCACGCTCAAGCAGCAGTTCATTGGTGATAGGCGAAAATTCCCACCACGGCGCCACATAGCCGGTCGGTCGCCTGCCGGAGAGTTCGGTGACAAGGGAAATGCACTTGTCGAGAATCTCCGTCTCCTGCTCACGCGTCATGGCGATGGGGTTCTCGTGGGAATAGCCGTGGATGCCGATCTCGTGGCCGGCCTTGGCAACCGCCTCCATCTCCTTCGGGAAGGTCTCGATCGAGTGACCGGGAATAAACCAGGTGGTCTTGATCTCAAGCCGCTCGAACAGCTTCAGCAGGCGCGGGCTGCCGACTTCACCCGCGAACAGGCCGCGGGAGATGTCGTCCGGCGAGTCCTCGCCACCATAGCTGCCGAGCCAACCGGCAACGGCGTCGACATCGACACCGAAGCCACAAAGAATCTCCTTGGCCATCGTCGGTTGTCCTCCTCAACAGGATCGCTCTCGCAACAAAGCAAGAAGCGTTCCGAAGGAGACCTACCGCACTGCAGCAATCTTACTGCGATATGCTTGCCGCAATGCAAGAGGGCGATGCGGATTGCGGGCGGCAGCGTCCCACATCAGGCGCGGATCGAAAGCTTCGGCGGCAACAATGGTGACGAAGACCACGGCGCAGAAGGCGAGCGCGCCCGAGCCAGGCTCGATGGTGACCACCCGGCCGAACTGTACCAGCGCGCCCAGCAGAGATTCCATAAAGATGTCGACCATCGACCAGCGACCGACCCAGGCGACGATGTAGTAGAGCTTCGTCCGCTGCCTCAGGAGAACCGACGCACCATGCTCGGTTGTCACCATCATGGTGGCGCCCAGCATGGCCGCGAGCCCGATCAACTTGAACATCGGCACCAGAATGCTGGCGAAGAAGACAAGCAACGCCAGGGGATACATCTTCGATGCCAGCAGCTCCTCGACCCCGCCCAGAATGGTGCTGGGCTGGCCAGCGCCACCCTGCATGACGGTGAGCACGGGATAGATATTGGCCGGGACGTAGAGGACTGCGGCGGCGATCACGAGCGCCCAGGTCCGCTGGAGGCTGAATGGCTTGCGGGCATGCAGCGGCGCACCGCAGCGCGGACACCGCATATCGTGCCCGCCCGGTACCGAGACCAGGCCGCAGCTCTCGCATCCCACCGCCTCGGGACGAAAGACAAGGCGTTCCGGCGTAGCGGCCGGCGGCGGCATCGGCGCATGGGTCTGACCGCTCCGCTCGATTTTCTCCCAGACGGCATCGGGATCGAGCGCGGTTTCCGCCCAGACGATCACGATCGAATAGAGGCCGAGAGCATAGACGGCGGGCCCGATCTCGATGTTCACCAGGTCGCCAAGCTTGGTGTAGGCCACGAACACACCCAGCAGCAGGACCTCGAGCATGGCCCAGGTCTTCATGTAGCGAACGATGCGAAAGACGCCACGCAGGTTCGGCGGCGGCACGGACAGCTTGAGGCCAACCAGCACGTAGATGATGCCCACGAGCCTGATCAGCGGTGCGATGACGGTGGTGAGCGCGACCGCTGCTGCCAGTGGCCACAGACCGCGGGCGACCAGCTCGATCGGGCCCGAAGCCAACGTCGTCGAATGCACGATGCCTGCCGTCGACACCTTCATGAGCATGGCAAGCCATAGAATGGCGAACAGCACCAAAGCCGCAACGTTGAGGGCCAGGCTGCGATCGACCGGATCAGCCCGGGTGAGACGCAGGTTGGTTCCGCACCTGAAGCAGTCCGAGCGCATGTCGGGGCCGAGTGCCGGCACGATCTGGAACTGGCCGCAGCCCGGGCACTCGCGAAGCTCCGGCGCCGTCACCGGCACCTCGGCCGCGGGCGGCAGGGCAACGGCGCGCCGCATCTACGGCTGCAGCAAGGAGGCGACTCCGTCGGCAAGTTCGCCCACGGCATCGCTGATCGCCGCCACCTGACCCGTCACGTCGGGCGTGGGCGGCTGACGGGAAATGGCAAAGTTGCGCGACGCCGAGCGCCGGGGCCGGTTGAATTCCACGGCCGCCTGGGCCAGCAGGATGAGCATGCCGGCCTTGTCGGTATCGAGACGCTGAATGTTGATGCCAAGCACGGCATTGGGGTCGGCGTTGATGGCGCCGCTTTCGCTGTAGATTTTGCTGTTGGGAAGACGCTGCGACAGCTCGACGACCAGAACGCGGCCGAGCAGAGAGCCCAGCGATTCGCCCCACCAGCTGTTGGCCATGACCCCGAGCTTATAGTCCTCGGAGGAGCGCACGATCTCCTTGCGGTCGAGGTAGCTGGCGAGGCCGATATCGCGCAACTGGACCACCCGCGGACCGGCCGGGAAGGTCGGACCGGGCCGAACGGCGACGGTATAGAGAACCGGATCGGGCGAGGCCCCACAGGCGCCCACGAGGGCCGGCACTGCGATGGCAGACAGGCGGCGACGGCCCAGCATCATCTCGGTCATTCCTTGCCGGTGTTCGTGCGGCCCTTGATCAGGGCCTCGGGATGCCGCGACAGGAGATCGCTCAAGGCACGGATGGAGCGCGCCGTCTCGGTGATTTGCGGCATCAGGCGGTCGATATCACGGAGAAATTTCGACTGGTCGCCATAGCCCTTGTCAAGCGAGCCGATCAGACGGTTGGCCTTGGTGAGTGAATCCTGGAGCTGAACCGCGATATCGGGCAGGCGCTTGAGCGCCGGCGTAGCGCCGTCGTCGAGCTTGCGCATGACATCCTGGGCTTCGACCATAGTACTCTCGAGGGCCGCCAGCGTCTTCTTGAGCTGCGCCCCGTTGATGATGCCGTCGAGTCCCTTGACCGAGCCTGCCAGATTGCGGCCGATCTGGTCGAAGTCGATGCGATTGATCTTGGACAGCAGTTCGTTGGCCGACCGTGTGATGCTGTCGAAGCCGCCGACTTCCGACGACGGCACGACGTAGACATCGCCTTCCAGCTCGAGTGTGGCCGGCGGGGCGTCCGGTATCATCTCGAGCGCCACGATCTTCTGTCCGGTGATCAGGCTCGGCGCCTGCAGGGTTGCGCGCAACCCGCGCTTGACCATCTCGGCGGCAAGCGCACCCGGGGCGAGTCCTTGGGCAACGGAAATGCCCGTGATGCGGTCCGCTTCGATCCGATAGTGCACTGGTGCCACGATCCGGTCCTGCTTCGGCTGGTAGACAAGCGACACGTCGGTGACTTCGCCCACCTTGAGACCATAGAGCGTCACGTCGGCGCCGACGGAGAGACCTGCGACGGATCCGGAAAAATTCGACACGAGCTGCAACTGTCGGCCGAACCCCGCCGATTTCGCTACTTCCCGGTTGGCATAGAGCGGAAAATGGAAGTGCGAGGGCGCAACAGGAGATTTGGGATACGTTGACGTGTCGAAGGCAATGCCCCCCAACAGCACCGCCCGCAGCGACTCGAGTTGCACATCGACGCCGCCTGACGTGAGCTTGATCGAAACGCCCGAGGCATTCCAGAACAGTGTGTCCTCGTGCACATACTTGTCATAGGGCTCGCGCACGAAGGTGTGAATGGTGACGTTGCTGGCGAGGTCACCGACATCCCAGCCGAGAACGGTGCCGACCTCGAGATCGCGGAAATAGACCGGTGAGCCCAGGCTGATCGAACCCAATTGCTTGCTGTTCAGCCGATAGGTGGTGCCCTTGGCCGAAGCCTGAAGAACGGGTGGATCCCGCTGACCGGTGAAGTTGCGCTGCGACGTGCCTTTCTCTTTCGTCGGCCGCATGCCGATGTAGGAGCCGGACAGCAGGGTATCGAGGCCGGTGACGTTGCCGGCGAACAGCTGGGGCTTGACCACCCAGAAGATCGTCTGGTCGGTCAACAGGGCCTCGGCCTCGCGCACGGTCTCGATCGTCACGATCACGTGGGAGAGATCCGGTGCGATGGCGATGGTCTTTACTGTTCCCATCACGACGTTCCGGTACTTGAGCTGGGATTGGCCGGCCGTCAGGCCGGCCGCAGAATCGAAGGCGATGGTGATGGTCGGGCCGCGCTGGGAAAACGTGTCCCAAGCCAGCCAGGCGGCAATCAGGCCCGTGAGAATCGGGATGATCCAGACCAGAGGAATGCGGCGCCGGCGCTGCGCTCCTGCTGTTGGTAGGTTTGCCGGCTCAATGTGGTCGGTCATCGTCCCCAGTTCTGCGGAAATCTCCCGCAGCCTTGCCTGAAAGTAATGGATTCCGGCCTGCCCGCAACTGCCGGCCTCAAGCTGGTATTTGCATCAAGCCGTAGATGCCGGCCGAGATGGATGAAAGGATACCCGCGCCGTCAGCGTTCGCGATCATCTATGTCGCGCGCCAGAACCTCGCGTTTGCCGACGTGGTTGGCGGAACTGACGACACCTTCGCGCTCCATGCGCTCGACGATACGGGCGGCGCGATTGTAGCCGATCTGCAGATAGCGCTGGATGAAGCTTGTGCTGCACTTGCGCTCGCGCGCCACCAGGGCGATCGCCTGGTCATAGAGCTGGTCGCTCTCGCCCTCCTCGCCGCCACCCGGCAGGCCCAGGCCCTCGGCGTCGGCATCGGGATCGTCGGTAACCGATTCGATGTAGGCCGGCGCCCCCTGGGCACGGAGATGACGCACCACCTCCTCGACTTCGCCGTCCGACACGAATGGTCCATGTACGCGCGCGATCTTGCCGCCACCCGCCATGTACAGCATGTCGCCCTGACCCAGCAGCTGCTCGCCGCCCTGCTCGCCCAGGATGGTGCGGCTGTCGATCTTCGACGTTACCTGGAAAGAGATGCGGGTCGGGAAATTCGCCTTGATGGTGCCAGTGATGACATCGACCGAGGGGCGTTGCGTCGCCATCACGACATGGATGCCGGCGGCGCGCGCCATCTGCGCCAGGCGCTGCACGGTCGCCTCGATCTCCTTGCCCGCGACCAGCATCAGGTCGGCCATCTCGTCGATGATGACCACGATGAACGGCAGCGGCGTAAGGTCCATCTCTTCGTCTTCGAAGGTCGGCTTGCGTGTCTCGGGATCGATGCCGGTCTGCACCTTGCGTGTGAGCGAAGCGCCCTTGCGCGCCGTCTCGACGAGCTTCTCGTTGTAGCCGGCGATGTTGCGAACACCGACCGCGCTCATGGCGCGGTAGCGGTCCTCCATCTCGCGCACCACCCACTTCAGGGCGACGATGGCCTTGCGCGGCTCGGTGACAACGGGCGTCAGGAGATGCGGAATGTCCTGGTAGACGCTGAGTTCCAGCATCTTGGGATCGATCATGATGAAGCGGCACTTCTCCGGCGTCAGCCGGTAGAGCAGCGACAGGATCATGGTGTTGACCGCCACCGACTTGCCTGAGCCGGTGGTGCCGCCGATCAGCAGATGCGGCATGCGCGCGAGATCGGCGATGACGGGATCGCCACCGATGTCCTTGCCCAGCGCCAGCGGCAGACCGAGGCGGTTGTCCTCATAGTGGCGGGTCGACAGCAGTTCGCGCAGGAACACCGTCTCGCGCTTGGCGTTCGGCAGCTCGATACCGATCACGTTGCGGCCCGGCACTGTGGCGACACGAGCCGACACCGCGCTCATCGAGCGGGCGATGTCGTCGGCGAGACCGATGACGCGGCTCGACTTGGTGCCCGGCGCCGGCTCGAGCTCGTAGAGCGTCACGACGGGACCCGGCCGCACCTTCACGATCTGACCCTTGACGCCGAAATCGTCGAGCACGGTCTCGAGCAGACGGGCATTCTGTTCCAGCGCCTCCTCGTCGATCTTGGGCTGGGCGTTGACGCGCGAAGGCAGCGACAGGATGTCGAGTGGCGGCAGGCGGTATTCACGTGAGCCGAGGTCGAGCTCGCGCTGGCCGGCCTTGGCGGCGCGCTTGCCCTGGGTGAGCCCCCCCGCCTTGCGCGGAATGATCTTGACGCCGGGAGCCGCCGCAACTGCTGGTGCCTGGTCGACCGGCAACGCGTCAGGCGTGAAGGGGTTGTCGTCTTCGTCAGACTCGATCGCAGGCTCCGCGAGCTCGGACTCCGCCGATGTCGGCGGCGCGACGTCGACTGCTTCCTGCGGCGTGTCCATCAGCGGCTCGTCTTCGGCCTGAATCGGATCATGAGCCGGATCATGAACTGGGGCCTGAACATTGCGACGCGCCATGAACGGTTCGATCCGCAGCCCGGCCAGGCGGTCGAACAATGTCCGCTCTTTTACCGAGTCGACCGGATGCGCCACATCGAAAGGCACCTGCGGCTGGAGCGGCACGGGCGAATCGGGAATTGCGGGCGCCTGACGCTCGATCGGCGCATAGGGGGCATCGACCAGCAGGGAGTCGCGCGACGGCATTGGCGTGCCTTCGTCGGGAATCTGCTCGACACGCGGCTCGAACCGGCTCTCGAAATGTGATGGATCGTACTGGCTGGCGTCGATCTCGCCGGGAATCTCGGCATAGCCGAGCGACGGCGCCGGAAGATCGGACTCTTCGTCGAGTGTCTGCGGTTTGCCGCGCCACAGCGCGATACCGGCGCGGACCAGCCACATGCTCCACAGGAAGGGCGCGCGCAGAATGCGGAAGATCAACGGAAGATCGGTCCGGTTCATGCCCAGCGCCGGCGCCATCGCGATGAAGGCCAGCGCCGCGCAGACAGGCTCGATCAGGGCAAGGCTGCCGCCGCTCGAATGGGTGAGGACCATCTCGCGGAAGCGACCGACCAGGGCCAGGCCGACCAGTCCGCCGGGCCCGGCGTGTGTCGCGGCGCTGCCGACGTCACCCAGGCCGACGCACGCCACGCTCATCATCAACAGCGCCAGCAACAGCAACGACAACCGTAGCCCGAAGAAGCCGAGGTGGTGGGTGCGCAACATGCGGACGCCCCAGGTGATCAGCGCCACCGGCACGAGGATGATGGCGAGACCGAAGGTCTGCAGCAGGACGTCGGAAATATAGGCGCCGGAAATGCCCACGAGATTGTGCGGTGAGCGACCCGTCGCATGATTGAGCGAGGGATCGCCCGGACTGTAGGTGAACAGCGCCAGCAGCAACGCAACGCCCGCCGCGGCGACGCCGGCACCAACCAGCTCCATCATGCGGCGGCGCAGAAAATCGCGTCCGCCCTCCGGCAGGATCACCGTCTTGCGGGGCATCGCGGAAGTGGCGCCGATCATGGCCATCGCGCTGTCGTGCTCCCTACAGCACCGCCGCGAGGCGGGTCAGCCCCTCGCGGGTGGTCTTCTCATCGTGCACCAGCGCCACCCGAATGTAGTGCTGGGCGGTATTGATGCCGCCTGTCTCGCGGCAGGCATAACCGCCCGGCAACACCTTGAGGTGCGCCTCGGCCCAAAGCCGGCGCGTGGCCTCTTCGCCATCGCCGACGTCGAGCCACAGGAAGAAGCCGCCGCCCGGCGTGTAGTAGCTGAAACGGTTGTGCAGGATCTGCTCGGCCACCCGGAAGTTCTTGGCGTACCACGCCCGCGTCTCGATGGGATGGGTCTCCTCGCTCCAGAGCGCCGCCGACGCTTTCTGGACGGCAAACGGGATCTGCGGTCCGCCGTAGGTGCGCCAGCGCAGCATCATCGCCACCAGCTTCGGATCGCCCGCCATGAAGCCCGAGCGCAGGCCGGCAGCGTTGGAGCGCTTGGAGAGCGAATGGAAGACCGCGAGGTTGCGAAACGGATCCTTGCCCCCGGTTTCGTCCATCGCCAGCGCCGCCTCTAGTCCGCCGACCGGCGCCTGGCCGGTGTAGATTTCGGCATAGCACTCGTCGAGGGCGAGCACGGCATCGTGCTTGCGGCAGAGCCGAAGGAGGTTCTGCAGGTAATCCATGCTGGCGATGGCGCCCTGCGGATTGGCCGGCGAACAGAGATAGACGATCGATATGCGCTTCCACGTCGCTTCGTCGATCTTGTCGAACTCCGGCAGGAAGCCGTTGTCGGCATTGGCGTTGACCAGCAGCGGCTCGCCACCCGACAGGACCGCGCCACCGAGATAGGCCTGATAGAATGGATTGGGCAGCGCCACGATCGGTTTGCCGCCACCCTTTTCCTGCGGCGTGGCGATGGTGGCGATAATGTAGACGCCTTCCTTGCTGCCCGCCGTCGGATGGCAATGCCGGGCAGGATCGAGCAGGCCCTTCGGCAGCTTGTAACGCCTGGTCAGCCACTCGCAGATCGCAACGTTGAGTTCGGGCAGGCCCTGGTTCGGCGGATATTTGTTCCAGCCATCGACCTCATCGATCACGATCTGGCGGGCAAAGGCCGGCATCGCGCCCTGCGGTTCGCCGACGGACATGTTGATCATCGACAGATGGGCTGGCGGCGCGATGGGAGCCAATAACGCGTTCAGCCGTGCGAACGGAAAATCGGTCAACGTCTCCGTCAGGCGCGGATTGAACATACCTAGCCATCCACTGGGCCATATCGGGCCGAAGCAAAGCGGCAACACCCGCCGGAGGGGTCCAGGCGGACTTGCTAATGGCTTATTGTATGAGACAAATTAGCCAATAACAACAAGGGAATAGGCCGCTTTCCTCAGGTGCGAGAAGGGCTTGGGACCGAGCCGCCTTCGAGCCACTAGCACTAGGGGGGTCTACTGCACGCGCTCGCCATGCAAGGCGGTGTCGAGGCCTTCGACCTCCTCGTCGCGCGTGACCCGAAGGCCGACCATGGCATCGACTATCTTGAGGATCACCCACGTCGCCACCGCGCAAAACGCGCTGACGACCGCGACGCCATAGAGCTGTGTCAGGATTTGGCCTGCGTTGCCGTCGACCAGGCCAACCGGCTGGCCCTTGGCGACGTCGTTGATGGCCCGGGTGGCGAAGACCCCGACCAGGATCGAGCCCACGATGCCGCCGACGCCATGCACGCCGAAGACGTCGAGCGAATCGTCGTAGCCAAGCCGCGTCTTCAGGACCACGGACGCCCAGTAGCAGATGGAACCGGCCGCGATCCCGATCAGCATGGCCGCCCAGGGTTCGACATAGCCGGCGGCGGGCGTGATGGTGCCGAGGCCGGCCACCGCGCCCGACAGGATGCCGAGAACCGAGGGCTTGCCACGGCTTGCCCATTCGATCGCCATCCAGACCAGTGCCGCAACCGCGGCAGAGATGTGGGTGTTGAGCATGGCGTTGCCCGCCAGTTCGCCGGACGACAGGGCCGAGCCGGCATTGAAACCGAACCAGCCGACCCACAGCAGCGATGTGCCGACCAGGGTAAGCACCAGATTGTGCGGCGCCATGTATTCGGTGCCGTAGCCGTGGCGCTTGCCGATCACGATGCAGCAGACGAGACCGGCGATGCCGGCATTGAGATGGACGACCAGGCCACCGGCGAAATCGAGCACGCCCGCGGCCCCGAGGAAGCCGCCACCCCACACCCAGTGCGCCACCGGGACGTAGACGAACAGCAGCCACAGCGCCATGAACCACAACATGGCCGAAAACTTCATGCGCTCGGCGAAGGCGCCGGCGATGATGGCCGGCGTGATGACGGCAAAAGTCGCCTGGTACATTAGGAAGACGTTCTCCGGCACCGTCTTGGCAAGCTCATGGACGCTGCCCTGAAGACCCGCACCGAAGGCCCGCGACAGCGACCCGATGACGCCGTTCAGAGCGCCGCCATCGGTGAAGGCCAGCGAATAGCCGACCATGAACCACAGAACGGTCACCACCGCGGCAACGGCAAAGGCCTGCACGGCGGTCGCCAGGACGTTCTTCTTGCGCACCATGCCGGCGTAAAACAGCGACAGGCCCGGGATATTCATCATCAGGACCAGCGCCGTGGCCACCAGCAGCCAGGCGGTATCGCCGGTATCGATCTGCGGCTTGTCGGCGGCTCGTGCGGCGGTGCTTCCCGCCACGGCAAAAGTCATCAGCACGCCCGCGCGCGCAATCGCCTTCAGCATCGTTTCCCCCGTGTCGTCTTCTTATTTGCGAATTATTTCGCTTTGAAACCTAGAGCGCGTTGGACCCCGATTCACCCGTGCGGATACGCAGCGCCTGCTCGACGGCAGTGACGAAAATCTTGCCATCGCCGATCTTGCCGGTGTGCGCGGCCTTCTGAATGGCTTCGATGGCGCGCTCGACCTGCGCATCGTCGACCACGATCTCGACCTTGACCTTGGGCAGGAAACTCACGAGGTACTCGGCACCGCGGTAAATCTCCGTCTGGCCCTTCTGCCGGCCAAAGCCCTTCACCTCGCTGACCGTCAGCCCCGAGACGCCGACACCCGTCAGGGCATCGCGGACCTCGTCGAGCTTGAACGGCTTGATGATGGCGGACACGAGTTTCATGCGCTTTCCTCCTGCCTTTTCGGCTTGTGCACATAGACTGGCGTCTCGCATCGGCGGCGTCAAATTCACACAAAGAAAGGCCCGGCGAATGGATCGCCGGGCCTGCAGGTCCCGCCACGACACGGGAGTGGCGGCGGAGGGGGAACCAGGGAGGAGCCGGTTCCCGATGAAGCGAAGACAGACCTAGTGGACGGTCTCTCCATGGAGGTTGATGTCGAGACCTTCGACTTCCTCTTCGTTGGTCACGCGCAGGCCGATCAGGGCATCGACGACCTTGAGGATGATGAAGGTGGCGATCGCGCACCAGGCGATGCAGACCAAGCAGCCCCAGAGCTGCGTCAGCACCTGACCTGGATTGCCGTCGATCAGGCCCTTCTTGCCGTCGCCGCCGATCACCTCGAGAGCGAAGACGCCGGTCAGGATGGCACCGACGAAGCCGCCCAAGCCGTGGACACCGAAGGCATCGAGCGAGTCGTCGTAGCCCATCGCCTTCTTGAGGCCAGTGGCACCCCAGAAGCAGACCACGCCGGCAACGATGCCGATGACCAACGCACCCATGGGATTGACGTAGCCCGAGGCCGGCGTGATCGCGACCAGGCCGGCGACAGCACCTGAAATGATGCCGAGGACCGACGGCTTGCCGCGCGTCACCCACTCCGCAAACATCCAGGCAAGGGCTGCTGCTGCGGTTGCGAACTGAGTCACCGCCATCGCCATGCCGGCATTGGCGCTGGCGCCGCCGGCCGAGCCGGCGTTGAAGCCGAACCAGCCGACCCACAGCAGCGAGGCGCCGATCACGGAGTAGACGAGGTTGAACGGCGCCAGGTTCTCGGTGCCGAAGCCCTTGCGCTTGCCGATGACGAGCGCACAGACGAGGCCCGCCACGCCGGCATTGATGTGCACCACGGTGCCGCCGGCGAAGTCGAGCACTCCCCAGTCACCGAGGAAGCCGCCACCCCAGACCCAGTGAGCGATCGGGGCATAGACTATGAGTGACCACAACGCCATGAACCACATCATGGCCGAGAACTTCATGCGCTCGGCGAAAGCGCCGGCGATCAGCGCCGGCGTGATGATGGCGAAGGTGAGCTGGAAGCAAATGAAGACCGTCTCTGGAATGGTCTTCGCGAGTTCGTGGACGCCGTCCAGCGTCAGCCCTCTCAGGAAGACCCGGCTCAAACCACCGACGATGGTACTGCCGGGCGTGAAGGCGAGGCTATAGCCCACGATCAGCCAAAGCACCGAGATCAGGCAGGTGATGGCGAAGCTCTGCATGACGGTGGTGAGCACGTTCTTTTTGCGCACCATGCCGCCATAGAACAGCGCCAGGCCCGGAATGGTCATCATCAGGACGAGCGCCGTCGACGTCAGCATCCAGGCCGTGTCGCCCGTATCGAGCTTGGGCTTCTCGTCGGCCGCCAGTACCAGGGCCGGGAGGAGCAGGGTGGCGGCCGCCCCCAGGCCAGCAACCACCGTGTTGAACTTTACTCTCATCGTTCTTCCCTCGGGTCTTGAGTTGTTGATTGTGCGCAGGATCAGAGAGCTTCCGCGCCGGACTCGCCGGTGCGAATACGGATCGCCTGCTCGATGGCCAGGACGAAGATCTTGCCGTCACCGATCTTGCCGGTGCCAGCCGCCTTGCGGATGGTCTCCACCGCGCGCTCGACCATGGCGTCGTCGATCACGACCTCGATCTTGACCTTCGGCAGGAAACTCACGGCGTACTCTGCGCCGCGATAGATCTCGGTCTGACCCTTCTGGCGACCGAAGCCCTTGACCTCGCTCACCGTCAAACCCTGGATGCCGAGCGACGTCAACGCATCCCGGACCTCGTCCAGTTTGAACGGCTTGAAGATTGCCATAACCATTTTCATTTCGGCTGTCCTCCACTGGGCGAAACTGCCGCCCCCAAAGTTCAAAAATTATGCAGCAAAGCCCGTGCCAACCGTTCCGGTGAGATGTCGAGCTTTGGCATGCATCTTGCGGGATTGGTGGCGGAACAATGAAATAACCATCGGGGGTTGTAGTGTTGCTTAAAAATGTCACCGCTTCGGTCGTTGGGATGTTCACATTCTGTGCAATCAGCGCCGCAAACGCTCAGAACGATGTAGCGAACGCTCCGAATACGGAGCTTCAGGCTCAGGCACCCCTTTCAACCTCGACGCCGGAGACAGCCCCGGCAGCGCCGCCCGAGAAGGAAACCTGGAAGGCGCCGTTCGGCGGCACCTTCACCGCCACCATCGCCGCACTCAACGACTACTCCTATCGCGGCATCTCGCAGACGCAGCGTCAGTTCGCCGTCCAGGCCTCGGCGGCCTACGAGACCCGCACCTTCAGCGAACAACTGCCGCTCACCGCCTATGTCGGCGCCTGGGGCAGCAACGTGAACTTCCCCACGACAGGCACCGCGGCTGAAATCGACATCAATGCCGGCTTCAGGCTGAAGACGCTGTCAGACAAGCTCAGCTTCGACCTCGGCTACACACGCTATAACTACCCCGGCGCGCCCGAGTCGCTGATGTACGGCTTCAACGAATTCAGCTTTGTCGCCGGTTACGATTTCGGGCCCGTCGCCGTCACCGGTGCCGTCCGTTACGCTCCCAACTTCTTCGCCAACTCCGGCAACGCCTGGTACAAGTGGGGCCAGATCGCCGTTCCGCTGCCCTTCATCAAGGTCAACGAGAACGTCTCGTTCAAGGCCTTCGGCACGCTGGGCAACCAGTACGTCGAACGCTTCACCAACTACGGCATTCCCAACAACAACTACTGGGATTGGCAGGCCGGATTCGTCGTCACCATCTACGGCTTCGATTTCACCGCCGCCTACACCGGCACCAACCTCAGCGTCCAGGATTGCCTCGGCACGCAAAACTGCGCCAGCCGCGTCATCGTCGGACTGAGCAAGACCTTCTAGCTTCGGACCAGCCGGCACCCCGGAGACGGGGTTGCCGGCACCCGGTCGGGCTGCCATCTATGAACGATGAGCAGTGATCGGTTTGATCTCGCCGTCGTCGGCGCCGGCCTCAACGGCAGCCTGCTGGCTCTTGCCGCCGGCAGGGCGGGCCTCAGAACGGCCCTGATCGACCGAGTGCCGCTGAAATCCCTGACCGAGGCCGGTTTCGACGGCCGCACCACGGCGATCGCCTACACCAGCCAGCGTCTCTTCGCGGCGCTCGACGTCTGGGACGATGTCGCGGGCGTTGCCGAGCCGATCCGCGATATCCGGATTTCCGATGCCGGCCACGACGGCCGGGCAAGCCCGCTGTTTCTCCACTTCGATCACCGCGAAGCGACACCCGATACCCGCGATGCCGCCCCGATGGGCTGGATCGTGGAGAATCGGTTTCTGCGCGCCGCGCTGCTGAAGCGATTGGCAGACTGCCCCGAGATCGAACTGGTCTCACCCGAAGAGGTGGTCGACACGACTCGCGACCTCGATCGCGCCGAACTCACGCTCAAGAGCGGGCGGCATCTGCCAACGCGGCTCGTGGCGTCGGCAGAAGGCCGCTTCGGCTCGATGCGTGAGGATGCCGGCATCGGCGCGCAGAGCTGGTCGTACGGCCAGACCGCGATCGTGCTGGTGGCCCACCATGGGCGATCGCACCGCGGCGTGGCCCAGGAAAAGTTCCTGCCGGGCGGCCCCTTCGCCATCCTTCCCATGACCGACGGACCCGCGGGCGAACATCGCTCGTCGATCGTCTGGACAGAGCGCGCCGGACTCGTGAGCCGCCTGCTCGAACTCGATCCGCCACGCTTCGCCGCCGAGTTTGCGCAGCGCTTCGGCGATCACCTCGGCCCGGTCGAACCGGTCGGACCGCGCTGGTCGTATCCGCTCGGCCTCGTCCATGCCGACCGCTACATCGACACACGTCTGGTCCTAGTCGGTGACGCGGCCCACGGGATCCATCCCATCGCCGGCCAGGGCTATAATCTTGGCGTGCGCGATATCGCGGCCCTCGTCGAAGTGCTGGCCGACAGCAAGCGCCTCGGCCTCGATATCGGCGCCGCCGACACGTTGGAACGCTACGCCCAATGGCGGCGGGCGGACAATTTCGCCATGGTCGCCGCCACCGATCTGCTGAACCGGCTGTTTTCCAACGACAGCAAGCCGTTGCGCCTCGCGCGCGGCCTCGGCCTCGCCGCCGTCAACAGCGTGCCGCCGCTCCGCCGCTTCTTCTTGCGCCATGCCATGGGCATGGTCGGCGACCTGCCCAAGCTGATCCGGGGCGAAAGACAGTAGAACCGGCGGCCCTAGACTCCGAGGGGCGGCAGCCCTATCTCAAGGGCCAATTTTCGAGGAACCCCATGGCCCCCCCTGCATCCGCGGCACAAGTGCCCGTGACCGTGCTGACCGGCTATCTCGGCGCCGGCAAGACCACCCTGCTGAACCGCATCCTGAGCGAACAGCACGGCAAGAAATACGCCGTCATCGTGAACGAATTCGGCGAACTCGGTATCGACAACGACCTCGTGGTCAACGCCGACGAGGAAGTCTTCGAGATGAACAACGGCTGCATCTGCTGCACCGTGCGCGGCGACCTGATCCGCATCATCGAAGGCCTGATGAAGCGCAAGGACAAGTTCGACGGCATCCTGGTCGAGACCACGGGCCTGGCCGATCCCGGCCCGGTCGCCCAGACCTTCTTCACCGACGACGACGTCAAGGCCCGCACCAGGCTCGACGCCATCGTGACGGTGGTCGACGCCAAGCACTTCCTGGGTCAGCTCGAGCAGGGCTCCGAAGCCGAGGAGCAGGTGGCATTCGCCGACGTGATCCTGCTCAACAAGACCGACCTGGTGAGCACCGAAGACCTCGCGAAGGTCGAAGGCAAGATCAAGGCGATCAACCCCTACGCGCGCATCCACAAGACGCAGAAGAGCCAGATCGACCTCGCCGCCATCCTCGACAAGGGCGCCTTCGACCTCGCGCGTATCCTCGAATTCGAACCCGACTTCCTCACCCACGGGCACGATCACAATCACGAGGAAGAGGTGAAGAGCCTTTCCATCACGTCGGACCGGCTGGTCGACCCGGACAAGTTCCAGAAGTGGATGGGCGCGCTCCTGCAGCTCCGCGGCGGCGACATCTTCCGCAGCAAGGGCATTCTCGCCATCGACGGCGCGCCCCGGCGCTACGTCTACCAGGGCGTCCACATGATGATGGACAGCGACTGGGGCGTTGCCTGGAAGGCCGGCGAGAAACGCTCGAGCAAGCTGGTCTTCATCGGCCGCAACCTCGATGGGGACAACCTGAAGCGCGGCTTCGAAGACTGCCTGAAGCAATAGCGTGAAGATCGATCTCGCCAACCCGGCCTGGCACCAGACCCTGCCGCCGGCCCGCACCATTACGGCCGACGCACCGGTGGCCGCCTGCGCCTTCAGCCGCGACGGCACGGCCGTGGCCTTTGCGCTGGGCGACGGCTCGGTGCGTCGCCTTCCGGCCGACATCGCGGCAACACCGTCCGACGCATCGCCACCGGTTCATGGCGGCGCGGTACTCGCGCTGGTCGCCGACCCGGCCGGCGACGGCTTCGTGAGCGGTGGCGACGATGGCCGCCTCCTGCGGATCGGCGCCGATGGTGCCGCCACCGAGCTCTTCAGCCAGAAGGGCAAGTGGATCGACCATCTCGCCGCGCACCGGGCGACCGGCGCCATCGCCGCTTCGGTCGGCAAGGCCGCCGTGGTCGTGAAGGACGGCGAGGTCCGCGAGTTCGGACCGCACCAGAGCACGGTGGCCGACCTCGATTTCAGCAAGGACGGCAGCCGCATCGGCTGCGCCCATTACGGCGGCGTCACGGTGTGGAGCCTCGGCCAGGCGCCCAATGGAGGTGTGCCGCCGCCACGCCGCTTCGCCTGGCGCGGCAGCCACGTGGCGCTGCGCTGGAGCACCGACGGCAAGTTCATCGCTACCGGGACGCAGGAGAACGACATCCATGTCTGGCGGATGGCGCAGGCCACCGACATGCGCATGCAGGGCTATCCCGCCAAGGTGAGGTCGCTGTCGTGGACCGCCGATGCGCGCTTCCTCTACACCTCCTCGCAGCCGGTGTTCACCGCCTGGCCATTTTCCGGCAAGGGACCGGAGGGCAAGCCGCCCCTGCAGTTCGGCGAGGAAGGCGCGGGTCTTCTAAGCGTCGTGGCCGCCCACCCCACCGCCGAGTTCGTGGCCGGCGGCTACGATTCCGGCGAGCTGCAGTTGGGCGACATCAAGAGCAAGCGCTCCGTCGTGCTCAAGATGGCCGACGGCTCGGCCATCACCTGCCTCGCCTGGTCGCCCGACGGTTTTAAGCTGGCCGTCGGCAACGACCGCGGCGATCTGCTGGTGGTCGACCTCCGCCGTTAGACCGTTTTTGGCACACCTCGTTGTGCCACGACGTGTTCCCCTGCCTGTGCCACGAAGCGACCTCAAGGTCTTGATCTGGCAGCGCAATCGCCCCCCGACGAATTGTGCCACCGACGCCCGCCGCGAGCCGAGATGAGTGTTCGGAAAGGAACCCCGGAGTGGACCAGAAAGTGGACCAGTCACAGACCACGAAAAACGCCGGCCACGAAAAACGCCCGCCGGATTTCTCCGACGGACGTTTCCCATCATGACAATAAACATAGCTGGAATCGGCTGAACCTGCAAATTTAAGAAGCTGCTGGCAGTGCTGGCATCGCTAGCCCTTGCGCACCAGCAAGCGATTCGACAGCAGGCAGAGGATGCCCGCCAGGCCCATGGCGGTGGTCATCGGTGCGATGGTGCCGTTCAGTGCCTGGCCGACCACCGCGCCGAAGAGGGCGCCGATGCCGAACTGCATGACGCCCATCAGCGACGAGGCGGTGCCCGCCATGTGCGGATAGCGCTGCAGCGCCATCGCCATCGAGTTGGGACCGATCAGGCTGATGGTGGCGATCTGCGGCGCGAAGCACAGCAGGAACGGCCACATGCCGATGGTGCCGTAGCGTGCCTCGATCAAGCCCATAACCATCGCCGCGGGGCCTGCGATCGCCGGCACGATCACGGCATAGCGCAGGATCTTGCCGGCGCCGAACACCGGCGCGAACTTGGCGTTGAGCAGGCTGCCGATGGTCATGAACACGATCATGCCGCCGAAGATCAGACCGTAGTCGCGCGGCGCCACGCCATAGCGTTCGATGAACACGAACGGCGAGCCCGACAGGAACGACAGCAACGCGGCGAACTGGAACGAGCTGGTGAAGGCGTAGCCCATGAAAGCGCGGTGGCGGAACAACTCGCCGAAGCGCTTCAGGATCGACGACAGCACCAGCGGCTGGCGATACTCCGGCCGCAGCGTCTCGGGCAGCCGGATATAGGCCAGCACCAGCGCCAGCGCGCCGATACCCGCCAACACCCAGAAGATCGCGCGCCAGCCCAGGAACCACAGGATCTGGCCGCCGATCAGCGGCGCCAGCATGGGCGCGATCGAAGTGCAGGCCATCATCAACGACATGGCGCGCGCCGCCTGATCCTTCTCCGCCAGGTCGCGCACCATGGTGCGCGCCAGCACCACGCCGCCGCAGGCCGCCAGGCCCTGCAGGAAGCGCAGGCCGACCAGGTGGCCCGCTTCGACCGCGAAGGCGCAGCCGATGCTGGTCACGACGTAGATAGCGAGGCCGATCAGGATGACCGGGCGGCGGCCAAAGCGGTCGCCCGCCGGCCCATAGAAGATCTGGCCGAAGCCGAAGGCGATCATGAAGGCCGACAGGGTGAGCTGGATGTCGCCTGCCGTGCCGTGAAGGTCGATGGCGATCACCGGCAACGCCGGCAGGTACATGTCGATCGACAGCGGCGTGAAGGACGACAGCAGCGCCAGCAGGATCAGCAGGACCGGCGTCAGGGTCGGGCGGGTCCCACTCGAGGTCGGGGTTGTGGTCATGTCATTGGACCGCGGGTCTCCAGGCCCGCCTCTTCTGGACCGCGTGCGTCTCGCGCGCCTCATGAGCGAGCCGGAGGCTCGCGGTCCAAAAGATCATGAGCGGGCCTGGAGGCCCGCGGTCCGTGGTGAAATGAGGCTGCTTCATCGGGCTCGCTGTACCAGCATTGGCTGCCCGGTCCCATGCTATAAGCGGACCATGACGACGCTGCCCGACCTCACCGAGCCGCAGATCCGCCGCTACGCGCGTCACATCGTGCTGGCCGAGATCGGCGGCGTGGGCCAGGCGCGGCTCATCGCCGCGCGCGTACTGGTGGTCGGCGCCGGCGGCCTTGGCGCCCCCCTCCTGCAGTATCTCGCCGCCGCCGGCATCGGCACGCTGGGCGTGATCGACCACGACATCGTCGATCTCTCCAACCTGCAGCGCCAGGTCATCCATCGCACCGCCGACATCGGTGTTTCCAAGGTCGAGAGCGCCCGGCGTGCGCTGGCCGGGATCAATCCCGAGGTGAAGGTGTGCCCGCACGACGAGCGGCTCACGGCGGACAACGCGGAGCGCATCATCGCCGGCTACGACATCGTGGCCGACGGCAGCGACAACTTCGCCACGCGCTATCTGCTGAACGACGTCTGCTATCGCCTCAAAAAGATTCTGGTTTCTGCCGCGATACTCCGTTTCGACGGCCAGATCTCGACCTACAAGGCCTTCGAAGGCGCGGGCCATCCCTGCCTGCGCTGCATCTTCCCGGGCGTCCCCTCCGAAGACGCCGTGCCGAGCTGTGCCCAGGCGGGCGTATTGGGTGCGCTGGCCGGCACGCTGGGGGCGTTGCAGGCCACGGAAGTGGTGAAGGAGATCCTCGGCATCGGCCGGTCGCTGTCGGGCAAGCTGGTGATGTACGACGCCCTAGCCGGCACCTTCGACGAGATGGCCATCGCCAAGCAACCGGACTGCCCGACCTGTGGCAAACCCGTTGGCAAGAAATCATGAAGACCGATCAGGGCGGCCTCTCGGTGATCGTGCGCGCCGGCGACTATGAAAGCGTCCACTACGCGCTCGCGCTGGCTGCCGCGGCGCTGGCGGTGAACAAGCCGGCCGTTCTGTTCTTCACCATGGCCGGCATCCGCGCCCTCACGGGCCCGCCGCCAAATCTTGAGAATGGGGGGCTCGCCGACTGGGACCGCGACGCGCTCAACCGCGAACGCGGCGTCGGCGACTTCGAGACGCTGCTGCAGGCCTGCGTCGAGCTTGGCTGCCGCTTCATCGTGTGCGAAATGGGCCTGCGCGCGCTCGACATCGATCGCACGAGCCTGCGCACCGACGTTCCCTTCACCATCGCCGGGATCGTGACCTTGCTGGAAGAGACCAAGCCGGGCATGCATCTGCTCACTCTGTAACGACCCAACTGCAACGACCAAACTGCAACGATACGGGAGACTTCATGACATCCGCCGCCTTCGACGTCCTGGGAATCGGCAACGCCATCGTCGACGTCATCTCGCGCGCCGACGATGCGTTCCTGAAGACGCACGACCTCACCAAGGGCAGCATGATGCTGATCGACGAGGCGCGCGCCGACCAGCTCTACGCCGCCATGGGCGCCGGCATCGAAGTCTCCGGCGGCTCCTGCGGCAACACCATGGCGGGCGTCGCCTCATTCGGCGGCAAGGGCGCCTATATCGGCAAGGTGCGCAATGACCAACTGGGCGGCGTGTTCGGCCATGACATCAAGGCGATGGGCGTGTCGTTCGAGACGCCGAGCGCCACCTCGGGTCCCGCGACCGCGCGCTGCCTGATCGTGGTCACGCCCGATGCCCAACGCACCATGAGCACCTATCTCGGCGCCTGCACCAGGCTCGGCCCCGAGGACATCGATGTGGCGCGTGTCGGTTCCGCGCAGGTGACCTACGTCGAGGGATATCTGTGGGACGCGCCTGAAGCGAAGAAGGCCGTGCTGAAAGCCTTCGATGCGGCCCACGCCGCCGGTCGCAAGGTTTCCATCACACTCTCGGATTCCTTCTGCGTCGACCGCTATCGCGACGAGTTCCGCGATCTCGTCCGCAACAAGGTCGACATCCTGTTCGGCAACGAGGCCGAGATCAAAGCCCTCTATCAGGTCGATACTTTCGAAAAGGCCCTCGAAGCCACGCGCAAGGACGCCAAGATCGCCGCCCTCACCCGCAGCGAGAAGGGTTCGGTCGTGATCAAGGGCGGCGAGACCCATGCGGTGCCGGCGGCCTCGGTCAAGAAGGTGATCGACACGACCGGCGCTGGCGATCTCTACGCCTCGGGCTTCCTGTTCGGCTTCACCCACGGCAAGCCTCTCGCCGAATGCGCGCGACTTGGGGGAATTGCTGCGGCCGAGATCATCTCCCACGTCGGCGCGCGGCCCGACCAGGCGTTGAAGGCACTGATTTGAGCCTGTCATGAGCCTGGCCGCCCGCGCGCAAGGGACCTGGGACCGCTGGATCGACGCGCTCGCGGTCTATCGCGACCGCCGGCAGCTCGCGATCCTGCTCATGGGGTTCGCGAGCGGCATGCCTCTGCTGCTCACCGGTTCCGTGCTCGGCTACTGGATGAGCCGCGTCGGCGTCAATCTGCAGACCATCGGCGTCTTCGCCCTGGTCGGTACGCCCTATGCGTTCAAGTTCGTGTGGGCGCCGCTGGTCGACCACACACCGCTGCCCCTGCTCGACCGCTGGCTGGGACGGCGGCGCGGCTGGATGCTGGTGTCGCAAATCGGCGTCCTGCTCTCGATCCTGGCACTGGCGTTCAGCGACCCCACCAGCGATCCATGGATGACAGCCGCCGCCGCCGTCGCCATCGCCTTCTTTTCGGCAACGCAGGACATCGTGATCGATGCCTATCGCATCGAGATCCTGACCGACGACGAGCAGGGCGCCGGATCGGCGACGACCCAGCTCGGCTATCGCATCGCGCTCTGGACCGTCGATGCCATGGCGCTGCTGCTGCCCAGCATCCTGCCGTGGCCGATCGTGTTTTGCGCCATCGCCGCCCTGATGCTGGTTGGCCTCGCCACCACGCTCACCGTGCGCGAGCCTTCGATCGCGCGGCCGCACGCGGGCTCGCCGCGGCAGTGGCTGCACCAGGCGGCGGTCGCGCCCTTCGCCGAATTCATGGCCTATCGCGGCTGGGTCGTGATCCTGCTGTTCGCGCTCCTGTATAAGTTCGGCGACGCGATCGGCGGCACGATGGCGCGGCCCTTCTTCAATGAAATGGGTTTCAGCGGCCCCGAGATCTTCGGCATCACCAAGAGTTTCGGCATCGTGGCGACCATCGCGGGCGCCATCGTGGGCGGTGTCGTCGTAGCCCGCTACGGCCTGATAAAGGCGCTGCTGATCGGCGGCATCCTGCAGGCGGTGACCAATCTTCTCTTCGCCTGGCAGGCCGCGGCCGGGCACGACATCGTCGTCCTCGCCATCGCCATATCAGCCGACAACTTCACCGGCTCGCTGGGCTCGATCGCGTTCGTGGCCTACCTCTCCAGCCTCTGCACAACCGGCATGGCCGGCACCCAGTATGCGTTGCTGACCTCGCTGATGGCCTTCGGCCGTACCACCATGTCCGTCGGCGGCGGCTGGCTGGCCGCCAACACCGGATGGCCTACCTTCTGGGTCATGACGACGGTGCTCGCGGTGCCGGGCCTGCTGTTGCTGCTCTGGATCCGCCACCACGCGGCAAAAGAAACCCCTCCTTCCTGACGGAAGGAGGGGCAGTAATTCGGCGTCGGGGTATCACCGCGCCGGGGGAACCGGCCCGTTCCGGAGCGGGGCGTGGGGACGCCGGCCGAGAACGGGTCCACTCCCCTCTAAGGGCGCGACGCTACAAACCCGTGACCGGAGGTGTGGAAAACCCGCTTCTCGTGCGGACCGCGGGCCTCCAGGCCCGCCTCATGA
>JAQSDW010000137.1 GCA_029946105.1 Reyranella sp. | reverse complement strand
GCGATCGGCTTGGCGGGGCCTCGGGGCACAGGGTGGGGGCGGGCATTTAAATAACAAAGGCCTGGCGTGACAACCCTTGCGTCCGCTCAAACCATGAGGTCAAATATCGCCGTTGTCGTTCGGGACGGACATGAGCGCTGTTCCCAGGGGACGAGGCAGCAAGCCAAAATCGGTGGAGAGGAAAAACATGGGTCATTCCTGTGCGCTCGTAGTTGGGTCGTCCCGATGACGAAGGGACCGGTTGTCATCATCGGCGCGGGCCATGCCGGCTTTCAGCTCGCTTCCTCGCTGCGCCAGAGCGGATTCTCCGAACCCATCGCATTGCTGAACGATGAGGGGCATCTGCCATATCAGCGGCCGCCGCTGTCGAAGGCCTACCTGAAAGGGACGGGCGGGCCCGACAGCCTGATGTTCCGGCCGGACAGATTCTACCAGGACCAGAAAATCGACCTGATTGCCGACCGCGCGGTCGCGATCGACCGTGCGGCGCACAAGGTGACGCTCGCCTCCGGCCGTTCGCTGGACTACGGCCATCTGGTGCTGGCGACGGGTGCGCGCAACCGCCTGCTCGATATTCCGAACGCTAATCTCGACAGCGTGCGTTATCTGCGGACCCTCGACGAAAGCCAGTCGTTGCGGGACTACATCGCACCGGGCCAGCGCGTCGTCGTGATCGGCGCCGGTTTCATCGGTCTCGAATTCGCCGCAACTGCCCGCGCCAAGGGCCTCGAAGTCGATGTGATCGAACTCGGGACGCGGGTGATGGCGCGCGCGGTGACGGCGGAAATCTCGGAGTTCTTCCAGGCGCGGCATACGGCTGCCGGCATTCGCATTCATCTCGGCGTGCAGGTCACCAGCATCGAAAGCGACGGCGTGAAGGTCACGGGCGTCAGCCTTAGCGACGGCCGGCACATGCCGGCTGACCTGATCGTGGTCGGCGTCGGCGTTCTGCCCAATGTCGAGCTGGCGGCCGAGGCGGGATTGAAGGTGGCGGCAGGCGTCGTCGTCGACGAGCAGCTGCTGACCTCAGATCCCGATATTTCGGCGATCGGGGATTGTGCGCTGTACGAAAGCCCGCGCTTCGGCGGTTCGTTGCGGCTGGAGTCGGTGCAGAACGCCGCCGACCACGCCCGCTGTGTCGCGGCGCGGCTGACCGGGGATGCCAAGCCCTATGACGGCCTGCCATGGTTCTGGAGCGATCAGGGCCCGGACAAGCTGCAGATTGCGGGGCTGACCACCGGCTACGATCGGGTGGTGGTGCGCGGCGACCGCACGCAGAACGCGTTCTCCGCCTTCTGCTACAAGGCCGGGCAGCTCGTCGGCATCGAATCGGTCAACCGCGCCGGCGACCATATGTTCGGACGGCGGTTGCTCGCAGCCAACGGTTCGATCACGCCCGAGCAGGCCGCTGACGCCGGTTTCGACCTGAAGAGTGCCCTGACTTAAGTCGGACTCGCGGCGGCAGCGCGGCTGCTTGCATCCGCCGGTCATTTCGGCAACGCTGCCGGCTCACGGCCCGCCCAAGAGGCTTACGGCAGTCAATCGGGGAGGAGAGCATGTCCATCTGGACACGCTGTCTCACGCTAAGCAGCGCCATCATCCTGGCTGCGGTCGTGGCCAGCCCGGCCTCGGCCCAGACCAAGCTGCGGTGGGCGCATGTCTACGAGACCACCGAGCCCTACCACACCGAAGCCTTGTGGGCGGCGAGCGAGATCCGCAAACGCAGCAACGGCAAGTTCGACATCGAGGTGTTTCCCGCCTCCCGGCTCGGCAACGAGAACCAGCTCAATGAGGGCCTTGGCCTCGGCACCGTCGATATCGTCTATGTCGGCGTCAATTTCGCAGCCGCCACCTTCAAGCCGCTCGGCATCACTGGCGCACCGTTCATGCTGCGAGATTTCGAGCACTGGAAGGCCTATCGAGACAGCAAGCTGTTCGCCGACCTGACGAGGGACTACGAAGAAAAGACCCGGCACAAGATTTTGGCCCTGACCTATTACGGCCAGCGCCACGTCACGGCCAACAAGCCGATTGCCAGGCCGGGAGATATGAAGGGCATGAAGCTGCGCGTGCCGCCGGCGCCGTTGGTCCTGATGTTCACCAAATCCGTCGGCGCCGACGCAACGCCGATCGCGTTCTCCGACGTCTACAATGCGCTCCAGCAGCGTCTCGTGGACGGCCAGGAGAATCCGCTGCCGACGATCATGGCCAAGAAGTTCTACGAGGTGCAGAGCCACATCATCCTGACCGGTCATATCACGGAATCGATGGTGACGGTGGTCGGCAATCACGTCTGGAACAAGCTGACGCCGGATGAGCGGAAGCTGTTTGTGGATACGATGAAGGAGGCCGCTGCGAAGGCCACCGAAGCGATCGAGGCTTCCGAACGGGTTCTGGCCGGCGAACTCAGGAAACTCGGCATGACCGTTGTCGAGCCGGACCGCGAAGCCTTCCGCAAGGCGGCGATCCCGCTGCATAACGACGTCTCCGCCGGCGCCGGCTGGAGCCGGGCCCAGTACGACGAATTGCAGGCGCTGAAGTAGCGATCAGGCCTTCAGGACGATCGGCGTGAACGCCTGCTGCCTCGCAACGGCTTGCCAGTCCCAGGCGATGCCGAGCCCGGGCGCCGATGACGGCCTGGCCTTGCCGTTCTCGATCGTGAGCCGGCTGGTGGTGATGGTGTCGAGCTGCGGGATCCACTCCACCCAGGCGGCGTTCGGCACGGCAGCGCAAAGCGAAACGTGCAGCTCCATCAGGAAGTGCGGGCAGATCGGCACGTTGAAGGTTTCGGCGAGGTGGGCGATCTTGAGCCACGGCGTGATGCCGCCGATGCGCGCCACATCGGCCTGCACGATCGAGCAGGCGTCGCGCTGCAGATATTCGCGGAAATGGCTCGGGTGATAGATCGATTCGCCGACGGCGATCGGCACCGACGTGGAGGCCGCAAGGCGAATGTGCCCGCCGAGGTCTTCCGCCGGCAGCGGCTCCTCAAACC
>JAQSDW010000136.1 GCA_029946105.1 Reyranella sp. | reverse complement strand
ATCTGGCGCGGTCCAACCGCCAGCCTGCCGGAAGCAATAGCATTTTTCTGCTGAATCTGCACATCACATCTGCGTGAACGAATGCTGGCAGTGCAAGCACCCTAGGCTGCACTCTTCGCCTTGAGCGCCTGCGCCACCTTCGAGGCGGGCTCGCGCCCCAGCGCCACGCAGATGTCGCGGCCTGCCTTGGCGATGGCATCGAGGTCGACGCCATGTTCGATGCCGAGGCCGTTCATCAGGTAGATCACGTCCTCGGTGCCGACATTGCCCGACGCGCCCTTGGCGTAGGGGCAGCCGCCGAGGCCGGCGACAGCGGTGTCGAACACGGCGATGCCGCGCTCCATCACCGCCAGGATATTGGCCAGCGACTGGCCGTAGGTGTCGTGGAAATGCGCCGCGATTTTCTCACGCGGCATCCTCTCGGCGACCGCGTCGATCATGGCCACACACTCGCCCGGCGTGCCGACGCCGATCGTGTCGCCGAGCGAGACCTCGTAGCAGCCCATTTTGAACAGGCGCTCGGACACCTCGGCGACCTTCGCGGGCGCCACCTTGCCGTCATAAGGGCAGGCGATGACGGTCGAGACGTAGCCGCGCACCTTCATACCGTGCTTTTGCGCCGCTTCCATCACCGGGGCGAAGCGTTCGAAGCTTTCGTCGATCGAGCAGTTGGTGTTCTTGCGGCAGAAGGCCTCCGAGGCGGCGGTGAAGATCGCGATCTCCTCGCACTTCGACTCGACCGCGCCGTTCATGCCCTGCTTGTTGGGCACCAGCACGGGATAGGAGACGCCTGGCTTGCGCTTGATGCGGGCCATCACCTCGTCGGTGTTGGCCATCTGCGGCACCCACTTGGGCGAGACGAAGCTGCCGGATTCGACGGCGCTGTGGCCGGCGGCCGTCAGCGCGTCGATCAGCTTCACCTTGGCGTCGACCGGTACGGGCCTGGCCTCGTTCTGCAGGCCGTCGCGCGGTCCCACTTCGACCAGCCGCACGCGCTTGGGGTGATTCATGCTTGCCTCCCGAGTTGCCCTCCATTCTACGCGAAGGAGCGCAGCGTCAGATACAGGCCAAGCACCAGCAGTCCGGCAAAGAACACCCTGCGAAACGTCGGCGCCGAGATCCTGAGGCGCAGGATTTGCCCCGCCCACATGCCGCCAAGGGCCGGTGCGAGCGCCAGCAACGACAACCAGATCGATCCCATCTGCCAGGCGTCGACACGCAGCAGGCCGAGCGCCAGCGCCACCGTCGATACCGTGAAGGAGAGGCCCAGCGCCTGGACCAGCTCCTCTTTCTCGAGACCGATCGCCTGGAGATAGGGCACAGCCGGCAGCACAAACACGCCTGTCGCGCCGGTGACGAGGCCGGTGGCCGCCCCGACAAGCAGCGCCAGCCAGGCCTCGTGCCGCCGCGGCACCACCATCCTCACGCCGGCAAGGCCCACGGCGGCATAGACGATGAGGGCGCCGCCGAGGCCACCGGTCGCGAGACCCGCGACATTGCCCACGAGGACGCCGGCACCGGCGATCGTGCCGACGACGACGCCGAACATCATGGCCCAGAGCCGGCGCGCCAACGCCGCGAAGGCGGGGCCCGCCAAGAGCTGCCAGAGATTGGTCACCAACGAGGGGACGACGAGCAGCGCCGCGGCCTCGGCCGGCGGCATCGCCACCGCGAGCAGGCCCATGGCGACGGTGGGCAGGCCCATGCCGATCACGCCCTTGACCAAGCCGGCCAAAACGAAGGTTGCGGCCGCGAGAAGCCAGATCTCCATCGGTACTCCCGTCGTCTCGACCGGAGCGAAGCGCGGTGGAGAGACCTCGCTTGCCGTAGACAAGGTCTCTCCGCTAAGCCCTTCGGGCTCCGGTCGAGACGACAGTGCGCTCGACTCACCCGGCGCAAAATGCGGAAAGTCCGGTGGCTGCCTCTGGCTTGGCCGAAGGCTCAGAATCGCCTATGACGCACCATGCGCTTCGATCTGGTCGACCTCCGTCTAGTGATGAACGTCGTCGAGGCGGCCAGCATCACCCATGGCGCCGCCCGCAGCGGCATGGCGCTCGCCTCGGCCAGCGAGCGCATTCGCGACATGGAACAGGCCCTGGGCGCGCCCCTGTTCGAGCGCAAGCGGCGCGGCGTCAGCCCGACCCCCGCCGGCACCGCCCTCGTCCATCACGCCCGCGTCGTGGCGCGCCAGCTCGAACTGATGCGCGGAGATCTCGGCGCCTTCGCCAAAGGGCTGCGCGGGCGCGTGCGGCTGTTCTCCAACACCGCGGCCCTGCTCGAATTCCTGCCGCCGGTGCTCGGCGGCTTCCTGGCGGCCCATCCCCATATCGACATCGCGCTGGAGGAACGCTCCAGCTCGGAGATCGTGCGCGGCGTCGCTGGCGGCATGGCCGACATCGGCATCGTGGCCGACGCAGTCGACCCGGCGGCGGCGCTCGAAACCTTCCCTTTCGCCGAGGATCGCCTGGTGCTGGTGACGCCGCAGCGCCATCCGCTGGCCGCGCGCCGGCGCATCGCCTTCGCCGACGCGCTTGCCCACGACTTCGTCGGCCTGCCCGACGGCAGCGCGCTGCAGGAACATCTGGCGGGCCACGCCGCCCGCTCGGGACATCAGATCCGGCTGCGGGTGCGACTGCCCGGCTTCGACGCCGTCTGCCGCCTGGTCGAAAGCGGCATCGGCGTTGCCGTCGTGTCACGAACGGCGGCGCTACGCTGCCGGCGCTCGATGGCGATCAGCGTCGTGCCGCTCAGCGACCCGTGGGCACTGCGCCATCTCCGGATCTGCGTAAAAGACCTCCGCGCGCTGCCCACGCACGCCCAGAGGCTCGTCGAGCACCTGCGCCGGGGCTGATCAGACCAGCGTCTGCTTCAGCTTGCCGGCGCGGCCCAGGATCAAGGTAACCGCCGCCAGTGCCAGGACCGTGAAGACGATCAGCAGCGTCGCCACGGCGGTGATGGTCGGGTTCACTTCCAGGATCAGCTCGTTGAACATCTTTTTCGGC
>JAQSDW010000135.1 GCA_029946105.1 Reyranella sp. | reverse complement strand
TCCGGTGCCGACGCCGGTGTGAGGTGACGTAGATGGGGCGAAGTTCGTAGCCCGGGTGGAGCGGAGCGCAACCCGGGACAGTCGTAGTAATCTGATAGACCGTTCCCGGGTTTCGCTGCGCTCCACCCGGGCTACGGGACCTACGCCGCCTGCTTCTTCGGCGGGAAGCGGCCGTAGAAGGTCTCGCCCTTGGCCGCCATCTCGACCAGCAGTTTCGGCGGCGTGAAGCGGGAGCCGTATTTGGCTTCGAGCTTGTGGCAAAGCTCGACGAACTTCTTCGTTCCCATGAAGTCGATATAGGACAGCGTGCCGCCGGTGAACGGCGCAAAGCCGAAACCGAGGATCGAGCCGACATCGGCCTCGCGCGGATCGGTGATGACGTGATCCTCGACCGTGCGCGCGGCTTCCACCGCCTGCACCACCAGGAAGCGCTGCTTCAGTTCTTCGACGTCGAGCGTGTCGGGATCGAGCTGCCTGGGCTGCAGCGCCGCAAGCCCGGCCCACAGACTCTTCTGGCCCTTGCCCTTTTCGGGATAGTCGTAAAAGCCCTTGCTGTTCTTGCGGCCGAGGCGGCCCTGCTTCTCGACCATCTCGATCATCAGCTTCTTCTGGTCGGGGTTGACGGCGTTGGGGCCAAGGTCGGCTTCGGTCGCCTTCATGACCTTGAGGCCGAGGTCGAGGGCGACTTCATCCGACAGCGACAACGGACCGACCGGCATGCCGGCCATCTTGGCGGTGTTCTCGATCATCGCCGGCGGCACGCCTTCGAGGAACATCTCGTTGCCTTCGGCGATGTAACGGCCGACGCAGCGGTTGGCATAGAAGCCTCTGGAGTCGTTCACGACGATCGGCGTCTTGCCGATGGTGCGGACGTAATCGAGCGCGGTGGCGAGCGCGAGGTCGCCGGTGTTCTTGCCGAGGATGATCTCGACCAGCATCATCTTGTCGACCGGCGAGAAGAAGTGGATGCCGACGAACTTGCCCTGGTCCTTGAAGCTTTCGGCCAGCGAGGTGATCGGCAGCGTCGAGGTGTTCGAAGCGAAGATCACGTCGGGCTTCAGATATTCCTGCGCCTTGGTGAAGGTATCCGCCTTGACCTTGCGATCCTCGAACACGGCCTCGATGACGAGGTCGACGTCCTTCAGTGCGGCGTAATCGGCGGTCGGCGTGATGCGCGCCATGATGGTGTCGGCATCGGCCGGCTTGGCACGGCCCTTGGCGACGAGACCGTCGATGACGCTCTTCGCGTGCGCCTTGCCCTTGTCGGCACTCTCCTGGTCGCGATCGATCAGCACGACGTCGAGGCCGGCGCGGGCCGAGACATAGCCGACGCTGGCGCCCATGAAGCCGGCGCCGATCACGGCGATCTTCTTGACCTTGGTCGGCGGTACGCCCTGCGGGCGGCGCGCGCCCTTGTTCAGATCCTGCATCGACAGGAACAGGCTGCGGATCATCGCCGCCGCTTCCTTCGAGCGCAGCACCTGCGTGAAGTAACGCGACTCGACGCGGAGCGCGGCGTCGATCGGCAACTGCAGGCCTTCATAGACGCAGCTCATGATGGCGCGCGCAGCCGGATAATTGTCGTAGGTCTCGCGGCGATAGATGGCGTTGCCGGCCGGGAACATCATCATGCCGGCCTTGGAGAACACCGGACCGGCGGGCAGCTTGAAGCCCTTCTCGTCCCACGGCGCGATGGCCTTGCCGCCGCCCTTGATCCAGTCCTTCGCCGCCTTGACGAGATCGGCCATCGGCACGATGGCGTGAATCAGATTCAGCGCCTTGGCCTTTTCCACCGTCACGGGATCGCCCTTGAGCAGGATCGTCATCGCGTCCTGCGGCGGCACGAGGCGCGGCACGCGCTGGGTGCCGCCGGCGCCGGGGAACAGGCCGACCTTCACCTCGGGCAGGCCGAGGCGCGTCTTGGGATTTTCGCCGGCGACGCGATAATGGCAGGACAGCGTGACTTCAAAGCCGCCGCCGAGCGCCAGACCGTTGATCGCGGCTGCCCACGGCTTGCCGCAGGTTTCGATGCCGCGCAGCACCTGCGAGAAGCGGCGGCTCTGCGCGAACAGCATCTCGTTGGCGGCGATCTCGCCCTTTTCCTTCAGCACCTTCGCGTATTCGATGTTCATGCCTTCGAGCATCGACAAATCAGCGCCGGCGCAGAACGCGTCCTTGGCCGACGTAATGACGACGCCCTTCACCGCGGCATCCGCCGTGGTCTCCTTGAGGATCGCTTCGAGCTCGCTGGTCGAGGTTTCGTCCAGCACGTTCATCGAACGGCCCGGAATGTCCCAGGTGACGAGCGCAATGCCGTCGGAATCGGTTTCGACTTTGAAATTCTTGAAGGCCATGTGGTGCTCCCTCGATGCCCGCAGCCGGACGGCGCGGCGGTTAAGCTTGGATTTCGTAGATCTCGTAGGATGGGTGGAGCGAAGCGATACCCATCGCCACGCTCGCCGATCTGATGGGTATCGCTGCGCTCCACCCATCCTACGGCAGTCGTTGTGCGGTTAGACCCGCTCGATGATCGTCGCAGTCCCCATGCCGCCGCCGATGCACAGGGTCACCAGCGCGGTCTGCTTGTTGGTGCGCTCGAGTTCGTCGAGCACGGTGCCGAGGATCATGGCGCCGGTGGCCCCCAGCGGATGGCCGAGCGCGATCGCGCCGCCATTGACGTTGATCTTCGAGGGATCGATGTCGAACGCCTGGATGTAACGCAGCACCACCGAGGCGAAGGCCTCGTTGAGTTCGAACAGGTCGATGTCCGACTTCTTCATGCCGGAACGCTCGAACAGCTTTTCGGTGACGTCGACCGGGCCGGTCAGCATCATCGCCGGCTCCGAGCCGATATTGGCGAAGGCGCGGATTTTCGCGCGCGCCTTGAGGCCGTGCCTGGTGCCGGCTTCCTTGCTGCCGAGCAGCACCGCACCGGCGCCGTCGACGATGCCGGAGGAGTTGCCGGCGTGGTGCACGTAATTGATCTTCTCGATTTCGGGATGC
>JAQSDW010000134.1 GCA_029946105.1 Reyranella sp. | reverse complement strand
GGGCGGTTGGCATAGTCGAGCTTCGGTGCGTCTCGGATCATGCGCGCCTGCGCCTCGGCCAGGCGCCCCATGGCGGCGTTGGGATCGAGATGCACGGGATTGCCGTCGGCCAGCACGATCTCGCCGTCGACCAGCACCGTGCGCACGGCGCGGTCGGCGGCGTGGAAGACGAAGGAGCGCAGCGGATCGCGGGCCGGCTGCATCAGCGGATGATCGAGATCGACCAGCACTATGTCGGCGGCCATGCCCGGCCCCAGCGCGCCGATATCGTCGCGGCCCAGCGCTGCTGCACCGCCCAGGGTCGCAGCCTCGAAGGCGCCGGCCGTGTCGAGGCTGCGGATGTCCTCGCTCATCAGGCGGCCGGCGACAATGGCCAACCGCATCTCCTCGATCAGATTGTGCGGCGCGCAGTCGGTGCCGAGTCCGACGTTGACGCCGCGGGCGCGGTAGCGGCCGACATGGTCCATGGCGAGACCATAGCGCGCGAAGGGCTGCGGGCAGTGCGCCACCGAGGCGCCAGCTTCGGCGATCAGGTCGAGATCCTTGGAAGTGTGCCAGCGGATCTGTGGATGGTCATCGAGCAGGATGCAATGTGCCAGCACGGTGTTGCCCTTCAGCAGCCCCTGTGCCGCCGCCCATTGGATCGGCGTCATGTTGTGACGGCGGATCATCTCGCGGACCTCGACCACCGACTGGGCGATATGGGTGGAGAAGTGCCGGCCGGTCTCGTCGGCATGGCGGCGGCCGGCCGCGAACAGCGCGGGCGTCACCGTGTCGATCTGGGCGGGGAACACCATGGCGCCGAGCCTGCCCGAATTGTGCGCCTCGGCGTCGGCCATCAGCCGCTTGGCCTTCTCGAACTGGGCCAGGCCGCCGGCCTCGTCCCATTTCCAGGTCACGGTCTGCGGTGCCGCCATGCCCCAGCGCGCCGAGGCGAAGGTGGGGGCCGCAAAGAAGCGCATGCCGCTTTGCGCCATGGTTTCCAGCCAGCCGTCGAAGGGCAGCGTCACGTCGCAGGCCATCGTGGTGCCGGCCCGCAGCATCTCCGAATAAGCGAGCGTGGCGGCAGCCTGGCGGCCGTCGTCGCCCAGCCGGAACGCCTGCAGCCGCTCCATCAGCCCGGTCATCTGCTGCTCGGGTACGCCATGATCCTCGCGCACGCCGCGATAGCCGGGTTCGGTGCTGGGATGGGAGTGGATATTGACCAGGCCGGGAAGCGCCAGCATGCCGCGGCCATCCAGCGTCGGCTCGCTGGACGCTGCGGGCCGCGCTCCGGCCGGGGTGATCTCGACGATATGGCCGTCCTTCAGGAACAGGTCGACATCGCGGCGGTAGACATGGCGGCGGGCGGTGCCGTCGCGGACGATGGCCCAGGGGAGGTTTCGGATCGAGGTCGGCTGCGAGGTCATGGGCTGGGCTCCCTGAGGCATGCCTGTTGCATAGGCCGCGGAAGGGGACGATAGAATCGGGCAACCAAGAGAACAAGCAAGGAGGCGGGGATGCAAAGGATGAAATCGCTGCTCACGGTGGCTGTGGCTGCGGCGATGCTGCTGGCGGCGCCGGCCGGCGCGCAGACGCTCAAGATCGTCATGCATTCCGACATCAAGATCGTCGACCCGATCTGGACCACGGCCTACATCGCACGCAACCACGGCTACATGGTCTACGACACGCTGCTGGCGGTCGACGACAAGCTCGCGGTCAAACCGCAAATGCTGGACAGCTGGACGGTGAGCGATGACAAGCTCGTCTACACCTTCACCCTGCGCGACGGCCTGAAATTTCACGACGGCGCGCCGGTGACGGCGGAGGATTGCGTCGCCTCGATCAAGCGCTGGGCCTCGCGCGACGCCATGGGCCAGAAGCTGATGGGCGCCACCAAGGACCTGGCCGTAGTCGATGCCAAGACCTTCACCCTGTCGCTCAAGGAGCCCTACGGTCTCGTCCTCGAGTCGCTGGGCAAGCCCAGCTCCAACGTGCTCTTCATCATGCCCAAGCGCGTGGCCGACACGCCGGGCAACACACAGATCACCGATTTCACCGGCTCCGGCCCGTTCGTCTTCCGCCGGGACCTGTGGCGGCCGGGCGAGAAGGCGATCTACGACAAGTTCAAAGAGTACAAGCCGCGCGCCGAGCCGCCGTCGGGTCTGTCGGGTGGCAAGACCGTCTATCTCGACCGTGTCGAGTGGACCAACATCCCTGATCCTCAGACTGCAGCCAACGCGCTCCTGACCGGCGAGATCGACATGATCGAGCAGCCCCTGATCGAGATGCTGCCGCTGCTGGAAAAAGACAGGAACATCGAGATCGTCGATCTCAATCCGCTGGGCAGCCAGTACAGCTTGCGCTTCAACGTGCTGCACAAGCCGTTCGACAACGCCCGGATTCGCCAAGCCGCGCTCTATGCGCTGAACCAGAAGGACTTCCTGCTGGCCGCCATCTCTGATCCGAAATACTACAAGGAGTGCAAGGCGCTGTTCATCTGCGGCACGCCCTTGGCCACCGACAAGGGCTTCGAGGACAAGCTCAATTCCGACTTTGCAAAATCGAAAGCCATCCTCAAGGAGGAAGGCTACGACGGCACGCCGGTGGTGCTGCTGTTCGCCACCGACACCAACACCGGCCGCCTGACACCGATCGCCAAGTCGCTGCTGGAGCGCGGCGGCTTCGTGGTCGACATGCAGGCGATGGATTGGCAGACCGTGCTGTCGCGCCGCGCCCGCAAGGAGCCGCTCAATGCCGGCGGCTGGAGTGCCTTCATGACCTCGTGGGTCTCGGCCGATCTGCTCGATCCCGTGATGTCGGCCTTCGTGGGCGCCGCCTGCGACAAGGCCGCCATTGGTTGGCCATGCGACGCCAAACTGGAGGAGCTCCGCGACGCCTTCGCCCGGACGGCCGACCCCACCACGAAGAAGGAACTCGCCGAAGCCGTCCAGCTGCGTGTCTCGGAATATCCGACCCACGCCCATCTCGGCCAGTTCAACCTGCCGGTGGCGAAGCGCAA
>JAQSDW010000133.1 GCA_029946105.1 Reyranella sp. | reverse complement strand
AAGTCTTTCATTGTTCGATACAATGAACAGGCCATTTGGCATTGTCCAGCTTATCGCCGCAATCGAGAGGGCTCATTTCAGGCCTCGACAACGGCGCGGATCATCCGCCTCGACGCCGATCTGGCGCCGGTGGAGTCGCTGCGCGCGATCGCCAAAGATCTCGGTGCATCGCCGGCGCAGGTCGCGATCGACTGGGTGACGGCACAGGGCAACGACATCGTGCCGCTGGTCGGCGCCCGCTGCCACGACCGGCTGAACGAGGCGCTCGGCGCGCTAGAAGTGAAGCTGACGGCCGCGCATCTCACAGCGCTCGCCAAGACCTTCCCGCATGGCGCTGCTGCCGGCGAGCGTTACCCGCAAGCACAGCGTGCGCATATGGACAGCGAGAAGAAGCACGCCTGATAGCAACGGTACGACTCCTCGCGTCCTCCCCGGGCGCGAGGAGGTTCCTCCGTGAGTGAAATCACGGTCATCCATCCAGCCTTCATCTAGCGTCCTGCAGCAGCCGAAGTGGATGCCCCCTTCGTCTCGCAACAGGAGAAGACAGATGAAGAAACCCGAAGCATGCAAAGCCTCGGCGGCGCTGGAAGCACCGATCCAGCTCACCCCGGATCAACTCGAATCCGTCGTGGCCGGCCTCAAGGCGCAGCTGATCAACATCGGCGGCAAGGGCGGCATCGGCGGCGCGACCACCGGCGCCATCGGCCCGCGCGACCCGGTCGTGAAGGTGTTCTGATCGATCGAGACGGACTGGCGTTCGGCACCAAATGTCGAACGTCAGCCCGGCAGCCTTCATTCCAACGGCGCACGCGGCGAACAGGGGTTCTCATGTCCAACGGATCAAAGAAGCAGATCGACTGCCCAAGCTCCCAGGCAACCGCCGACGGCGCCCGCATCTTTGGTGTCATCACCGGCACGCCGGAGCAGCACCGCGTCGGCTACCTCACCGAGACCGTGCCTATTTCCAGTGAGGTACTCGACCTCGCTGGAGCCGCCAAGCCCACGGAAGTGTTTCGGATCGCCGCGCCCTGCGCGAACGGCGGCTGCAAGCATTTCAAGGGCAACAATTGCACGCTGGCGCAGCGGATCGTCCAGGGCGTTCCGGCGGTGGTCAACGCGCTGCCCGCTTGCCAGATTCGCTCCACCTGCCGCTGGTTTCGTCAGGAAGGCAAGGCGGCCTGCTTCCGCTGCCCGCAGGTGATGACCGACAAGGCAAGCGTTTCGGAGCTCGAAAAGCGGATCGCCGACGACACGTAAGCGCCAGCGACGCTTACTCGTGCCCGCTCAGATCGGTGATCAAAGGCGTATCGCCGTTGAGCGGGTTCGCGGGATCGCGCGCGTAGCGCAGCGTTTCGAACCGCATCGCGCGCGCATCCACCATCACCAGACGCCCGACGAGACTCTCGCCGAAGCCGACGATCTCGCGGATCGCCTCCAGCGCCATCATCGAGCCGAGCATGCCGGCCAGCGCACCCATCACGCCGGCCTCCGCGCAGGCCGGCACGGTGCCCGGCGGCGGCGCTTCCGGAAACAGGCAGCGATAGGTCGGGTTGAACTCACCCTTCTCGTTCTGCTCATGGGCGCGGATCGTGGTCAGCGAGCCGTCGAACTGGCCGAGCGCCGCCGTGATCAACGTCTTGCCGGCGAAGAAGCAGGCGTCGGAAACCAGGTAGCGGGTTTCGAAATTATCGGAACCGTCGAGCACGAGATCGTAGCCGCCGATCAGCGACATCACATTTTTCGAGTCGAGCCGCACCGCATGCGCCTCGAAGTGAACATGCGGGTTGAGCGCATGAATCTGTTCGGCGGCGCTGTCGACCTTGCGGCGGCCGATATCGGGCGTGGTGTGGATGATCTGGCGCTGCAGATTGGACAGTGAAACGATGTCGTCATCGACGGCGCCGAGCGTGCCGACGCCGGCTGCCGCGAGATACATCAGCACCGGGGCTCCGAGGCCTCCCGCGCCGATGACGAGCACGGAGGCCTCCTTCAGCGCGGCCTGCCCGGCGCCGCCGACGTCGCGCAGCACGATATGGCGGGCATAGCGTTCGAGTTCGTCGGCCGTCAGCATGCTACTTTGCTTCCTCTCTCCGCGAAGTACCCGGCAACTCCTCATGGTGAGGAGTGCGGAACGCGAGTCTCGAATCATGCGGCCACGATCTCGCCCGCGGCCATCCTTCGAGACGCGGCTGCCGCCGCTCCTTCAGGATGAGGACCACAATCGGTCCCTGAACCGGGGCGCGGTTGTTGCCGACCAAGCAGATGTGCTTAATTGGCCTGGCGTCAATGACCCTCCCGGGATTTGTCATGAGAATGGTGCATTCAGCAACCTTGTTGATCGCGGCTTCCGCGCTCGTGATTTCCGGACTGTCCGCGCAGGCGCAGACGACGCCGCCCCCGGCGGCGGGCACGCAGCCAAAGCCGGTCGCCACGGTCCCGATCCGCCCGGCGCTGCAAAAGCCGGAAGAGACCGCCAATGCGATGGGACAGGCCGAGCGGCTGGCGCTGCAGTCGGATCTCGCCTGGGTCGGCCAGTACAACGGCGCCATTACCGGCGACGTCAGCGAGCGCATGGTCAACGCCATCAAGGAATACCAGAAGGCGCGCGGCGGCAAGCCGACCGGCGTGCTCAATCCGCAGGAGCGCGGGCAGCTTGCCGATACCGCCAAACGGAAACAGGAAAGCGTCGGCTGGAAGATCGTCACCGATCCCGGTACCGGCGTGCGGCTCGGCATCCCGACCAAACTGGTGCCGCAGCAGACCAGCGATGCCAACGGCGCCAAATGGACCTCGCCCACCGGCACCGTGCAGGTACAGCTGGCGCGGCGCAAGGAAGCCGGCCCCACCACCGCCAGGCTCGCCGAGCGCGAAAAGAAGGAGGCCGGGCGCACGATCGACTACACCGTCGTCAAGCCTGATTTCTTCGTGCTGTCGGGTTTGCAGGGGCTGAAGAAGTTTTATCTGCGCGGCACCCTCAAAGGCGACGAGGTCCGCATCCTCACCATCCTCTACGACCAGGCGACCGAG
>JAQSDW010000132.1 GCA_029946105.1 Reyranella sp. | reverse complement strand
CCACGCGCAACGCCGCCGCATGACAGCTCGTTCTTAATGGTTGCTGAGCGGAGCCACCCGCAGGGCGGCGTAGTCGAAGGACCTTTTTTATGGTCTTCCATCGAGGAAAAAAGGTCCTTCGACTGCGCTGCGCTCCGCTCAGGACGACGGGAAATGACCGCCGCCTTCTCGTCAGGCCGCGTCGCCCAGCTCGAGCTGGACGAGGTTCATCCAGTAGGCCGCGCCCGTCGTCAGGATCTTGTCGTTGAAGTCGTAGAGCGGCGAATGCACGTTGTGGCAGCCGCCCTCGATCGTGCCGCCGTTGCCGATCATGATGTAGGCGCCCGGCTTCTTCTCCAGCATGAAGGCGAAGTCCTCGGCGCCGGCGATCGGCTGCGTGTTGGGCTCAACGTTCTCGCGGCCGACCGTTGCCGCCGCGGCCTCGACCGCAATCGATGTCTGCTCCGCCGCGTTGATCAGTGCGGGATAGCGGCGATGGTATTTGCTCACCGCCTCGCAGCCGCCGGCCTGGGCGATGCCGGCCGCGACCTCGGCCAGACGGCGCTCCAGCAGAGCGCGTACCGCCGGTGAGAAGCTGCGCGCCGTCCCCTTGATCAGCACCTCCGACGGAATAACGTTGGGCGAGCCCGGCGTGCCGGCCGCGATGTGGCCGACGCTCAGCACCGCGGCCTGGCTCGACGGCACGTTGCGGCCGACGATGCCCTGAACCGCCACGATGAACTGCGCGGCGACAAAGGTCGGATCGGTGCCGCGGTCGGGCATGGCGCCGTGGCCGCCGGTGCCCTTGAAGATGACCTCCCAGCTGTCGGACGAGGCGAGCATGGCGCCGGGACGGATGGCGAAGTGGCCGACCGGGAAGCCCGGCATGTTGTGCATGCCGTAGACGACGTCGCAGGGGAACTTGTCGAACAGGCCCTCCTCGATCATCACCCGCGCGCCGCCCAACCCCTCTTCGGCGGGCTGGAAGATGAAATGCACCGTGCCGGCGAAGTCGGGCGCTGCCGCAAGCTGCTTGGCCGCGCCCAGCAGCATCGTGGTGTGACCGTCGTGGCCACAGGCATGCATCTTGTTGGGGATCTGCGAGGTGTAATCGAAGTCGTTCTTCTCCTGCAGGTGCAGCGCGTCCATGTCGGCGCGCAGCCCGATCGTCTTCTGGCCCGGGCGGTTGCCCTTCAGGCTGCCGACGACGCCTGTCGTGGCCAGGCCGCGATGGACCTCGATGCCCCAGGAGGTGAGCTTGTCGGCCACAATCTGCGCGGTCCGCTCCTCCTCGAACGCCGTCTCGGGATGGCGATGGATGTCGCGGCGGATGGCGGTGAGGTCGGCCAGGTCGGCGGCGAGCAGATCGGGTGTGTAACGGGTCATGGCCGGAGACTAGCGTCGCCCAATCCAAAAGGAAAACGGCCCAAAAGGAAAACGGCGAAGCCGGTTGCCCGACTTCGCCGCTTCATACGTCCCTGAAAGAACGCTCGTCACGTTCCTCCGCGGGGCGCGGTCCGCCGTGGCCCTGTGAAGGATCACGAAGGGCTAGTGAAATTGCGAGATCCCCGCTCGCCACCACCATCCTCGGGTGCAGACCGTCCATGCGCATGGACTTTCCACAACGAATCCCCGGCCGCTTTTTCCTGCCAGCGCTCTCCCTCGCGAGGGGCACGCATCGTCCCGTCGGACGAGTTCGCAGGGCACTCCGAGAACCCTTCAGCAGCTTTCGCCACCGCGAGGAACCTTTCGGCCCCTCTCCGCGTGATGCGACCACCACGCTTCGTTGAGGAGAACTTTCTGCCCGGGCGCGCAAGCCCGCAAGCGCGGTTTCAAAGGCTTTCCGGTGGATTGGATGGAAAACGAGGATTGAATCGCGCGCACCACAAAGGGAAGTAGCGCCAGGCCGTCGACACGCTAGCCGTCGGACCTGCACGGCAAGGCCGGTTGTGCGCGCCGTTTTCATCCTGCACAGTCTGGCGCTCCTTCGTCTGTGATGATCGGCCATGACAGAGTCCGCCAAGCTCTCCGGAGCAAAACCCCGCCTCTATCATACGCCGTCGTCCTACTATTCGATGATCGCGCGTCTCGCGCTCGCCGAAGGCGGCATCGCTCACGAGCGCGTCTTCGTCGACATCCACTTCCGGCTGAGCCAGCAGCAGCCGGACTATGTGCGGATCAATCCGGGCATGACCGTGCCGACGCTGGTGCTGGCCGATCGCATCCTCGTTCAGAGTCGTGACATCGCCGAGTATGCGCTCGGCTCGACGCTCGACCGTGAGACGAAAGCCTGGCTCGACCTTCACTACGGCTATCCGATCGAGGAATTGACCTTCGGCGGGATTCTCGCCCGCAACCCCCTGGCGCGGATCATGATCCCGAAGCGGCTCGAAGCGACCCGCCGCCAACTCCTGGCACTTGCCGCCAGAAATCCCGATCTCGCTTCCGTCTATGAGGCGCGCGCCGCGGTCTTTGCCGAGCGCGTCAGCACCTTCGAGCCGCACGCCGTCGTCAAGCTTTCAGAACGCCGCCGCACCGAAGCCATCGGCTTCATGGACCGGCTCGAGCAGACTTTGGCTGATGGCCGTGCGGTGTTGGTGCCGCCCGCCTATGGCGTCGCCGATGTCGTCTGGACCGTGTTCCTCGGGCGCATGGAATTCGCCGGTCTCGGCGCGGAGATCCCCAAGCGGCCGGCGCTCGCGCGCTACTGGAGCGTCCTGCAGGCGCGTCCCAGCTTTTCAGCCGCTGATATATGGACGAAGTTTCATGTCGGCCGCCTGATCGGTGGGATTTTGGGCATCGACCGAAGCTGACACCCTAGGCTGCTCGATCCGTAGTCGACTGTCCTGACGCTACCGTTCGACCTGGCTGATTTCGCGCACGGCGCCGCGCGCGACGTTGGTCGTCATCGCCGCGTAGGCGCGGAGCGCCGCCGATACGGGACGCTTGCGACCGACCGGCTTCCAGGCTGCCTCGCGTGCATGCGGCTTTAAGTCGATAGACGATCCGATCTAGGGTCCGACCGGTATGACATTCCTGTTTCGACGCCGGCTGCTGGCCGGAACA
>JAQSDW010000131.1 GCA_029946105.1 Reyranella sp. | reverse complement strand
CGCGCGCCCTGCTCGACGAACTCGACGACATGGCGGCCCTCGCCTCGTCCGACCTCAAGGACACAGCACTTGCCATGGCGCGCGGTCAGTGGCCGTGGGGCGACGCGGTGCTGGCGGCGCTCGGCCTCGAACAGGCCGCGAAGAAGCCACGTCCTGGTGCTGGGCTCGATGTCTGGCGCGCCCTGCCGCAATGGGAAGAGCCGCCGCCCGCGCCGCCGCCGGGCTCGGCGCCGGTCGAGCCGCTCGAGGCGCGCCGTCGCCTGGCGCAAATGATCTCGGCCGGCGCCAACATGGCCGAGGCACGGCCGACCCAGAGCGACTACGCCTCCGCCGCCAGCCAGGCCTTCGCCCCGCGTGAACAGGAGGACAGGCCCAATGTCGTGCTGGTCGAGGCCGGCACCGGCGTCGGCAAGACCCTGGGCTATGTCGCGCCGGCCAGCCTGTGGGCCGAGAAGAACGGCGCGCCGGTCTGGATCTCGACCTACACCCGCAATCTTCAACGCCAGATCGACAACGAGCTCGACCGATTGCACCGCGACTCGGCCGAGAAGCGCCGCCGCGTGGTGATCCGGAAGGGCCGCGAGAACTATCTCTGCCTGCTGAACTTCCAGGAAGCGGTCCAGCGCAGCGGGCTTCAACCGGAGAACGCCGTCGGCCTCGGCCTGCTCGCGCGCTGGGCACTGGCGAGCCGCGACGGCGACATGATCGGCGGCGACCTGCCGGCGTGGCTGCTCGACCTGGTCGGGCGCAGCCGCGTCACGCGTCTCGCCGACCGGCGCGGCGAATGCATCTATTCGGCCTGCGAGCATTACCGCAAATGCTTCGTCGAACGCACCATCCGCCGCGCGCGCCAGGCCGACATCGTGATCGCCAACCACGCGCTGGTCATGATCCAGGCAGCGATGGGCGGCCTCGACGATGCGACGCGGCCGCTGCGCTACGTGTTCGACGAGGGCCATCACCTGTTCGATGCCGCCGACGGCGCGTTCGGAGCGCACCTGAGCGGTGTCGAAGCCTCCGACCTCCGGCGCTGGATCCTGGGCGCCGAGGGACGCCGCGGCAGCCGCGCCCGCGGCCTCGAACGCCGCCTCAGCGATCTTTTAGGCGAGGACGTCGAAGCATTGAATGCGCTCAAGCGCCTGCTCGATCTGGCCCAGCGCCTGCCCGGGACCAACTGGCAGACCCGGCTGGTCGACGGCACGGTGCTGGGCCCGGCCGAGGAATTCCTGGCGCTGGTCCGCCAACAGGTCCGCGCCCGCGCGCCCGGCGGGGATCAGGGCTTCGGTCTGGAATGCGACGTGCGCCCGCTCAACCCTGGCCTCATCGAAGCCGCCGATCAGCTGGCGCAATCGCTCGAGCAGATGCTGGTGCCGGTGCGCCGCCTGCGCCAGGCCTTGCGCGCCAAGCTCGAAGCCGAGGCCGATGCCCTCGACTCCGGTCAACGTGGCCGCATCGAGGGTGTGGCGCGCTCGCTCGCCAACCGCTGCGAACTGACGCTCGAGGCCTGGCGCGCCATGCTGCGCGGCCTGCACAACGACCCCGATCCGGCGTTCGTCGACTGGTTCGCCGTCGAACGCAGCCAGCAGCGCGAGATCGATGTCGGCATGTACCGTCACTACCTCGATCCCACCGAGCCGTTCGTGAATTCGGTGATCCGGCCGTCGCACGGTGCGGTCATCACCTCGGCCACGCTGCGTGATTCGCTGGGCGTGCCAGTCGCCGCCAACGACGAAGCGGCCGACGCAAGCGCGGACTGGGAAGTCGCTGAGGCGCGCACGGGTACCAGGCATCTGCTGCGGCCGGCCATGCGCGCATCGATGGCCTCGCCGTTCGACTATGCCCACGCCACCAAGGTGCTGATCGTGAAGGACGTGAAACGCGACGACTCCGACCAGGTGGCGGCGGCCTACCGCGAGCTGTTCCTTGCATCGGGCGGCGGCGCGCTCGGCCTCTTCACCGCCATCGGGCGGCTGCGCGCCGTGCATCAGCGGATCGCACCGGTGCTCGAAGAGGCGGGCCTGCCGCTCTACGCCCAGCATGTCGGCGGCATGGATGCGGCTACGCTGGTCGACATCTTCCGCGCCGAAGAACATTCCTGCCTGCTCGGCACCGATGCCGTGCGCGACGGTGTCGATGTGCCGGGACGCTCGCTTCGGCTGATCGTGTTCGACCGCGTGCCGTGGCCGCGACCCGACATCCTCCACCGCGCGCGCAAGGCGTCGTGGAAGGCGGCGGGCGCGGGCGCCACCGCCTACGACGATCTGCTGGCGCGCCTCCGACTGAAGCAGGCTTACGGTCGCCTGATCCGCCGCGCCGACGATCGCGGCGTGTTCGTCATGCTCGACTCGCGCCTGCCGTCGCGGCTGCTGGGCGCTTTCCCTCCCGGCGTCGAGATCGAGCGTGTGGGGTTGGCCGAAGCCGTGGCGACGGTGCGCGGATTTCTGGAACCGGCAGGAGAGGTTTGATGGCAAAGCAGGTGCAAGGCGTTCCCGCCGACGCCGTCGGCATCCAGGTGCCGGCGGGACGGATCGCGCTCGGCCGTGGCCGCTGGCAGACCGTCCTGCAGGCCCGCGACAAGGCGATGGTCTACCGCCTGCACGCGACTCACGGGCTGGTCGTCGAGGTCGATGGCGCGGCGCGCACGATCCGCGTCGAGGCAGGCGCCTCGCTCGACGTGCTGGCCAAGCGCATCCGCGTTCGGGCCGCCGGCGGCGCCCACACCGCCCACGGCTGGTATGTCCTGATCTCCTAGGGGGAGCTCCCCGCACGCCGGGGAGCTGTTGTCCTGGTCGCGTGTCACAACCTCGTGCACACCAAGTTGAGACAAATGTTGTGACAGTGACATGCCCGGAGTCCGGGCCGAGCCCTGTTTCACGGGCTTTTTAGACGTCGTTTCTTCTTCGTGTGTCACAGCCCGGCGCGCCTGTGACAGGCAGCGCCATGTCCATTCCGACGTGTGTCATGCCGACGTTATCGGTGCTCGGCTGGGACGGGCTTCTAGAGTCTTTCCGATTGAGATGGAAGCGCGCTTTCATATTCCTCTCCCCCG
>JAQSDW010000130.1 GCA_029946105.1 Reyranella sp. | reverse complement strand
ATTCCGGTTCGCTCCAGCCGCTCGGGTGGACATCCCAGGGCGCCGAGCACAAGCCCGCGCGCGACCAGCCGCTGCAGCAGGTGATCGATCCCGGGTCGCAACTGGAAGACGTCGAGATTGCCGGTCATCGCTTCGACCCGGCGCAGCACGCGCGCCACCGTCGCGGGCTCCGCCCCGCACAGCGTCTCGATCATGTGTCGTTGAAGGTCGGACGCAAAGGCGGCGACGGCGAGGTCGGAGGCTTCCTCGACCATCGCTGGATCGACCTTAATCCCTTCCAGCCCGCAGGCCGAGGCGATGGCGCTGTCCAGCGCCATCTCGCGCGCAAATTCGAGATCGACCGCGCCCCCGATGTCGAAGAGGACGGCGCTGATTCGGCTCAGTGCGAAGAGCCCTCGAGCGCCTTGACGATGTTCTCGCACATCACCTTGGCGTCGGCGAACAGCATCATCGTGTTGTCGCGGAAGAACAGTTCGTTGTCGACGCCGGCATAGCCCGAGGCCATGCCGCGCTTCACGAACAGCACGGTCTGCGCCTTCTCGACGTCGAGGATCGGCATGCCGTAGATGGCGCTGGTCGGATCGGTCTTGGCCGCCGGATTGGTGACATCGTTGGCGCCGATCACGAAGGCGACGTCCGTCGAGGCGAAGTCGCGGTTGATGTCGTCGAGCTCAAAGACCTCGTCGTAGGGCACGTTGGCTTCGGCCAGCAGCACGTTCATGTGGCCCGGCATGCGGCCGGCCACCGGATGGATGGCGTATTTCACCGTGACGTCGTTCTTCTTCAGGATGTCGGCCATCTCGCGCAGCGCGTGCTGGGCCTGGGCCACCGCCATGCCGTAGCCCGGAACGATGATGACCGAGCCGGCGTTCTTCATCAGGAAGGCCGCGTCCTCGGCCGAGCCCGCCTTGACCGGCTTGTCGGTCTTGGCGTGCGCGGCGCCGGCCGCCGAGCTGTCGGTGCCGAAGCCGCCCAGGATCACGTTGAAGATCGAGCGGTTCATGCCCTTGCACATGATGTAGCTCAGGATCGCACCGGAGGAGCCCACCAGCGCGCCGGTCACGATCAAGGCGGTGTTGCCGAGCGTGAAGCCGATGCCGGCTGCCGCCCATCCCGAGTAGGAATTGAGCATCGACACCACGACCGGCATGTCGGCGCCGCCGATCGGCAGGATGAGCAGGAAGCCCAGCGCCAGCGACAGCACGATCAGCAGGATGAACACCATGGGATGGCCGCCCTTCCAGGCGAACCACACCAGCAGCACGGTGATCGCAATGCCGATCAGCGCGTTCAGGAAATGCTGGCCGCGGAACATCAGCGGCGCGCCCGAAACGAGGCCCTGCAGCTTGGCGAAGGCCACGATCGAGCCGGTGAAGGTGATGGCGCCGATCACGGTGCCAAGGCCCATCTCGATCAGGCTGTGCACCTTGATCTTGCCCGGCGAGCCGATGCCGAAGGCGTCTGGCGAGACGAAGGCGGCCGCGGCCACGAACACCGCGGCGAGGCCGACCAGCGAATGGAAGGCGGCCACGAGCTGCGGCAGCGCCGTCATCTGGATGCGCCAGGCGACGAGTGCGCCGACCGCGCCGCCGACGGCGAGGCCGCCCACGATCAGCCACGGCGAGACCACGCCCGGGGTCGCGACGGTGACGCCGATCGCCACCACCATGCCGACGATGCCGAACAGGTTGCCCTGGCGCGACGTCACCGGCGAGGAGAGCCCGCGCAGCGCCATGATGAAACAGATGGCCGAAAACAGATAGCCGTAGGCGGCCAGTTCCTGGGTGATCATCCCTCTTCTCTCCCGCCTACTTCTTGACCGGCTGCTTCTTCTTGAACATCGACAGCATGCGGTGCGTGACGATGAACCCGCCGAAGATGTTCACGGCGGCCAGCGCCACGGCAATGGCGCCGAACAATTGGGCAGCGCCCAGGCCCTTGAGACCGGCGGCCAGCAGGGCGCCGACAATGATCACCGACGACACGGCGTTGGTGACGGCCATCAGCGGCGAGTGCAGCGCCGGCGTCACCCGCCACACCACGTAGTAGCCGACGAAACAGGCCAGCGCGAAGATGGTGAGCAGGGCCACGAACGGCATGTGGCCGTCGGGCAACGACAGCGTGTTCTGCGCCGCCATGTCCGTGATCTGCTGGGCCATGCCCTTGAGGTTGCCGGCGAGTTCCCCCGCCTGGGTCGCGAGCTTGGCCGCCTCGCCTGCAAGTTTGTCGTCCATGGCCGGCTCCTAGTTTTGGCTCAGCGAGGGGTGCACGATCTGGCCGCCTTGCGTCACCAGGGTTCCCTTCACCACTTCGTCGGTGAGGTCGATCTTGAGCGCCTTGGTCTCCTTGTCGACCATGGGCGTGATGAAGTTCAGCAGGTTGCGCGAGAACAGCGCCGACGAGTCGGTCGCCAGTTCACCCGGCAGGTTGGCGGGGCCCACGATCTTCACGCCGTACTTCTCGACCACCTTGCCGAATTCCGACAGCGGGCAGTTGCCGCCCTGCTCGACCGCCATGTCGACGATGACCGAACCGGGCTTCATCGCCTTCACCATGTCCTCGGTGACCAGCACCGGCGCCTTGCGGCCGGGGATCAGCGCCGTCGTGATCACGATGTCCTGCTTGGCGATGTGCTCGGACACCAGCGTCGCCTGCTTGGCGCGATACTCGGGGCTCATCTCCTTGGCGTAGCCGCCCGAGGTTTCCGCCGCCTTGAATTCCTCGTCCTCGACGGCCACGAACTTGGCGCCCAGCGACTGGACCTGCTCGCGGGTCGCCGGCCGGACGTCGGTCGCCGTCACAATGGCGCCCAGGCGCCGCGCCGTGGCGATCGCCTGCAGGCCGGCCACGCCCACGCCCATGATGAAGGCGCGCGCCGGAGCCAGCGTGCCGCCCGGCGTCATCATCTGCGGGAAGATGCGGCCGAAGTTGTTGGCCGCCAGCAGCACCGCCTTGTAGCCGGCGAGGTTGGTCTGCGAGCTCAGGATGTCCATCGACTGGGCGCGCGTGATGCGCGGGATCAGCTCGAGGGCGAACGAGGTCACGCCCCTGGTCGCCAGCGCCGCCACCAGTTCGGGGTTGTTGAGCGCGCCCAGCGGCGACATCAGGGTCTGGCCGCTGCGCAACAGGCCGATCTCGTCGATGCCCTCGGCAGCCGACATCGGCCGCTGGATCTTGAAGACGATATCGGCCGCGGCCACGGCGGCGGCCGCGTCCGGCACGATGCTTGCTCCGGCTTCGGCGTAGGCTTCGTCGGTGTAGGCGGCGGCGAGGCCCGCGCCGGCCTCGATCACGATCTCTTCCGCGCCCAGCGCCTTCAATTTCTTGACGGTCTCGGGAGTCGCGGCCACGCGGGTCTCATGCGGCCGGCGTTCTTTGAGAATGGCAATTTTCATGGAGCGCTTTTGGGTCGGTTGGAGACACGGAACGTCGTCAGTGCGCCGCACCATGCACAGCGTGCCGTTCTTTGCCAAGACGGTTTTTCGCCGCGTGGTAAAGCTTCATTTACCGCAATGGCGACCACGTGATACTGCAAACCATGCCCCATCAGCGTCCCCTTATCCTTACCGGCTTCCACTTCACCAAAACCACCCTGGCCGCTTTCTCCGAACGCTGCGAGATCGCCGGCCACATGGACCACCCCGATCCCGCGCTGGTGCCGCCGGAGGCCGCCCCGCACGTGCAGGCCATCGTCAGCACCGGCAGCGTCGGCCTGTCCGAGGCCTTGATGGCGAAGCTGCCCCGGCTCTCGCTGTTCTGCTGCTACGGCACCGGCTACGAGCGGGTCGATCTCGCCGCCGCCCGCAAGCGCAACATCATGGTCACGCACGGCGCCGACGCCAATGCGCCCGACGTGGCGGAGATGGCCTTTGGCGTCCTGCTCGCCTCGACGCGGCGCATCGTGCGCGCCGACAAGATGATCCGCCGCGGCGACTGGACCAAGCGCATCCCCAACCGCTTCGGCGCCATCGCCGGCATGACCGGGGGCAAGCTCGGCATCCTGGGGCTGGGCGCCATCGGCATGGAGTTCGCCAAGCGCGCCAAGGGCTTCGATCTCGAAATCGGCTACTGCAACCGCAACAAGCGCAGCGACGTCGACTTCGCCTATTTTCCCAACGTCATGGCGCTCGCGACCTGGGCCGACTACCTGATCGTCTGCCTGCGTTCGGACGCCTCGAACAAGCACATCATCAACGCCGAAGTGCTGAAGGCGCTGGGTCCGCGCGGCCACGTAGTCAACATCAGCCGCGGCTGGGCGGTCGACGAGGCCGCCTTGGCGCACGCGCTCCACAACAATATCATCGAGGGTGCCGCGCTCGACGTGTTCGACGAGGAGCCCTACGAGGGCACCGAACTCCTGGCCCTCGACAACCTGGTGATGACGCCGCACTTCGGCGGCGGCACCGAGCACGCCCAGCGCCGCATGACCTCGCTCGTCTGCCAGAACCTCGACGCGCATTTCGCCGGCAAATCAGTCGTCTCGCCGGTCCCCGAACTGCGCGACATGGCGGCCGATCCAGCGGGCCGGCTGCGTTAGCCGGTCGAGGAATTACTCCGCGAGGTCGATTCCGATCCGCACCGGCTTGCCTGACGCGGGCGACGACAGGCCCGTCCACACGTCCCAATAGGCGCGTAGGGCCGAGGGATAGCGCCGGAGTTCCGTGAAGACGCTGTAGGGCGCATCGACGTCGCGAGCTTCGAAGCCCCAGGCGGTGATGCCCTCGTGCAGCGCCAGGAACAGGGCACGGGCGAGATGGAAGCGTTGCGAGACGATGACGAGGCGCGTCTGGCCATAGATCTGCCGCGCCCGCACGATCGAATCGAGCGTGCGGTCGCCGTCGAAGTCGCGGTAGATCGCCTCGGCCGGCACGCCGCGTTCGATCAGGCCGGCGCGCATCGCGGTCGGCTCGTCGTAGCGGCCCTCGCGGGTGCCGCTGACGATGAAGTACTTGGCCTTGCCGGCCTTGTAGAGCGCCGCCGCGGCGTCGAGTCGATAGACGAAGTAGCGGTTGGGCCCACCCTCCGGGCCGATCGGCGCCGTGCCCAGCACCAGCGCCACGTTGACCACCGGCACCTTGCCAACCTCGGTGAAGGACTTGGCCTCGGCGGCGCGATCGAGCCGCCGCTCGGCGTACCACGCCAGCGCGCCCACCAGCAGCACGACGGCTGCAACGCGCAGGAGCACATAGGCGATCAGGCGCATGCCGCCTGCCTTGATCGCTCGCGGACCGGCCTATAGACCATCACCATGCCACGTCTGAGCACCGCCGAAGCCACCGTCGAAACCCTCCTGCATCACGGCCTCGACACGGTCTATGCCCTGCCCGGCCTGCATAACGATCCTCTGTTCGACGCCTTCTACCACGCGGCAGATCGACTGCGCGTGATCCATCCGCGACATGAGCAGACCGCGGCCTACATGGCGCTGGGCGCCGCACTCGTGAGCGGCAAGCCGCAGGCCTTCGCCGTCGTGCCGGGTCCCGGCATGCTGAATGCAGGTGCGGCACTGCTGACGGCCTACGGCATGAATGCGCCGGTGATCGGCCTGATCGGCCAGATCCCGCAGGCCGACATCGACCGCGGCCACGGCCATCTGCACGAGATCCACGACCAGCTCGGCATGATGCGCCACATCACCAAGTGGGCCGAGCGCATCAGGAGCCCGCAGGAGGCCCCGACCCTCGTCTCACAGGCGATCTGGCAGGCGACGTCGGGCCGGCCGCGCCCGGTGGCGCTCGAATGCGCGCTCGATACCTGGGCCAAGCGCGCCGATGTCACCTTGCCCGCCGCGCCCCTGCCGCATCAGGTCGAGGCGATCGACGACGAGGCGATCGCGGCGGCGGCCAAGATCCTGGGAGCGGCCGAGCGGCCGATCATCGTGGTCGGCGGCGGCGCGCTCGACGCCAGCGCCGAGGTGATCGCCATCGCCGAGCTGCTCGAAGCACCGGTCAGCTCTTATAGACGCGGTCGCGGTGTTGTGCCGAGTTCGCATCGCCTCGCCGTCGACATGCCGGTCGGCCATCGCCTGTGGAAGGACGCCGATGCCGTGCTGGCGATCGGCACGCGTTTCTTCATCCAGAACGGCAGCTGGGGCATCGACAAGAACTTGAAGGTCGTGCGCCTCGACATCGACCCCGACGAACCCGACCGGTTCGCCAAGCCCGACGTGGCGCTGGTAGGCGATGCGGCGACGCAATTGCGCGCCCTGATCGCGGCCCTGCCGAAGCACAACCGCGCGCGGGCTTCGCGGGCCGAGGAGCTGAAAGGCCATCGCGCCTGGCTCACTGAGCGGCTGTCGCGGCTCGAACCGCAGTTGGGATTCCTGAAGGCGATTCGTGCTGCCCTGCCCGAGGACGGCATCTTCGTCGACGAGGTCTCGCAGATGGGCTTCGCCTCGCGCGTGGCGCTGCCGATCGAAAAACCACGCACCTATCTCTCACCCGGCTATCAGGACAATCTCGGCTGGGGTTTCGGCACGGCGCTCGGCGCCAAGGCAGCCATGCCGCACAAGAAGGTGCTGGCGATCGCGGGCGATGGCGGCTTCATGTACCAGATCGGCGAACTTGCAACGGCGGCGCGCCACAACCTCGCCGTCGTGGTCGTGGTGTTCGACAATGGCGCCTTCGGCAACGTGAAGCGCATCCAGCAGCAGCATTACGGCAACCGCCTGATCGCCTCAGACCTGTACAATCCGGATTTCGGCAAGCTCGCCGAGAGCTTCGGCATCGCCTCGTTCAAGGCGACCGATCCGAGGCAGCTCGAGGACGCCCTGCACAGGGCGTTTGCGCTCAATGCGCCAGCGCTCGTCTGGGTGCCGCACGGCGACGTGCCGAGCCCGTGGGACATGATCATGATGCCGCGCGTGCGTGGCTGAGAGTACGCGACTGATGGAGCTTCCGCGCCGCCCGGCTGCCGTCATCTTCGATCTCGACGGCCTGCTGTTCGACACCGAGTCCCTCTACCAGGATGCGATCATGTTGGCGGCCGGCGAACTCGGCCACGACATCACACCGGACATCTTCCGCACCATGATCGGCCGTCCCTGGGCGCAAACCCGCGTCTTCCTGCTGCAGCACTATGGCAATTCGTTTCCCGTCGACGAGTTGCTGGCGACCTGGCACCGGCACTTCGCCGTGATCGTCGAGACCCGCCTCGCGGTGAAGCCGGGGGTCGTCGAACTACTCGATGCGCTGGATACACTCGGCCTGCCGCGCGGCATCGCGACCTCGTCCTCGCACAAGACCGTGCAGCACCATCTCGGCACGCACGATCTCGGCGGACGCTTCCACCGGATCGTGGCGAGCGGCGACTATGCCGCCGGCAAGCCCGCCCCCGACCCCTACCTGCTGGCGGCCAAGCAGCTCGGTATCGAGCCGGGCCTCTGTCTCGCCCTGGAAGATTCGCACAACGGTGTGCGATCCGCCGCAGCGGCCGGCATGATGACCATCATGGTCCCCGACCTGCTCGAAGCGACGGAAGAGATCAGGGCCCTCTGCACCTTCGTCGTCCGCGACCTGCATATGGTGCGAAACCTCGTCCTGGCGGTTCGCTAGCTTTTCAGCTCGCTTGCCTGATCGGCTACGTTCGGGGGAGACTGCGGCGTGGGCGGGGCTGGCCTTGGGGAAAGGGCCAAATGAGCGAACTCTACGTCATCACGACGATTTCGAATCCGCTGGGCTATGCCTCGCGCTACAGGCGCTATCGGGAATTCTGTCGGCACATCGAGAACAGTGGCGCCATGCTCTACACGGTGGAACTTGCGTTTGGCGACCAGCCTTTCGCCGTGACCGTGGAAGGCGACCCCCACCATGTTCAGCTGAGGTCCCCGCACCAGATCTGGTACAAGGAGAACCTCATCAACGTCGCCCTCAAGCGACTACCCCAAGACTGGAAGTTCGTGGCCTGGCTCGATGCCGACATCGCCTTCGTGCGGGCAGACTGGGCGGACGAAACCCTGCGTCAGCTCGAACAGCATCGCTTTGTCCAGATGTTCACCCACGCGATCGACCTCGGGCCCGCCTATGAGCCGCTGAAGACCTATGAGGGCTTCGTGTACCGCCACCGGCAGGGGATGGCCGGCAGCCAGGGACACGGCCAGATGGGCTACGCCTGGGCGGCGCGACGTGCCGACCTCGAGGCGGTCGGCGGGCTGATCGACTGGAGCATCCTGGGCTCCAACGACTACTTCATGGCCCTGGCCCTGATCGGCGAAGTCGATGCAAACAGCGGGAACATGCCCCACTCCGCCTATGCCGCGACGCTTCTCGATTGGCAGGCGAAGTGCCAGCGCCATATCGGCCGCGACATCGGCTGCGTCGAGAACACCCTGGTCCATTTCTGGCACGGCCGCCGGGCTGACCGGGGTTATTCGACGAGATGGCATATACTTGTGGATCACAAGTTCGATCCCGGCACCGACCTCGTTCGCGATGACCAAGGCCTGCTTGGGCTCTCCGGTACCAAACCCGGTTTGCGTGACGACATCGCCGCCTATTTCAGGAGCCGCAACGAAGACAGCATAGACGTGTAGTGGCCGATCGCGAGGCACCATCATGCCCGAGAAGATAAAGATCTTCATTTCCTCGCCGTCCGACGTCCGGCCGGAACGGCTGATCGCCGAGCGCGTGATCGCTCGGCTGGACCGCGAATTCGCCTATCACTTCCGCGTCGAAGCCGTCCTGTGGGAACACGAGCCGCTGGTCGCTTCCCATCATTTCCAGGATTCACAGAACATTCTCCCGCCGCGCACGACCGATATCGTCATCGTGATCCTGTGGTCGCGCCTGGGTGTGCTGTTGCCGCACGACCGCTTTGCCGGCGCCGTCTCGGGCAAGGCGCCGGTCACCGGCACCGAATGGGAATTCGAGGACGCGCTGGCCGGCTATCGCGAGGTGGGCACGCCCAATCTGTTATTGTACCGCAAGCAGGCGCCGATCACCGCGTCGCTTGACGATGAGGCACTGCTCGACCAGAGCCGGAAGCAGAAGCGGTTGGTCGAGACATTCCTCCAGGACTGGTTCCACGGCGCCGACGGCACCTTCGCCGCCGCATCGACGACCTTCTCCGACGAAACGGCCTTCGAGGAAAAGCTAGAAGGCGATCTGCGCAAACTCCTGCTGCGCCAGCTCGAGAACAGGGTCCCCGCCCTCGACCGCGCGCAGCCCGCGACCATCCGCTGGCATGAAGGCAGCCCGTTCCGGGGCCTCGAGTCGTTCGAACTGCAACATGCGCCCGTGTTCTTCGGCCGTACCAGGGCGCGGAACGAACTTCGCGGACTGCTGACCCGACGCGCCGAGCAAGGTCGCGCCTTCATTCTGGTGATGGGGCCGAGCGGTTCGGGCAAGTCGTCTCTGGTGAAAGCAGGATTGCTTCCGGATCTCCTGCTGCCGGGAATGGTCGGCAATGTCGGCCTCTGCCGGCATGCCGTGCTGCGGCCGTCGCAGACCGGCGGCGATCCGCTGGCAGCGCTCGCCGACGCCATCATGTCACCATCGGCGCTGCCCGAGCTGGCGGACCTGAAATACACTCCGGAGCGGCTGCGGGACCTCCTGAAGCGCGACCACGGCCAGGCGGCCTTCGCCGTCGAGCAGGGCCTCGCCCGTGCCGCCGAAGCGGCCAAGCTCACCCACATCGCCTCCGCCCGCCTGGTCCTGATCATCGACCAGATGGAGGAGATATTCACCATCGAAGGCTTCGACGATGCGGGCCGGGAAACCTTCGTGGCCAGCCTCGCGGCACTGGCCGCAAGTGGACATGTCTGGATCGTCGGCACGATGCGCAGCGACTTCTTCGACCGCCTTGCTGCGCTGCCGGTGCTTGCGCAGCTGTCGGATGGCGAAGGCCGGTATCTTCTCAGCCCTCCGACCGAGGCGGAGATCGGCCAGATCATCCGCCAGCCGGCACGCGAAGCCGGCGTGGTCTTCGAGGCCAATCTCGCCGAAGGCCATGGTCTGGACGACGTCATCCTGATAGCCGCCGCCCACGATCCCGATTCTCTGCCGCTTCTGGAGTTCCTGCTCGACCAGCTGTGGCAGCGCCGCAAGGACGGCACCCTGACCTTTACGGCCTACGACGAGATTGGCCGGCTCGAGGGCGCCCTCGCCCGTCGGGCGCAGGAGGAATACGAGCGGTTGCCGCCCGAGGTTCAGGCGGCGCTACCCTCGGTGCTTCGCGGCCTGGTCACCGTGGGACAGGAGCATCTCACCGTCGCGACGGCCCGTCACCCGTACCTCGCCAGCTTCGCGCCCGGAAGTGCTGCGCGCCGGCTGGTCGAACGCTTCTCGTCGACCGAAGTGAGGCTGTTCGTCATCGACGGCGAGCGTGTCCGGCTGGCGCACGAGGCACTGCTAACGCACTGGCCGCTGGCGGCACGGCTCATCGGTGAGGCTTGGGAGGACCTGCAACTGCGCGCCCGCCTCGAGCAACCCGCGCTGCGCTGGGGCGAGGCGTCGCCCTCCGACCGCGAAGGCTTTCTGCTGCGCGCCGGCCTGCCGCTCGCCGAGGCCGAGGATCTTCTGCTTCGCCGCAGCGCCGAACTGGATCCCGTCCTCAGGGACTTCATCACGGCCTCGTCCGACGCCGTGCACCGCGAGGAACGCCGCCGCGTATTCCGGCTGCGGGCGACGGTTGGCGTGTCCAGCGCCGCCGCCGTCATCTTCCTCTTCCTCGGCGTGTTTGCCGCCATCAACTGGTATGACGCGAAGCGGAGCCTCGACGCCGCGGCGGTCGCCATCACCAATTTCGTCCAGGCTACGTCGGAATTCGTTCAACCTATCGCCCAGCTCGACACCGTGCAGGTGCTCGTCGATCAGGCGCGCGACGCCATCGACAGTTTCTCGGACGTCACCTCCGATCCCAGGCTGTCCGTCCAGCGCGCGCGGACACTCCTGATACTGGCCGAGATCGAGGAAGCACGCGGCCGTCTTGCGCCAATGCGGAAGGATGCCGAGGAAGCATTCACGCTGCTCGATCCGATTGCCCGCAAAGGCGGCGTCGAAGCCCGCATCCAACGGGCTCGCAGCGAGCGGTTGATCGGCCTCGCCTTCGCCCAAGCGAGCGCCAAGGACGAGGCCCGTATCCACTTTGAGCGCGCCATCGCCGATATCAACGACTTGCGCAGCGGCAATCCCGGTGTCCGAAGCCAACCAGACGTCATGCTCACGCTCGCCGAGCTGTACCAGTATCTCGGCGACGTCGATCTCAACCAGTTCAACGACCCGAACAAGGCTCTTGCCGCCTATACTGCCTCCTACGAAACGCGCGTCGAACTGCGCTCGTCCGGCTTCACGGGGCCGAAGATCGACCACGATATCGCCTGGGCAGCAAACAAGTTGGGCGACGTTCAGGTCCGGCTGGAAAACGACGACGAAGCATTCCGCTGGTTCACCGTCGCCCATCGCGGCATCGAAGGTCTGGCCGACAATCTTTGGGACAGTATCCTGTGGCCCCATCATCTCGTGCTGATCGGGAACAACATGGGCATCATCCAGACGCGGCGAGGCCGCTACCGCGATGCAGTGTCATCGTTTCAGGATGCCCAGCGCATCCTGGCGGAAGTCATCAAGCGCGATCCCAAGAACACCATCCGCATATCCGCCCTCGGATGGAGCTACGACATTCATGGCGAGGCGCTGTATCGTTGGGCCGCCGAGGAACACGATGCCGAACGGCTGGCGCTGGCGCGCGCTACGCTCGCCAAGGCACTCGCGATTCGCATGCAGGTGGCCGAAGCGGCGACGGCCAACAAGCTGCTCCAGCTCGGCGTAGTCAATACGCGCGCTAATCTCGCGATGACCGACGGGCTGAAAAGGGAATGGGAGGGCGACTACGCGGGCGCCGCCGCAGCCTTCGAGCAGGCGGCCGAACTGGTGACGGAAACCTATACCGCCTACGCCTACCAGTATGCCCGGCAGGACAACATTCTTCGCATCATGGACCTGGTGGATCAGGCCGTCGCGAACTACCTGCGCGCGGGGCAGCCCGACGAAGCGCGGCGGGTGCTGATGCGCACCCAGGAAGTCGTCCGCAAATACCAGCGCCAGATCGAGGAGACGACCTACGCCAACCTGGACCGTCGGGTTCAACGTCACCTCGACTCACTCAAGCGCTGACAGGCGCGGCCGGCCGGCATCGACGATCCTCCCCTCCTCCAGGGCAATCAGGCGATCGAGACGCGCCAAGGTGGACGGTCGATGCGAGATCGCTATCACGGTCCGCCCCTTCATGAGATCGTCGATCTCTGCCTGCAGTTCCGCCTCGGTCGCCTCGTCGAGCGCCGAAGTCGCCTCGTCCAGAACCAGGATCGGCGCGTTCTTCAACAATGCGCGGGCGATGGCGATGCGCTGGCGTTGACCGGCCGACAGTCTTATCCCGCGTTCGCCGACGTGGGCGTCGAAGCCGCGCCGACCCTTCCAGTCGACGACATCACGAATGAAGTCCAACGCCATCGCCCGGGCGGCCGCAGCCTCGACTTCGGCGTCACTGGCGTCGCTGCGGCCGAAGCGGATGTTTTCCCTCAGGGAACGCTCCAGTAGCGCCGTGTCCTGGGTGACCACGGCGATGTTGCTGCGCAGGCTGTCGGCCGTGACGCCTGCGATGTCCTGCCCGTCGATCAGGATCTGGCCGGAGTCCGGTTCGTGCAGGCGCAGCAGCAGATGGACCAGCGTGCTCTTGCCGATGCCCGACGGGCCCATCAATCCGACCCGCTCGCCGGCGCCGACGGAGAATGTGACACCCTTCAGGACGGGTCTTTCCGGACTGTAGGCAAAGCAGACGGCATCGAAGCTGATGGCGCCGGCCGAGACGTGAAGGTCGACGGCGCCGACGCGATTGACGACCGGCTGAGGGGCCGCGATCGACGACATGCCATCCTCGACGGCGCCGAGATTCTCGAACATGGCGGTGGCCTGCTGGGCGACCCAACCGGCGATATTGGTGATCTGCCACGTGAGCGGAAGGGTCATAGCGACCGTGCCGACGTCGATGCGCTTCATGCTCCACAACAGCACCGCGAGCGTGGCCGCACTCACGATCATTGCCGCGTTGAGGACGGACAAGGCGAATGCGAACTGACTGGTGAGGCGGAGATGCTGCCGGTAGCTGTCGGTGTGTTCATCGATGGTGCCGCGAACGGCGGCGTCCTCCGCGCCGTGACGCGAGAAAAGTTTCACGGTGAGGATGTTGGCATAGAAGTCCACCACCCGGCCGGTCAGTGTCGAGCGCACCTCGGAGACATGCCGCGAGCGAGCGCGAATGCGCGGGACGTAGTGGCGGAGAAGGAGTGCGTAGCCTGCGAACCAGCAGACGACCGGCAACGCCAGCCGACCGTCGCTCGAGGCCAGCAGGGCAATCGCACTGCCACCATAGACAACAATGTACCAGACGGCATTGACCGTCAGGATCACGGTCTCGCGCAGGCAGGGGCCCGTCTGCACGACGCGGTTTGCCAGCGCACCGGCGAGACCGTTCTGAAAAAAGGTCCAGTTCTGGCGGACGAGATGCCAATGGCTCTGCCAGCGGACGAGGTTGCCCAATCCCGGCGCCATCGCCTGGTTGGTGACGAAGTTCTGCAGCAGCAATGACGCGGGACGCAGCACCAGGATCACCATGGCGATGCCCAGGAGCTGCGGCCAAGCATCGATCAGCGCCTCCTCCGGCGTGCCGCGCGACACGAGACTGATGATCCAGCCGATGAAAGCCGGAACACTGGAATCGAGGATTGCCACGACGAAGCCCGTGACGAGCAACAGGATCACCAAGCCACGGACCTGTCGCAGGAAGTACATGTAGAAACCGACCAGGCCGGCTGGCGGCGGCGCATCGGGCGGCGCCGCAGTCGGGGCGATCAGGCCTTCGAAGAATGCGAAGAAACGCATGCTCGCGGTCGCCTAGGCTGCGCCGTCAGATCGGCGGAGCGTATCCGCGACGGCCTGGATCTCCGGCGGTACGGTCATCTCTTCTGGCAGTCGACACAAGCCCACGTCTTTCGCCCAGCCGGCATTTGAAGTGATCACCGCAAACGGTATCGCCAGGATCAGTCCTGCCAGAAAGGGCGAGAACCATCCGACGGCCGCGGCATTCGTCGCCAGCAGTCCGGCCGCAAGCGCCAGGCCGCAAAGTGTCTGCGGCCACAGCCCGGTGGCGGCGGTGCGCCATGACAGCCGATATCCGTCGCGCGATTGGGCCTCCCAGACCAGCGCCCGCCCGAAGGCCAGCCCGATCATGAAGATCGTGGCACCGACCATGATCGCCGGCGTAAGCAGCAACATAAACACCAGCTCGACGATGCCGCCCGCAGCAAGTTGCAGCCTGCCGCCGTACAGCCGCGGCGCACGGAAGGCCGCCTCGGCGACCCCGAGCAATTTGGGCGCCGCGAACATCGCCAGCCAGACAAGGTAGACGCCGAGAGCCGCGCTGGACGGGAACAGCACGCCGGCGGGCCAGGTCGCCGCGCAGATTGCGGACAGGAGCACGAAGACCACGAACGCCGGCCAGGAAATGAACCGCTGGGCCACGACACCGAGGTGGAAGCGATCGATCGCCGCTAGCCCGGGCGCTGCCATGACGCGAAGATTCTTCAGGTTTCCTTGGCACCATCGATGATTACGATGGGCAAACTCGAGCAGCGTCGGGGGCACGCCCTCGTAGCTGCCGGTTTCCTCGGCGAGGACCCGAACCTGGTAGCCTGCCCGGTGCATGAACGACGCTTCGATCTGGTCGTGGCAGATGATGTGCCCACTGAAGGGACCCTTCCCCGGCAGATAGGGCATCTCGCAGTATTGAGAGAACGGTGCCAACCGTATTACCGCATTGTGGCCCCAGAACTGGCATCGATCGCCCTGCCACCACACTGCCCCTGCTGCCCCGCAGCGCAGTCCGTGGCGGTGGCCGAACTCGAAGATCCGCGCGAAGAGGCTGGGCGGCAGAATGCCGACGATCAGACTCTGCAGAATGCCCAGTTGCGGGTTCTCCTCCATAGCGCACACGAGCCTGACGATGGTGCGGCCGTCCATCAGGCTGTCGGCATCGAGCAGAACCATGAATTCGTAGTCAGAGCCCCATCGCTTGCAGAAATCCCGGACGTTGCCGGGCTTGAAGCCCTCGTTCGAGGAGCGGCGCCGGTAGACGATGCGATGATCCGGACCGGCCGCCGCCAGCCAAGCGCCGATCGCCCGCTCCTCCTCGTCGATCAGTTCCGGATCGGTGGTGTCGCTCAGGACGAAGTAGTCGAAACAGGCTCCCTGTCCGGTTTCATCGAGACTGGCCTTGGTCACTTTCAATCGCGCGATGAACTGCAGCGGCACCTCGTTCCGGACGGTCATGGCGATGGCGGTACGCGTCCTCAGCTGCATGTGGGAGACCATGGTGCCCAATGCGCGACCGCCGCCAAACCCACCGCGGTTGAAGCAGAGAAGAGCGAAGCCGATGATGGAATTCCAGAAGCCCAGGACGGTCCAGGCGCTCGCAAGCGCAAATGCCGAGATGTTGAGAATCTGAAGAAACCCCAGAGGGCCGGCAGCGAGGACAAGGGAGAAAGCGGCGACCAGCGCGGCCAACGTCGCCGCAACCACGAGGAAGACGGCGTATCGCCGGGCCGTCCAGGCGTTTCCCAATCGATGCGTGGTGGCTACGCTTGCGGCTGCCTCGTCTGTAACTTCCGCGGGCATGACGCAGCGCGTTCTTTGCCAGCCGTCAAACCGGCAGGCCGGAATCGCAGCCCGACTGAATCGGACACTCGGCAATCGCTCGCCGAGGAGCATTCCCCGCATCGTGTTTCAACAACGACGACCCCCACACCTTCGGGAAATATGAGTGGTATGGGAAGGCGACGCAACTAGCCGAGTCTGTCGAGCACTTCCCGGAAGCCAGTCTGGCAAGTAAAACCCATTCGTCGCGCGGCTTTGCCGGCGTCGTAGACGCGGTCGATCGACTGGAACATCGTCCAGCCTTGTCGGGCGTAGAGCGCGGGATAGTCGGGGAAGTAGCGCGCGACGACCGACGGCGCGTCGGCGATGAGGGCGGCGCAATCGTTGCGCGAAAACGGCGTCATGGCCGAGACGATGAAGGTGTCGAAGCCGATCTCCGGCGCCTTCGCGAGGGCCGCGACATGGGCCTCCGCCGCGTCCTCGACCGATAGCCGGCGGAACAGGAACTCGTTGGCCTTGGTGTTCTCGCCGGACTGGGCGATGGCGTGGGCCATGTCGTCCTCCTCAGGAAAGAAGCGCGAGGTGCGCAGGACCAGGACCGGCAGCTTGTGCAGATGGTTGAACAGCCGGCACAGCTCCTCGGCCGCGAGCTTGGTGACGCCGTAGATGTTGCGCGGCCGGAGCGGCGCCATCTCCTCGTCGATCCAGATCGCTTCCGTGGCCCCGCCTGCCCGTCCATCGCGGATCTGCTGCGAGATCATGAGCGAGGTGGTCGAGGTGAAGACGAAACGGTCGATCTTCGAGCCGGGCGCCACCGCCTCCTCCAGGAGGTTGAGCGTGCCCTGCACGTTCACCGCCACGAACTCCGAATTGTCGTGGGTCTCGATATGAGGCTTGTGGCGCGCGGCGGCATGCACGACGGCATCGATGGCATGGTCGCGCATGATGCTGCGGACGAGCGCGCGGTCGACCACCGAGCCCACGATCTCCGTCGTCGGACCCGATTCAGGGTCGAGCCCGACGACGCGATGGCCGTCGCGCAACAGCCGCGGCACCAGGGTCTGGCCGAGCCAGCCCGACGATCCGGTCACCAGGATGTTCACGCCAGCCCTACCTCGGTAAGGGCCTCCTGCTGGCGCGCGGCGAGCGCATCGACATCGAAGTCCTCGATCATGCCTTCGAACAGGCGGTGCCAGTTGATCGACGCCCTGAGATGGATGAACACGGCACCGAGGCCTATCGCGGCGCGGTCCATGAACACGAACTCGCGCGGCGGACGCACACCACCCATCTTGCGCAGCTCGCCAAAGACGTTCTGCGCCATCTCGCGGCCAAAGCCTTCGGCCATGTCTTCGGTGAGACGGCGCGGCCGGTCGTCCATCAACGGACCATAGAGAAAGGCCGCCCAGCGATTGAGCACGGCGATCATCTCGCGGCTGAGGCCGCTGAAACCCCAGTCCTCGTAGGCGGCCACGGCACGCGCCTCGTCGTCGCTCATCAGCGCGCGGTAGAGTTCGATCGAGCCGCGCACGAAGCGCGGCGGGAAGATGCGGACGCAGCCGAAGTCCATCAGGTTCACCGAACCGTCGGGCCGCACCGTATAGTTGCCGAGATGCGGGTCGCCGTGGATCACGCCGTAGCGGTAGAACGGCACATACCAGGCGCGGAACATGTTTATGGCGAGCGCGTCCTTCTCCTCCTGGGAATGCGTTTTCCAGTTGAGCAGTGGCTCGCCTTCGAGCCAATCCATGGTGAGCAACCGGTCTGTCGAATGGGATGGCACGACGTCGGCGACATGGACATTGGGTTCGTCGCGCAACATGTGGCGGTAGAGGCCGGCATGCTTGGCCTCGCGGCGATAGTCGAGTTCCTCGCGCAGCCGCGTGGTGATCTCGGCATGGATCTCGTCGGTGCGGATCGCCGGATCGAAGCGCTGGCCGATCGCGAACACCAGCTTCAGCTGGTTGAGATCGGCTTCCAGCGCCGAGGACATGTCGGGATACTGCAGCTTGACCGCGACCTCGCGTCCGTCGGCCAGGGTGGCACGATGAACCTGGCCGAGCGAGGCGGCGAATGACGCCTCCTTGTCGAACCTGGCGAACCTGCTCTGCCAATCCGGCCCCAGCTCCGAGGCCATGCGGCGGCGCACGAAGGCCCAGCCCATCGCGGGCGCATTGGCCTGGAGCTGCGCCAGCTCGCGGGCATATTCCGGCGGCAGCGCATCGGGAATGGTGGCGAGCAACTGGGCCGCCTTCATCAGCGGTCCCTTCAAGCCGCCGAGTGCTGCCTTCAACTCACCGGCGTGCTTGTCACGATCGAGCGACAGGCCGAGATAGCGCTGGCCCGCCAGCTTGACGGCTAGTCCGCCGACCGACGAGCCGACCCTGGCGTAGCGGCCGAGCCGTCCGCCCAGCGAATCGCCTTCGTCATCACTCATGAAGTAGGTACATCGTCCAGGCTCTCCAGCTCATCGACGAAGCCCTGTATCACGCCAAGTCCCTTGTCCCAGAAGGCGGGATCGGAGGCGTCGAGGCCGAACGGCGCCAGCAGCTCCTTGTGCCGCTTCACGCCGCCGGCCTTCAGCATATCGAGGTACTTCGCCTGGAAGCCCTCGGGCTTGGCCTGATAGGCGGCATAGAGCGAGTTCACCAGGCAGTCGCCGAAGGCGTAGGCATAGACGTAGAACGGCGAATGGATGAAATGGCCGATGTACGACCAGTAGAATTTGTACTCGTCGTCATAGGTGAAGGCCGGCCCCAGGCTCTCCTTCTGCACCGCCATCCAGATCTCGCCGATCGCATCGGGCGTCAGTTCGCCCTCGCGCCGCGCCGCGTGCACGCGCAATTCGAAATCGTAGAAGGCGATCTGGCGGACCACCGTGTTCAGCATGTCCTCGACCTTGCCCGCCAACATCGCCTTGCGCGTGGCCTTGTCGGGCGCCGTCTCGAGCAGCGACCGGAAGGTCAGCATCTCGCCGAACACCGAAGCGGTTTCGGCGAGCGTGAGCGGCGTGTCGGCCATCAACGCACCCTGCTTCGCCGCCAGCATCTGGTGCACACCGTGGCCCAGCTCATGCGCCAGTGTCATGACGTCCCGCACCTTGCCCTGGTAGTTGAGCAGCAGATAGGGATGCGCCGACGGCACGGTCGGATGCGCGAACGCGCCCGGCGACTTGCCCGGCCGGGCCGGCGCATCGATCCAGCCCGAGCCGAAGAATTTCCTGCCCACCGCCGCCAGCTCCGGCGAGAAGGCGCCGTAGGCGTCGAGCACGATCTTCTCCGCCTCGGCCCACGGGATGATGCGGTCGTCATGCTCGGGCAGTGGTGCGTTGCGATCCCAGTAGGGCATCGCCTCGACGCCGAACCACTTGGCTTTTAGCTTGTAGTAGCGGTGCGCGAGGCGCGGATAGGCCGCCTTCACCGACGCCTGCAGCGCGTCCACGACCTCGTCCTCGACGACGTTGGTGAGGTTCATGGCCGACTGCGGCCGCGGATATTTGCGCCAGCGGTCCTCGATCTCCTTGTCCTTGGCCAGCGTGTTGGTGATCAGTGAGAACACCGAGATGTTCTCGCCCTGGATCTTGCCGAAGGTCTTGGCGGCATCCTTGCGGACGGCGGCGTCCTTGCTCGAAAGCTTGTCGAGGATCTGCGCCTCGCTCAGCATCTCGTTGCGGAAAGGATAGCGCAGCCGGGCGATGGTCTCGTCGAACAGGCGCGACCAGGCGGCGCGCCCCACGACGTATTTCTCGTGCAGCGCCTTCTCGACCTCGTCGGACAATGTGTGCGGCCGGAAAGCCCTCAAGTCACGCAGCCACGGTGCGTACTTGGCGAGTTCCGGCGCCTTCATCTTCTCGGCGATATCGGCGTCTTCCAGCCGCTTCACCTCGAGCCCGAAGAAGATGAGCTTCGAGCCGATGTCGGTCAGCTTCTCCGACACGTTCTGCGAGAAGCGGCCGCGCTCGGGATCGGCCAGGTTCTGCGCGTAATAAAGAGAGGCGTAGGAGCCGATACGGCCCATCAGGTCCGACAGCGCCTCGTAGCGCGCAATCGCCCCGCCCAGCGCCTTGCCGTCGAGAGAGGTGGCTTGGGGGCCGGCGATCTTGCCTTCATAGTCGTGGGCAAAGGCGGCCGCTTCGTCGGCGGCCCGCTTGAGATCTGTTTCGAGGTCGCTCCCCGTGGGGCTCGAATAGAGGTCCGTGAGATTCCAGGTCGGCAGATCGCCCAGCACTGCATTCATCGACGCAAAACTCCTTGGCTGCTCCGGATATGGCGCGCGCGAAACGCGCGCCAGACGACGGAGCGCGATAGCCCGGTCTAGGGCTTTTCCGGCACGGATTGAACCATCTAAGTCCAAATCAAGAAGTCTGGAATGCTTCTCCTCCCCCGAAACGGGGGAGGAGAAGCGATTCGATGCCTCGACCACCTTTCGCCTTTGGAAGCCCCCAGTCGTCCTGCAGCCTGTGCGGGACGCGCACCAGCGGCGCTGCCTTGCGCCGGTCCTTCCCGGACCAGGGCTTTGAAACGGCGCGCTTTTCCGCCGGAAAACGGCCTCCGGAATGGGACACCGGGACGGGTTTTTCCGCTTCAGTCGCCTGTGCGACACGCCGGCCGTGGGACGATCCCCGGGCTTGCGGCTGCGGTGTCGGGGAGCTCTCCGGCGTCGGGACCCGGTCATCGTCGCGGCGCGCAGTCTTGCGCGGCGCCTCCCTGGGCCAAGCCCTTGAAGCGGCAAGACTTTCCGCCGAAAAATTGTCGCCGGAATGGGACACCGAAGCGCGTTTTGCTTCCCATTCCCGCTCCCTCAGACGCAGCTTCTCCCGACGGTCCTGGGACGCCAGCAGGGCGACCGCCGGACGCACCGTGAAGCTCACCTTCCAGCCGACCGACTCACCCCTGTGGAACGCCGTCGTCTTCTCGCCCTCGCGCAACAGGCGCACGAGATGGTCTTCCGCCTCATGCCTCCGCATCTCGTCATAGGTCTCCCAGCGGGCGCGGAACCGCGCATCCTTCTCGCGCCAGCGATAGAGGGTCGAGCGCGCCACCCCCGCCTCCTTCGCCGCCGCCCGGACCTCGCCGAGCTCCCGGAAGCGCCGCAGGAACAGCGCGCGGACCCGCGGCGGCGACGGGCGACGGCCAGCGGCGCTGACACAGGCTGTTTCGGCGGGCGGCGCCGGGGCTGCCGGCACCGGCAGGGGCACAACAGAAGGCACTTCGCGTAGAGCGTGAAGCATGCGTCGTCTCCTTTGTTTCCACAGATGCATGATCAAATGGAACATATCATGAACAGACAGGATATGCGAGTCGATCATACCCCCCGGGATTGCGTCGAATACTGACCTGCCAAACCGTCCGCGCGTGGTCGACCATCCCGCTGCCGGCAGGCCTGCCGATCGAGCGTTCAACCTACGACTACCGTTCACGACGCATGGGCAGGCGCCCCTCAGCAAACGCATCAAGGAGATCGCCGAGAGCCGGGTGCGCTACGGCTATCGGCGAATCCACGTCTTGCTCCGCCGTGAAGGCTGGCTCGTAACGTCAAATGGGTGTGCCGGCTCTACCGCGAGCAGGGCCTGCAACTGCGCAACAAATCGCCCAAGCGGCGGGTCAAAGCCAAGCTGCGTGACGACTGCACGCCGGCGACGGCTGCCAACCAGGTGTGGGCGATGCGATCAACTGTTCGACGGGCGCAAGATCCGTGCCCTGACGGTCGTCGACATCTTCACCCGGCTCGCGCCAGTGATCGAGGTGCGTCAAGCCTGGCGCGGCAGCGACGTCGTCTCAGCCCTCGACAGGGCTGCTCTCGAAGTGGGCTATCCACGGATAATCCGGCTCGACAACGGACCGGAGTTCATCTGCAAGGAGCTCGACCTGTGGGCCTTCATGCATGATGTGACCTCGACTTCAGTCGGCCTGGCAAGCCAACCGACAACGCCTTCATCGAGAGCTTCAATGGCAAGTTCCGCAGTGAATGCTTCCGCTTCATGTCCGTTCTCCTCGACCGGACCCAACCTTACAACGAGAGAATTTCCGGGGAGCACGTCAGGGGGACGAGACGTGGGCTGGTTCAATCAAATAGTCTTTGTCGATTCCCGGAGGCATCACGAGCTTGGCTTCTCATTTCGGTGAGGCGGCGCCGCTGGCCGGTTCACTGCCATACTTTCAAGAATCGTAGAATACAGCCTCTATCCATTGCGGTTGAGCAATGATCGCGCTGCCTCTCTCTTGGTCGTCAAAGTCGCCGAGAAGAGCATAGACGATGACATTCTTCCGACAGGCGATTTTTAGGATTTCTAAGGGAGGGATGATCGTTGGTCTTGTCCATCCTTGTCGCGCGATCGATTTCAATTCATCTGTCGGGTCGTCCCCCCAACTTGCGATCAAAGTGCAGGCTCGTTCGGTCCTGAGAACGCTTACAAGTTCACTTGCGACAAGTCCTTGGCACTCGATGAAACCGAAATATTTCAATCCTTCAGCGGATTCCACAAGGAACTCTTCAGACTTGATGCCGGAAGGAAGAGGAACGCGTTTCGCAAGTGATTTCCACAGTTTGTTATGCTTCACGATTCGGTTGTCGGGCTGCCAAACATCGTGACCAGACATCAACCAATGTCGAATCCCGGGCGTCAGCCCCTGGACTTGGAGGACCAGGCTATCCAATAGCATCTCTTGCGCGTTGTGGGACGAATGATTGGACAACACACATCCACCGGCAAGCGTGCAACCCAGTTCGGCCGTGTGCGGCAAGCGAAGCACATCGTTTTCGTCGGACAAGTCACGGCTCACGATCCGCTTCATGGCTGGTAAGCTCATGCTATCAGGGTCAGTAGTCAAAATGATTGCCTCCCGGATCGTTAAAGTGGGGTCCCCGATTCTGTGGATCACTGGGACCGTAGAAATGGCCGCTTGCATCGTCCCGGATATCGACCGTACGTGTTCCACCGCCAGCGGCGGGGACTTCAAACCGGTACACTTTTCCAGGTTGTAGGCGACCCGTCCGATCAACATTGGGAAGTATGGCAGACGGTTGTTGGCTTGTCGGTATACCGCTCGACTGCTTAGCGGCATTGAAGGCGCCACTTCTACCAGCTCCTTCAGGAGTGAAGTTTCGGGGCCGCAGCCCAATCGGTGGAGCCTGCAGAATCTGTACAGGTTCCACCCGCTCGATGTGTTGTGGTCGAGCTTGTGGATTCAAGCGCCTTCTAATAATTTCCGCCGCATTATCGTCTTTGCTCTTGTCGGCGGCTAAGACAATATTCGCCCCTGTTCCATAGCTTTGCGTTGCATTGGCCACGGCATTGGCGACAGCCTGTTGAACGGCCTGCTGCTGAATGCTCGCTTGGATGGTAGTTTGAAAGGCAGCCCGCTGAATGGCCTGCAGGGCGGAGAATCCGGACGGATCGATCAGGTTCAACGGATCGTTGCCGACATACCCGTAGAGGTTGACGCCACCAGCATAGCCGATGGGATCGGGCTGGAGGAACCGCCCCAGCACCGGCGAATAGTGCCGTGCCCGATAATAGTAGAGGCCGCTGGTCTCGGGATCGATCCTCTGGCCGGTGTAGCCGAACTGGGCGGGTGCGCTCGCGGTAATTCCGTAGGGCTGGTAAGCGAACTTGGCGAGTGTTCCGGTGCCTGCATCCATCGAGCCGACGATGGAGCCCAACAGGTCGGGGATGGGCGTGGTGCGGGTGTTGGCGGGTATGTTCATCTGGCCGAGCACGTCGTTGGGGCCAAGCCCGTAGGCGTACCAGCGCAGCACCTGGCCGTTGCTGCCGTCGTATTCCAGCACCTCGCGATTGTCGGCATCGGTGACGAAGATCGTCGTACTGCCGCCAGCGGTCCTCGACTTGCGGCGGCCCGGAGAGTCGAAACTGTAGCTGCTGCTGGCCGGACTGCTCGCCGAGATGAGCCGGTTCTCACCGGCCGCTCGGCCAATCTCGATGAGGTCCGAAATGATCAGAACGTTTGTTGCGGCGCTGATTGGCCTTGCGCTCTCTGTCGCATCGGCGGCGGCGCAACCCTGCACTCCCTTGCCCTTCACCTTGAGCAACGGCACCAATGCCGATGCGACCCACGTGATGGCGAATTTCAATGGCATCCTTGGCTGCCCGCGCTTCTCCGCGAGCGTCGCGCTGGATATCGGCCAGACCAACGGTGTGTTTCAGACCGCGCTCGTCAACCACAGTCCGGGCAACGTGGGCTCCATCGCTCTCGGGATCGCCGATGGCGGTGGACAATCGGGCGTCTTCGTCAACAACCGCTTCACCGCCCCCTTCAGCAGCCAGGATATCACCTTCGTCACCGCCCAAGGCGGCGTGAGCGCTTCGACGGAGCGCATGCGTATCGACCGCGACGGCAAAGTCGGCGTCGCGACGCCGACGCCTGCCCGCACTTTTGACGTCAACGGCCCCGCAGGCGGCACTCAAGCCTGGATCAGCCCCTCTGACGCTCGACTGAAGATGGACGTCCGGCAAATCCCGGAGGCGCTGGAGCTGGTGAAGCGGTTGCGTGGCGTGCGCTATCGGTGGCGGCTGGCCGGCGACCGCGAGGCCGGAAAGACGCTCAATCTGCCGACGGAGGAAACCCAGATCGGCTTCATCGCCCAGGAAGTCGCGGCCGTGGTGCCGGAGGCGGTCGTCGTGCCGGAAAAGGGCATGCATGATGCAGTGTACGGTCTCAAGGAGACTCACCTGCTGCCCATCCTGGTCGAGGCCATCAAGGAACAGCAGGCACAGATCGAAAGCCTCAGACGCGAGGTCGATGCGCTGAAAGCGTCGAGGCTCGCCGCGCTCCCCGTCAGCGCCAGCCTAGGTGCGACGGCGGGGCGCTGAGGTCAGGCTCGCCCATGGATCGGGCGGCGGCCGGTAGGGCCGGTCGCCGAGCGTCTTCCCCGCCCCGGTGCGCCGGCAGGAAGGAAGCGCCGCATCAGAGCCTGTTGTAGCTCTTGAACCAATCGACGAAGAGCGGGATGCCCTGCTCGACCGTCACCTTGGGCGTCCAGCCGAAGTCGCGCGTGGTGTCGGCGATGTCGGCCGCGGTTTCCTGCAGGGTGCCGGGCTCGCCCGGCCTGAGCTCGACGATGGCCTTCCTGGCGAACGCCGTCTCGAACAGCGCGATCACCTGAACGATGTCCTCGCTGCGCGCGGCGCCCAGATTATAGATCCGGTGGCCGGCATCGACCGGCGGCTTGTCGAGCACGGCCAGCGTGCCGGCCACGATGTCGTCGATGTAGCTGCAGTCGCGCTTGATGAAGCCCAGGTGATTGAGCTGGATGGTGCTGCCCTCGTGGATCGCCTTGGCGAAGATATAAGGCGACATGTCGGGCCGGCCCCACGGACCATAGACCGTGAAATAGCGCAGGCCGGTGGCCCGCATGCCGTAGAGATGCGCATAGGTTTCGGTCATCAGCTCGTCGGCGCGCTTGGTCGCGGCATAGAGCGAGAGCGGACGATCGACCCGGTCGGCGGCGACGAAGGGCAGCTTGCGGTTGGCGCCATAGACCGACGAGGCCGATGCATAGACGAAGTGTTTGAGTTCCGTGATCCCGCGCGCCAGCTCGAGCATCACGAGATGGCCCATCACATTGGTCTGCACGTAGACATAGGGATCGACCATTGACTGGCGGACGCCGGAGTGCGCCGCCAGATGCACGATCCGGTCGAGATCGCCGTGCTTCTGGGTCAGCGCCAGCATCGGCTCGCGCTCGGCCACGTCGGCTTCCAGGAAGATAAAGCCCGTGGTCTCGCGCAGCCCTTTCAGGCGGGCGAATTTCAGGACGGGGTCGTACTGGTCGCTGAAATTGTCGATCCCGACGACCGTCTCGCCCCGGGCCAGCAGGGCGCCGGCGACGCCAGCGCCAATGAAGCCGGCGACCCCGGTGACGAGAATGGACATGAAAAAACGGGCTGCCGAAATAAGTTGCAGACAATCAATGCCCAATGGGCGATGGGCACGCTTACAACATTTCGTGCCGGCCCGACACAGTGAAACGGCCGGCATGCCGGCCGCGCCGCGGCGTCCTTAAAACGTCGTTTTTGCGCGTCCCCGGCGTTCCCGATTGCAACGCGCAACATTCTGTCGTTACCGTGCCTATATAACAGTCAAGGAGTTTGCCCATGACCGTCGCGGTGACTCTGGACGACAAATACATACTCGAATCGGGCCGGGTGTATCTCACCGGCACGCAGGCTCTGGTCCGGCTGCCCATGATGCAGCGCCAGCGGGACCTCGCTGCCGGCCTCAACACCGCCGGCTATATCTCCGGCTACCGCGGCTCGCCGCTCGGCGGCCTCGACCAGGCGCTGTGGCAGGCCAAGCGCTTCATCAAGAAGAGCCACATCGAGTTCCAGCCCGGCACCAACGAAGACCTTGCGGCCACGGCGCTGTGGGGCACCCAGCAGATCCATCTCTATCCCGGCGCGCGCTACGACGGCGTATTCGGCATGTGGTACGGCAAGGGCCCGGGCGTCGATCGCTCGGGCGACGTCCTGAAGCACGCCAACTATGCCGGCACGTCCCGGCACGGCGGCATCGTGGCGCTGGCCGGCGATGACCACATGGCCAAGTCCTCGACCGTGGCCCACCAGAGCGAACCCGCCTTCATCTCCGCCGGTATCCCGGTGATCCACGCCGCTTCCGTGCAGGAGTATCTCGACTGGGGCCTGCATGCCTTCGAGATGTCGCGCTACTCGGGCCTCTGGGTCGGCTTCAAGGTGCTGAGCGAGACGGTCGATTCCTCGGCCTCGGTCCACATCGATCCGCACCGCCTGGAAATCCACACGCCCGCCGACCATCATCTGCCGCCCGACGGCGTGCACATCCGCTGGCCCGACGATTGGCTCGGCCAGGAACGCCGCGTCTATCAGGTGAAGATCCCGGCAGCGCTGGCCTACTGGCGCGCCAACCGCCTCGACAAGGTGATGATGGGCCGCCCCGACGCCCGCTTCGGCATCGTCACCGTCGGCAAATCCTACCTCGATGTCCGCCAGGCGCTGGACGAACTCGGCATCGACGAACAGGAGGCCGAGCGCATGGGTCTCGCCATCTACAAGGTCGGCATGGTGTGGCCGCTCGAGACCGAGGGTGCCGCGGCCTTCGTCGCCGGCAAGCGCGAGATTTTGGTGATCGAGGAGAAGCGGCCGCTGATCGAGCAGCAGCTCAAGGACGCGCTGTTCAACATGGAGAGCGGCCGCCGCCCGGTCGTGGTCGGCAAGCACGACGAGCGCGGCCAGCACCTGTTGAAGAGCGACGGCGAGCTGACACCGTTCGAGATCGCCTCGGCGATCGTCGATCGGTTTGGCCTGGCCGGCCTCAGCGATCGCAGCAAGCAGCGCTTCGAGGCGCTGAAGCGCCGCGCCGGCCGCCAGGTGCGGAACGAGGCGGGGCTCGCCCGCGTGCCCTACTTCTGCTCCGGTTGCCCGCACAACAGTTCGACGAAGGTGCCCGAGGGGTCGATGGCGCTGGCCGGCATCGGTTGCCATACGCTGGCCATCGGCATGGAGCGCAACACCAGGACCTTCACCCACATGGGCGCCGAGGGCGGCACCTGGGTCGGCGCCAGCCACTTCACCGACACGCCGCACGTCTTCCAGAACCTGGGCGACGGCACCTATTTCCATTCGGGGTATCTGGCGATCCGCCACGCCATCGCCAGCCACACCACCCTCACCTACAAGATCCTCTACAACGATGCCGTCGCCATGACCGGCGGCCAGCCGCACGATGGCGACGTGACGCCGTGGCGTATCAGCCGCCAGGTCCGCGCCGAGGGCGTCGAGCGCATCGCGCTGGTGAGCGACGAGCCGCACAAGTATCCCATCGGCACCGAATGGGCGGCGGGCGTCACCTTCCATCACAGGGACCAGCTCGACGAGGTCCAGCGCGAACTGCGCGAAGTAAAAGGCGTGTCGGTCCTGATCTACGACCAGACCTGCGCCGCCGAAAAGCGCCGCCGCCGCAAGCGCGGCACCTTCCCCGATCCGGCCAAGCGCGTGCTGATCAACCAGGCGGTGTGCGAGGGCTGCGGCGACTGCTCGACCCAGTCGAACTGCCTCTCGGTGACGCCGGTGGCCACCGAGTTCGGCTCCAAGCGCGCGATAGATCAATCCTCCTGCAACAAGGATTTTTCGTGCCTGAACGGCTTCTGCCCTTCGTTCGTCACCGTCGAGGGCGGCAGCCTGCGCAAAGGCAAGGCCGGCAAATCGGCAGCCACCACGACCGCCACCGATAAGACAGCAGAGCCCGCGCTCCCGCCCGCTCCCGCCCTGCCCGCGATCGACGACAAGCCCTATGGCGTGCTCATCACCGGCATCGGCGGCACCGGCGTGGTGACCATCGGCGCCATCATGGGCGTGGCCGCCCACATCGAGGGCAAGGGCGTCACCGTGCTCGACCAGCTCGGCATGGCGCAGAAGGGCGGCGCGGTGATCAGCCACGTGCGTCTTGGCGCAACGCCCGAGAGCCTGCACGCCGTGCGTCTCGGGGCCGGCGGCGCCAACCTGCTGCTGGGTTGCGACCTGGTGGTGAGCGCCAGCGCCGATGCGCTCGCCCGCCTCGAAACCGGCGCCTCGCGCGCCATCGTCAACACGCACGAGACCATCACCGGCGAATTCACCCGCCATCCCGACATCGCCTTCCCCGCGCACACGCTGAAACTCTCGATCGAGGCGGCGGCGGGGGCCGGCGCCTGCGACTTCCTCGATGCCACCGGCATTGCCACGCGGCTGATGGGCGATTCGATCGCCACCAACATGTTCATGCTGGGCTATGCCTACCAGCAGGGCCTGATCCCGATCGGCCACGAGGCGCTGGAGAAGGCGATCGAGCTGAACGGCGCCGCCGTCGCCATGAACACCGCGGCCTTCCGCTGGGGCCGCCGCGCCGCCGCCGATCGCGACACGGTCGAGAAGCTCGCCGCCCCGCCGGCAACGGTCGTGCCCTTCACGCGCATCGCCAGGACGCTCGACGAGATCTTGGCCGTGCGGATGAAGCACCTCACCGGCTACCAGAACGAAGCCCTGGCCCTGCGCTACAAGGCGCTGGTCGACAAGGTCCGCGCGGCTGAACAGAAGGCCGCGCCCGGCGACAACGGTCTCGCGGAGGCCGTCGCGCGCAACTACAGCAAGCTGCTCTCGTACAAGGATGAGTACGAGGTGGCGCGGCTCCATGCCGATGCCGCCTTCGCCGCCCAGCTCGCCGGCCAGTTCGAGGGCGACTACAAACTCAAGTTCCATCTCGCGCCACCGATCTTCTCCAGCCGCGACCCCAAGACCGGCCACTTGATCAAGCAGGAGTTCGGCGCCTGGATGCTGCCGGCCTTCCGGATGCTGGCGAAGCTGAAAGGCCTGCGCGGCACGAAGCTCGACCTCTTCGGCTATACCAAGGAGCGCAAGACCGAACGCGCGCTGATCGGCGAATACGAGGCCCTGGTGGCCGAGCTGCTGAAAGGCCTCTCGCCCGCCAACCACGCGCTGGCGGTAAAGCTCGCGGCGATCCCCGACGACATAAAAGGCTACGGCCACATCAAGGACGCGCATCTCGAGAAGGCCAAGAAGAAAGAAGCCGAGCTGCTGCACCAGTGGCACAACCCCGAGGCGATGAAAGCGGCGGCGGAGTAAGACATCATTCTCTTCCCCTTCGCGGAGTCCGCGAAGCCGGTGCTAGGGCGCGGAGCGACCTAGCACCTGAAGTGCCCTCGTCTTACGAGGGCGATGGGGTTCATGACCCCCTCCGTCGGCATAAAACGCCGACACCTCCCCCGCAGACATAGGGCAATCGCATATGAGTCCTCTCTGCCCCCGCGAAGCGGGGGAAGTGCCGCGTCATACGCGGCGAAGGGGGTCAGAAACTTCGATGAAGGCGTGCCTGTGGCCTTCCCCCTCCGGCCCTTCGGGCCACCTCCCCCGAGTCGGCGCTGTTTACAGCGCCCTAGGGGGAGGAGAAGAAAGGCCATATGCGATTGCCCTACCCCGAGACGGGGGAGGAGAAGAGAAGAAAAGAGCCATATGCGATTGCCCTGCCCGCGGTCCGGAAGAGCATGAGCAGCGAAGCCGTCTCTTCCAGCGAAACGGCGTTCTGCATCCTCTTGCACCGGTCCGATTTGCGGGCATCCTCTCTCCAGCGGAGGACGCCCCCATGAAATTCGGCATTTTCTACGAGCTGCAACTGCCCCGCCCCTGGAAAGAGGGCGACGAGCACCGGCTCTATCAGAACGCGCTCAGCCAGATCGAGCTCGCCGATCGCCTGGGCTACGACCATGCCTGGCAGGTCGAGCACCACTTCCTCGAAGAGTATTCCCACTCGCCCTCGCCGGAATCCTTCCTCGCCGCCGCCAGCCAGCGCACCAAGAACATCCGTCTCGGCCACGGCATCTTCCAGGTGACGACCAACCATCCGACGCGCGTCGCCGAGCGCGTCGCCACGCTCGACCTGTTGTCTAGCGGCCGCTGCGAGTTCGGCATGGGCGAGAGCGCCTCGGTCACCGAGCTCGAACCGTTCGGCGTCACCATGGAGAACAAGCGCGAGATCTTCGAGGAAGCCGTCCGTGCCATCATGCCAATGTTCAGGGACGGCCCCAGCGAGCACGCGGGCAAGACCTGGAACATTCCGCTCCGCATGGTGGTGCCCAAGCCGATGCAGAAGCCGCACCCGCCGCTCTGGGTCGCCTGCTCGCAGCTCCAGACGCTGGCCAAGTGCGGCGAATGGGGGATGGGCGCGCTCGGCTTCCAGTTCGTCTCGGCCGACGCCGCGCACGCCTGGGTGCACGCCTACTACAACGCCTTCGTGAAGCGGCAGAAGTTGCTCGCCGACTACGTGACCAACCCCAACATCGCGCTGGTCAGCTTCTTCATGTGCGCCAAGACGGACGAAGAGGCACGCGAGCGCGCCGACGGCGACACCTTCTTCCAGTTCGCGCTGCGCTTCTACGGCCAGTCGGCCGATCGGCGGCGGCCGGCCGCCGGCACGGTCAACATGTGGGAAGAGTACAACAAGTGGAAGAAGGCCAACCCCGAGCAGCATGCCGCGTCGTTGCGCGGCGGCCTGATCGGTTCGCCCGAGACCATCCGGCGCAAGCTGCAGAAGTTCCAGGCGTCGAACATCGACCAGGTCGTGCTGCTGAACCAGGCCGGCAAGAACCGCCACGAGCACATCTGCGAATCGCTCGAACTGTTCGCCAAGGAAGTGATGCCCGAGTTCCAGGGCGCGCACCCGGAGCACCTCAAGTGGAAGGAGAAGGTGCTGAACCGCGAGATCGAACTCGAGGAGATCGACACCGCCGCCTTCACCGACCGCTACGGCGGCACGATGAAAGCGATCGCACCGGCGGCCCAGGGGACATCGCAGGGCGTGCGCGCGGCCGAGTAACGGCCTCTCATGTTCCTCTCCCCCGCTTCGGCGCTGTAAACAGCGCCTGTGGGGAGAGGAGCAATTGCCAGATGCCCCAGCGGCAACACCGCGCCTGACTTCAGCGTCTGGATCGCGATGTTGCTCCTGACCTCGCGCACCAGCGGCAGGTTCAGGAGCCTGCCGACCAGGAACTGCTGATAGGCGTCGAGGTCGGGCACGGTGACTTCCAGCAGATAGTCGGCCTCGCCCGCGATCATGTGGCAGGCGATCACTTCGGGCATCGCCACCGCCTGCTTCTCGAAATCCGTGGCGCGGTCGTCGGCATGGCCTTCGATCTTCACGCCGACGA
>JAQSDW010000129.1:15402-31519 GCA_029946105.1 Reyranella sp. | reverse complement strand
CGCCTACCCCGACGCCGCGATGCTGAAGAGGATGGTGGCCGAGATCGGCGTCTAGGCCCATCAGGGGCCGATCAGAGCAGTCCCAGCGTGAGCTGCGGCGGCGCCGGCACTTCGTCGCGCCGGTGAAGGTTGTGCAGCGACACGCCGAGCAGCCGGACCTTCTTCTCCAGAGGGAAAATAGATCTCACCAGCTCGACACTGACACGCTCCAACATGGCCTTGTCGGTCGGCGGTTCGAGGAGGGTGCGGCTGCGCGTCACGATCTGGAAGTCGGCGTATTTGATCTTCACCGTCACCGTCCGGCCGGCGATGTCGTTCTTCTCGCAGTAGCTCCAGACATCCTCGAGCACCGCGGCGATCCCGGCCTCGATGTCGGCCGGACGATCGAGATCCTGCATGAAAGTCGTTTCCGAGCCGACCGACTTGCGCGGCCGATTGGGCACGACCTGGCGGTGGTCCTGGCCACGGGCAATGGCGTGATAATAGGGCCCTGATTTGCCGAAATACTCCTGCAGGAATTCGAGTGTCTGCGCCTTGAGATCGGCCCCGGTCTGGATGCCGAGGCGCTTCATTTTGGCTTCCGTCGCCGGACCAACGCCATGAAACCTGCCCACAGGCAGCGCCTCGACGAAGGCCGGTCCTCTTTCCGGCGGGATGACATATTGCCCGTTGGGCTTGCGCTGATCCGACGCCAGCTTGGCCAGGAACTTGTTGTAGGAGATGCCGGCCGAGGCGGTGAGGCCCGTCTGTTCGAGGATCCTGGCGCGGATCTCGCGCGCGATCTCCGAAGCCAGCGGCATATCCTTGAGGTTGGTGGTGACGTCGAGATAGGCCTCGTCGAGCGACAAGGGTTCCACCAGCGGCGTGTAGTCGAGGAAGATGGCGCGAATTTGGCGCGACACCTCCTTGTAGACGTCGAAGTGCGGCTTCACGAAAACCAGTTCGGCGCACATCCGCTTCGCCGTGGCCGACGGCATGGCCGAGCGCACGCCGAACTTGCGCGCCTCGTAGCTCGCCGCCATCACCACGCCGCGTTCGCGGCCTCCCACCGCCACGGGCCGGCCGCGCAGCGACGGGTCGTCGCGCTGCTCCACGGACGCGTAGAAGGCGTCCATGTCGACATGGATGATCTTGCGGATCGCTGCTTCCGCCATGACGCCAGTATAGGAGAGTTCGGGTGGGAAGCGCCTCAGCGCTTCGTGAGGCCGCCGATCGGCGTGGGCGGTGGCAGGTCGACGTCGCGCCAGCCGCCGCCCAGCGCCTTCACCAGGTTGGCGCTGGCGATCAGACGGCTTTGCCGGATGTTCAACAGGGTCTGCTCGGCCGACAGCGCTGACGTCTGGGTCTGCACCACGGTCGTGTAGGGCACGGTGCCGATCAGGTACTGGTTGAGCGAGAGCCGCTCGGCTTCGCGGGCCGACGCGACCGCGGCGCGCTGAATCTGCTCCTGCTGAACGAGAATACGCTGCTGGGCGAGGGCATCCTCGACCTGCTGGAAGGCCGTCAGCACGGTCTGGCGGTAGGTCGCCACGGTGTTGTCGTAGCCGGCCCGCGCGCCCTCGACTTGGGCTGCTCGCGCGCCGCCGTCGATCAGCGTCGCGGCCAGCTGCGGGCCGAGCGACCACACCGAGGAGCCGAGCTGAAGCAGCGTGCCCAGGCCACCGCTCAGGAAGGTGATGGCGCCACCCAGCGAGATGCTCGGATAGTAGGCCGCCTGGGCCACGCCGATCCTGGCGTTGGCCGACGCCATCTGGCGCTCGGCCGCAGCGATGTCGGGCCGCCGTTCCAGCAGCGCCGACGGCACGCCGGCATCGACCGTCGGCACGTCCTTGGGTGGGACCCCCGGCTCAAGATTGAACTCGGACGGCGCCTTGCCGATCAGGACGGCGATCGCATGCTCGAACTGGGCGCGCGCGATGCCCTCGGCGACCAGCAGCGAACGCGCCTGCTCGTAGAGGGTCTGCGCCTGGGCAAGGTCGACACGGGAGGCGATGCCGGCATCGACCTGGTTGCGGGCGATCGTCAGCGAACGGGCGTAGGCCGCCACGGTCGCCTGATAGAGCCGGGTCCGCTGGTCGGAGATGCGCAGCGAGAAATAATTAATGGCGAGGTCGGCCTGGGCCGACAGCCGCGCCGCCGCGAGATCGCCGGCGCTGGCCTGGGCCGCTGCCGAATCGCTTTCGATGGTGCGCCGGATGCTGCCCCAGACGTCTATCTCCCAGGCGAGCGCGAAGCCGCCCTGGTACTGGCTCGCGGTACTGGTGACGTTGCCGTTCTGGTTGGTGGTGACGACGGCGGTGCCGCCGCCGCCGCGGAGTGTGCCCGTCCCCGTCTGTTGCGCGCTGGCAGTCCCCGTGATCGAGGGATAGAGGCCCGACTGGTCTTGGCGGACGAGCGCACGCGCCTGACGATAGGCCGCTTCGGATGCCTTCAGCGTCTGGTTGGAGATGTCGACCTGGGCCGCCAGCCCGTCGAGCGTCGGATCGCCGTAGATCTGCCACCACGGTCCGCGATCGACGGTGTCGTTGGGCATCGCCGGACGGAAGCCCATGGTCTCCTTGAACTCGGGCGTCGGTGGCGAGGCCGGCGGCGGTCGTTGGTAGTCCGGACCGACCAGGCACCCCGACAGCGATGCCAGGCAAAGCAGAACCGCGAGCCGCCTCATGCCGGGGCACCGGTGCTGCCCATCACGCGGGCAATCCGGCTCGGGCGGTCGCGGTCGCGGCGGCGGAAGCGGTCGAGATAGAGGTAGATCACGGGCGTCGTGTAGAGAGTGAGGATCTGGCTCACGATCAGGCCGCCGATGATCGAGATGCCGAGCGGCCGGCGCAGTTCGGCGCCTTCGCCGAAGCCGATCGCCAGCGGCAGTGCGCCCAGGATCGCAGCCATGGTCGTCATCAGGATGGGCCGGAAGCGCAGCAAGCAAGCCTCGTGGATGGCGACGCGCGGGTCGAGGCCCTCGTTGCGCTCGCGCTCCAGTGCCACATCGATCATCATGATGGCGTTCTTCTTCACGATACCGATCAGCAGCAACACGCCGATCATGGCGATGATGCTGAATTCAATGCCGCCGACCTTCAGCGCCAGCAGCGCACCGATGCCAGCCGACGGCAGCGTCGACAGGATCGTGAGCGGGTGGATATAGCTCTCGTAGAGGATGCCGAGCACGATATAGACGGCGGCCAGCGCCGCCAGCACGAGCAGCAGCTGGTTGGTCGCCGACTGCTGGAAGGCCCGCGCCGTGCCCTGGAACGAGCCGTGGATCGAGGCCGGCATGCCGATCTCGGCCATCACGCCGTTCACGTAGGCGATGGCGTCGCTCAGCGTCTTGTCCGGCGCCAGGTTGAACGAGATCGTGCTGGCGACGAACAGGCCCTGATGGTTGACGGCAAGCGGCGTAGTGCCGAACTCGTAGCGCGTCACCGCGGAGAGAGGCACCATTGTCTCGGGCGCCGTGCTGACCGCGGCGCCGGTCGATGCCGATCCTCGACCGCTCACGGCGATCTGGTTGGTGCGCTGGTTGCGGACCGCCTGGGCCGGATCGACCGCACCTGCCGCCACCTGAGCTGTCGAGGGCTGCGCCACCGAGACGATGGCGCCGGTCGCCTGCGCGCCGCTGATGGCGCCGCCGGAAGTGCTGACATAGATGTCCTTCAAGGTCTCCGGATTCTCCCAGTACTCGGGCGAGACCTCCATTACCACATGGTACTGGTTGAGCGCGTTGTAGATGGTCGAGACCTGGCGCTGGCCGAAAGCGTCGTAAAGCGCCGCGGAAATGCCGCGCGTGGAAACGCCAAGGCGGCTCGCGGCATCGCGGTCGATGGTGAGATTGACCTGGAGTCCACGCTGCTGCTGGTCGGAATCGACATCGGTGATGACCGCCGAGTCGGCCTTCAACGCCTCGACCAGCTTCGGCCCCCACGTATAGAGCTCGGGCAGCGAATCGGCCTGCAGGGTGAATTGGTACTGGGCATTGGACTGGCGGCCGCCGACCCGGATGTCCTGCACCGCCTGCAGGAAAAGCAGGGCGCCGGGCACCTGGGCGAGACGCGGTCGCAGGCGGGCGATCACCTGGTCGGCCGATTCCTTGCGCTCACCGAGCGGCTTCAACGAGGCGAAAACGAAACCCGAGTTGGTCTGGAAGCCACCGGTGAAGCCGGCGGCGCTTTCGATCGCCGGATCTGTGCGGATGATTTCCATGAACTGACGGAATTTCCGCCGCATCGCCTGGAACGAGATGCTCTGGTCGGCGCGGATGCCGCCGACGATGCGGCCGGTGTCCTGCTGCGGGAAAAAGCCCTTGGGGATGGTGACGTAGAGGTGGATGTTGAGCAGTACGGTCGCGAGGAACACCAGCATCGTGAGGAGCGGATGGCGCAGCACGACGCCGAGGCTGCGCCCGTAGAGAGAATGTAGGACGCCGAAGGCACGCTCGCTGGCGCGGAAGAACAGCCCTTCCTTACCGCCATCGTGTGGACGCAGCACGTAAGCGCACATCATGGGCGTCGTGGTGAGCGACACGACCATCGAGATCAGGATAGCAATCGAGAGCGTCACCGCGAATTCCCTGAACAAGCGCCCGACGATGCCGCTCATCAGCAGGATCGGGATGAACACCGCGATCAGCGACAGACTCATCGAAACGACGGTGAAGCCGACCTCGCGCGCGCCCAGCAGCGCCGCGTCGATCCGGGACATCCCGGCCTCGATGTGGCGCGAGATGTTCTCCAGGACGATGATGGCGTCGTCGACGACGAAGCCGGCGGCTATGGCCATGGCCATCAGCGACAGGTTGTTGAGGCTGTAGCCCAGCAGGTACATGGCGCCGAAGGTGCCGATCAGCGACACCGGCACCGCGATGGCTGCTACGAAACCAGCACGGGCCGAGCGAAGGAAGGCGAAGGTCACCAGCACGACCAGGATCACGCTGATGATCAGCGCCTGCTCGACCTCCCGGAGCGAGGCCCGGATGGTCGTCGTGCGATCGCTCACCACCGCCAGGTCGACGTCGTTGGGCAGCGACGCCTGGAGCTCGGGCAGCAGCTCCTTCACCTCGTCGACGGTCTCGATGATATTGGCGTCAGGCTGCTTGTAGATGATGACCAGCACGGACCGCTTGCCGTTGGCCTGCCCTTCGTTGCGGATGTTCTCGACCGAATCGATGACCTCGGCCACGTCGGACAGCCGCACCGGTGAACCGTTGCGCCAGCCGATGATCAGGGAGCGATATTCATCGGCCACCCTGGCCTGGTCGTTGGCATAGATCTGGTATCGCCGTTCGCCGACCTCCAGCGCGCCCTTGGGGGCGTTGGCATTGGCGGCGGCAAGGGCCGCGCGCACGCTTTCAAGCCCGATGCGGTACTTGGTGAGCGTGCTCGGGTTGATCTCGACGCGGACCGCCGGCAACGAACTGCCGCCCAGCGTGACCTGGCCGACGCCAGAGACCTGCGACAGCTTCTGCTGCAGGACATTGGAAGCGGCATCGAAGAGCCTGCCCTGGCCCAGCGTGTTGGAGGTGAGCGCCAGGACCAGCACCGGCGCGTCGGCAGGATTGACCTTGCGATACTGCGGGTTGCTGCGCAGGTCGGCGGGCATGTCGGCACGGGCGGCGTTGATGGCGGCCTGCACGTCCCGCGCCGCGCCATCGATGCTGCGCGAGAGGTCGAACTGCAAGGTGATGCGCGCGTTGCCGACCGAGCTCGACGAGGTGATCTCGGTCACACCAGCGATTGCGCCCAGCCGCCGCTCGAGCGGCGTGGTGACGCTTGTCGCGACTGTCTCCGGCGAGGCGCCGGGCAGGTTGGCGGTGACCTGGATGGTGGGAAAATCGACCTTGGGTAGCGGCGACACCGGCAAGCCCATGAACGCCACCATGCCGGCCAGCGCGAGGCCAATCGTCAGCAGGGTCGTGGCGACGGGCCGGGCGATGAAGGGGGCGGACAGGTTCACGGCTGGCGAGCCTCGGGCGCGCCCACCAGGGGATGGCGCGGTGTGTCGAGGGGCCGGCCGCGCAGCCGGCGGCCGAGTCGGTCGAAGGCGAGGTAGATCACCGGCGTCGTGAACAGCGTCAGCACCTGGCTGACGATCAGGCCGCCCACGATGGTGAGACCGAGCGGATGGCGCAACTCCGAGCCGGTGCCCGTGCCCAGCATCAGCGGGAGCGCGCCGACCATCGCCGCCACCGTCGTCATCAGGATCGGGCGAAAGCGCAGCAGGCAGGCCTGGTGGATGGCTTCGCGCGGCGTCTTGCCCTGGTGCCGTTCGGCATCGAGCGCAAAATCGATCATCATGATGGCGTTCTTCTTCACGATGCCGATCAGCAGCACGATGCCGATGATGGCAACGACGCTGAGGTCCGACCCGGCCAGCATCAGCGCAAGCAGCGCGCCGATGCCGGCCGATGGCAGGGTGGACAGGATCGTGATGGGATGGATGTAGCTCTCATAGAGCACGCCCAGCACGATGTAGACCGTGACGATGGCCGCCAAGATGAGCAGGAGCTGGCTGTTCAGCGACTTCTGGAAGGCGAGTGCGGCACCCTGGAAATGGGTGGTGATCGACCGCGGCATGTCGATCTCGTGCTGTGCCGCGACGATCGCGTCGACCGCATGGCCGAGTGCCGCGCCCGGCGCCAGGTTGAAGGAGACCGTGGTTGCCGGAAATTGTCCGAAGCGGTCGAGCCTGAGCGGCGCGGTGCGCTCCTCGAAGGTCGCGATCGCCGACAACGGCACCTGCTTGCCGCTGGCCGAGCCCGGCAGGTAGAGGTTGGCGAGCGCGTCCAGCGAGCGGGCCATCGACGGCTCGACTTCGTAGATCACCCGATACTGGTTCGACTGGGTGTAGACCGTCGACACGATGCGCTGGCCAAAGGCATCGTAGAGGACGTTGTCGACCGTCGCGGTGGTGACGCCAAAGCGTGCTGCCGCGTCGCGATCGACCTTGATGAACATCGACAGGCCCTTGTTCTGCAGGTCGCTGGTGACGTCGACGATCTCGGGCAGCTTCTGCAGCCGCTCCACGAGGCGCGGCACCCAGACGTCGAAATCCTCCGGCCGGGCGCTTTCCAGGACGAACTGGTATTGCGTGCGGCTGACCGTCGAGTCGATCGAGAGGTCCTGCGCCGGCTGCATGTAGAGCGAGATGCCCGGGACCGTTGCGGTATCTTGCTGCAGGCGCCGGATGATCCCGCTGGCGGTCAGATCGCGCTGGCTGCGCGGCTTGAGGTTGATCAGCATCCGCCCCGAATTCAGCGTCGGGTTGGTGCCGTCGACACCGATGAAGGACGTCAGGCTCTCGACGTCGGGGTCGCTCAGGATGGCTTCGGCCAGGGCGCGCTGGCGTTCGCGCATCGCGTCGAAGGAAACGCTCTGCGGCGCCTCGGTGACGGCCTGGATCAGGCCGTTGTCCTGCACCGGGAAGAAGCCCTTGGGCACGACGATGTAGAGCACCACGGTCAGCACGACCGTGCCGACGGCGACGAGGAGTGTCAGCACCTGGTGGCGAAACACCACGATCAGCCAGCGGTCGTAGAGGTCGATCAATCGCGCGAACCAGCGTGCCCCCATCGCCTGCGACTCGGCGTGGACATCAGCCCGGACATCGCCATGCGCTTCGGCATCGGGCGTGACGCCTTCCGCGGCCGGCCGCTGCTTCAGCAGGTGGGCGCACATCATCGGCACCAGGGTGAGCGACACCACGGCAGAGATCAGGATGGTGACGGACAGGGTGACCGCGAATTCGCTGAACAGCCGCCCGACAACGTCGGCCATGAAGAGCAGGGGAATGAGGACGGCGATCAGTGACACCGTGAGCGACACCACGGTGAAGGCGATCTGCCGCGATCCCTTGAGTGCCGCCGTCTTGGGATCGTCGCCGCGCTCAATATAACGGGCGATGTTCTCGATCATGACGATGGCGTCGTCGACGACGAAGCCGGTGGCGATGGTGAGCGCCATGATCGACAGATTGTTGAGACTGAAGCCCGCCAGGTACATGACGGCGAGCGTGCCGACCAGCGACAGCGGCACCGAAAGGCTGGGGATGAGGGTCGCGCGCGCGTCGCCCAAGAAGGCGAAGATGACCGCGACCACGAGGACCACCGCGAAGGTGAGCTCGATCTGCACGTCGCGTACCGAGGCCCGGATGGTGAGCGTGCGATCGGTGACGATGGCGACGTCGAGCGCCACCGGGAGGGATTCGCGAAGCTGCGGCAGCAGGGCCTTGATACGATCGACGACCTCGATGACGTTGGCGCCGGGTTGGCGCTGGACGTTCACGATCACCGCCGGCGTGTTGTTCACCCAGGCGGCGATGCGGTTGTTTTCCTGGGATTCCTCGACGGTGGCGACGTCTCTTAGGCGAACGGGCGCGCCGTTTCGGTAGGCGACGATGACGTCGCGGAAGACGTTGGGATCGGTGATCTGGTCGTTGGCGTTGATCGTGTAGGCACGCGCCGGGCCGTCGAAATTGCCCTTGGGCGTGTTGACGTTGGCATTGGTGATCGTTGTGCGAAGATCGTCGATGTTGAGCCCGTAGGCGGCCAGCGCCGTCGGGTTGGCGCGAATGCGCACGCCGGGTTTCTGGCCTCCTTCGAGGCTGACCAGGCCGACGCCGGCGACCTGGGAGATCTTCTGGGCGAGCCGCGTGTCGACGAGGTCGTGGACCTTGGTCAGGGCCTCGGTTTTCGAGGTGACGGCAAGCGTCAGCACGGGCGCGTCGGCCGGATTGACCTTGGCGTAGATCGGTGGCGCCGGCAGGTCGCCGGGCAACAGGTTGCCGGCGGCATTGATGGCCGCCTGGACCTGCTGTTCGGCGATGTCGAGGCCGAGGGCCAGGTCGAACTGCAACGTGATCGCCGAGGCGCCGGCCGAGCTGGTCGACGTCATCTGGTTGAGGCCGGGCATCTGGCCGAATTGCCGTTCGAGCGGCGAAGTGACCGAGGACGTCATGACCTCGGGGCTGGCGCCGGGATAGAGCGTGAGCACGCGGATCGTCGGATAGTCGACCTGCGGCAGCGCCGACAGCGGCAGGAATTTGTAGGCGATCATGCCCACCAGCATGATCGCCACCATCAGCAGCGAGGTGCCGACCGGGCGCTCGATGAAAAGCCGCGACGGATTCATGTCGCGGCCGAACTACTGATTGGACCGGGCCGGCCGTCCTGCGCCGCCGCCCGGTGGTGCCGTAGCGACTGGCGAGCCGGATGCGCCCCTGGGGCCAGCCGACGGCTTGCGGATCTTGGCGCCCTCGCGCAGCCGGTCGGTGCCGTCGATGACGACCTGGTCGCCGACCTGCAGGCCCTTCGTCACCGCCACCCGCTCACCGTCGGTCGCGCCGAGTTCGACGACGCGGATCTCGACCGTATCGTCGGCCTTGACCAGATAGACGAAGATTCCGGGCTGGCCGCGCTGGATGGCGGCGACAGGCACGATCGTCGCATCCTTCACGGTGTCGACCAGCAGGCGGACATTCACGAACTGATTGGGGAACAGGCTGTCGTCGGTGTTGTCGAAGATGGCGCGGAGCCGCACGGTTCCGGTGGTCGTGTCGATCAGGTTGTCGGTCGTATCGAGCTTGCCGACGCTCAGCTCGACCTTCTGCGCGCGGTCGAGGACTCGCACTTCGAGGGAGGCTCCCGCCTGCAGGCGCTTGCGCACCGGCGGCAGCGAATCCTCCGGGATGGGGAAGATCACCGAGATCGGCTGGATCTGGATGATGACGCAGATGCTGGTGGCGTCGCCCATCGTCACGTAGTTGCCCTTGTCGACCAGACGCAGGCCAATGCGGCCGGTCAGTGGCGCCACGATCTTGGTGTAGGCGACGTTGAGCTTGGCGGCATCGACCAGCGCTTGGTCAATGACGATTGCCGCCTCGTACTGGCGCACCAGGGCGGCCTGGGTGTCGAGCTGCTGGCGGGCGATGGAGTCCTGGGCAACCAGCTTCTTGTAGCGCTCGTGATCGAGCTGGGCGTTCTTCAGGAGGGCCTCGTCGCGCTGCATCTGGCCCGTGGCCTGCTGCAGGGCAACGTCGTAAGGCCGCGGATCGACCACGGCTAAAAGCTCGCCCTGCTTGACCAGTTGGCCTTCCTTGAAGAGCACATCGACGAGCTGGCCGGTGATCTGGGTCTTCACATTGACGGTGTTGATCGGCGTCACCGTCCCCAGCGCCCGCAACACCACCGGGATATCGCCCTTGGCGACCGTCGCCAGCCCAACTGGCACGGCAAGATTTGCTCCGGCCCGGCTGGCCGCCGAGGGTCGGCTAGAAGTTCCGCTTTGCGAAATATACCACCCAGCGCCAGCCACGACAGCGAGCCCCACGCCGATCCCGAGAAGGGTCCGCAGCCGTTTCATCGTCCGATATGCCCCCAGAAGTCAGTCAGTCTGTAATACGAACAGAATCGTTCGAGTCTCCCCCGGCATTCGGCGCCAAGCAAGGCGTGGAAACAGACCGACCTTATCCTCCCAAATAAGGCATTGGACTCGAAAAGGTTCCTGCAGCCTGCAGAAACTGGTCAAAAACGGCCGGCCGCTCAGTCGGCGGCCTTCTCCGGCACATCCTTCTCCGGGACATAGAGGGCATTGCCGCCGGCACGGAACTTCTCGCTCATCTCGTCCATGCCCTTCTTGGCGTACTCCCGGATGTCCTGGGTGATGCGCATGGAGCAGAACTTCGGCCCGCACATCGAACAGAAGTGCGCCGTCTTGTGTGCCTCCTTGGGCATCGTCTCGTCGTGGAACTTCTCGGCTGTCGCCGGATCGAGCGAGAGGTTGAACTGGTCCATCCAGCGGAAGTCGAAGCGCGCCTTGGAGAGGGCATCGTCGCGCAGCCGCGCCGCGGGATGGCCCTTGGCGAGGTCGGCGGCGTGGGCGGCGATCTTGTAGGTGATGACGCCCACCTTCACGTCGTCGCGGTCGGGCAGGCCGAGATGCTCCTTGGGCGTGACGTAGCAGAGCATCGCGGTGCCGAACCAGCCGATCATGGCCGCCCCGATGCCCGAGGTGATGTGGTCGTAGCCCGGCGCGATGTCGGTCACGAGCGGGCCCAGCGTATAGAACGGCGCCTCGCCGCATTCGCGCAGCTGCTTGTCCATGTTGGCCTTGATCTTGTGCATGGGCACGTGGCCCGGGCCCTCGATCATCACCTGGCAGCCCTTTTCCCAGGCGATCTTGGTGAGCTCGCCCAGCGTCGTGAGTTCGGCGAACTGCGCCTCGTCATTGGCATCGGCGTTGCAGCCGGGCCTGAGGCCGTCCCCCAGCGAGAACGACACGTCGTACTTGCGCATGATGTCGCAGATGTCGCCGAAATGCTCGTAGAGGAAGCTCTCGCGATGCTCGGTGAGGCACCATTGCGCCATCATCGAACCGCCGCGGCTCACGATCCCCGTCACGCGCTTGGCGGTGAGCGGCACATGGGCCAACCGCACGCCGGCGTGGATGGTGAAATAGTCGACGCCCTGCTCGGCCTGCTCGATCAGCGTGTCGCGGAAGACCTCCCACGAGAGTTTCGTCGGGTCGCCGCCGACCTTCTCCAGCGCCTGGTAGATCGGCACGGTGCCGATCGGCACCGGCGCATTGCGTACGATCCATTCGCGCGTGTCGTGGATGTTGCGGCCGGTCGAGAGGTCCATGACGGTGTCGGCGCCCCAGCGGATCGCCCACACCATCTTCTCGACTTCTTCCTCCATCGAGGAAGTGACCGCCGAGTTGCCGATGTTGGCGTTGATCTTCACCAGGAAGTTGCGGCCGATGATCATCGGCTCGAGCTCGGTGTGGTTGATGTTGGCCGGGATGATAGCGCGCCCGGCCGCGATCTCGCTGCGCACGAACTCCGGCGTGATGAAGGCCGGGAGTGCCGCCCCGAAGCTCTCGCCGTCGGCCAGGCTCTCCTCGGCGGTCTCCAGCATCTCCTTGCGGCCGAGATTCTCGCGCGCGGCGACGTAGATCATCTCCTTGGTGATGATGCCCGCGCGGGCGAACTCGAACTGGGTGATCGGCTTGCCGCCCTGGCCGCGCAGCGGCCGCGACGTGTTGGGGAACGGCTGCAGGGCCGCGGCCTTCACGTTGCCGTTGTCGATCGGCGCGATCGGCCGGCCGTCGTATTCCTCGACGCCGCCGCGTTCGATCACCCAGGCGCGGCGCGTGCGCGCCAGGCCCTTGCGGACGTCGATCGTCACCGACGAATCGCTGTAGGGACCGGTCGTGTCGTAGACGCGCACGGGTGGTTCGGCAGCACTTGAAAGCGTGATCTCGCGCAGGGGCACGCGGATGTCGGGCGCTGCGTCGGGCGAAACATAGACCTTGGCCGAGGACGGCAGCGGTCCGGTGGTGACTTTCGGCTGGAGCGGTGTCGAAACGATGGTGTCCATGACGAGGATCTCCCGTTGCTAGGTGGCGTACGGAGACCCGGTGGTGTCGTGCAAAGGAGGCGTATCCAGTCCCTTCGCCGGCATGACCCGGATCAGGTTCAAAGGGTCACCGCGCTGTCGCCACTTCGAGAAATGGCGCCCGTCAGTATCTCAGCCCCCTGTCGGGACCCCCCTTGGACGGGACAAGACTAGCTCCCCGCCCGTGACGGTCAAGTGGACCATTTCGCGACACACCTCGTTGTGCCACGCGGTGTGCCGGGAGCTGTGCCACGAACCGGAGCCAAGCCCTTGAACGCACGGGCGGATCGCCCCCCGATCGCCTGTGCCATTCAAGCCGGCCCCTCGGCATCATCAGTGTCCGGTTTTTTGCCCGCGACCGCCGCCCTAAGCTCGGCCTCATAGGCTGCCACCCGCTTGTCCGCGTGGTCCAGCCGGCGCGTGAGTTCGACGTCACGCTCGCGTTTGGCCTGCAGCTCGGCCGCGCGCGGTCCGTAGGTCTCTGCCGGCAGTGACTGCAGCAGCTTCCACAGCACGCGATTGTCGGGCACCGCGACATGACCGGCGATCCGGCCGTCCTGCCACACCGGCGTTTCCCGGCCGACCAGGGCGCGCTCCATGGCCTCGTCGCGCAGCCGCTCGACGGCGCCTTCGCGAGCGTTCTCCCAGCGGGCGCGAAAGTTGGCATCGCCGTCGCGCCAGCGGTAGACGGTGCGGCGGGCAAGGCCCGCGGCACGGCAGGCGGCGGAGACGGAGCAGGTGCGCGCGAACGCGCGCAGAAAGCGGCCCTGCGGCCGCCAGCAGCGTTTGATCGGGGTCATTTTACGGGTCCCTGTTTGGGCAAAGAAAAACGCCCGCTGACGGGTCCGGCGGGCGCTGTTTGGAGCAGGTGCAAGTCACCCATTCTGGTGCCTTTTATAGCAGAAACCTGCGGAATCTGCAACTTTCTATTTCCTTCCGCCTCCCAGGCGCTTTTGACATTGGCCAGAGGAACCTAAGTCGCTTGCCCGCGTTTTGGTGCTTGGGCGGTGATGGTCGAAAAGAATAGCCGAAGGCGCGACCCCCATCATCGAAATGAGGCAAACGTCATGGCAAAGCACTTTCTATTCGTTGCCGCGGTCGCGGCGGTCGCACTCGCCAATGTCGGGTCGGCCAATGTCGCATCCGCGCAGATACCGGCCTATCCGCCGGCCGGATATTCTCCGCTCCTGTTCGATCCGACCGACACCAAGTACGTCTTCCGCCTCAACGGTACGCCGTGGATTTGCCGCGGCGACACCTTCTGCAAGCCTCTGAAGATCGAGGGCGTCGCCGACAGAGATCTGCCGCAAGCCACCATTGAACCGCTGGGATTCGCCGGCCCACGCTACTTCCTGTCCTACAGGCAGGCCAACGTCGCGAAGGGCACGGAGATCGCGCTGTCCTGCATCGAAGAACGCTGCAGCAGGCTCGATTCGACGGTCGGCGACGCCACCGGGCTGGGCACCTACACTGTCAAGCAGGGCAACCGCGCGGTGACGCGCACCGCGATCCTGCGCCGCCTCGAGGCGAAGAACGGCCGCGCCCAGCTCCTGTGGTGCACAGAAACCGACTGCTCGGAACTGCCGCTGACGCGCGATTCTGAAAACTACCTCTCCTACATGGGCTCCGGCCGCGCCGATGGCCGCAGCCTAGCATGGTTGCGCAACAGGTCAGGCGCGGTGCTGTCCTGCGCCCAGCCCGAGGAAGGGACGAGCGACCAGATTGTTTGCGAGAAGAGCAAGATCGTGCTGTCGGATTTCCCGGCGACGACGCCTGTCGCTGCTGCGGCGCCGGCACCTCCGCCCGCCCCCCCACCCGCGGCGTCGCCCCCGGCGTCGGATGCCGAACGGGCTGCTCTCGCGGCTTCCATCGACCGCGCGATTTCCTCCGGCGACTTCCTCACGGCCGGCCGCCAGCTCGCCGACGCGACCCGGCGCTATCCAGGCCACGCAGCCTGGCCGCCGCTGCAGCAGAAGCTCGCCAAGGCCCATGCCGATTACGAGGCGCGGCGGCTGATCGCCGAGGCGCGGCGGTTTGCCCAGGCGGGTGACTTTACTCACGCCGAGGCAATGCTCGCGGAGGCCGAAAAGCAGGATCCCGGGTTTGCCGAGATCGCACAGGCACGCACCGAGATCGCCGCGTTGCGTACCGAGCGCGGTCAGCGCTACCGCGAACGCTTGCAATACTACACCGGGATCGATCAAGCGCTTGCCGCTGGCCGCCTGTGGGAGGCCGAGCGCCTGCTCGCCGAATACACCCACCGCTTCGGCCAGGACGACGAATATCGGGCGCGAGCCAACCGTTTGGCGCAGATGCGCGCGGGCGGCGATCAGCAAGCACGGATCAACGAGGCACGGGCGCACATCCAGGCGGCACGCCAGGCCTGGCAACAAGGCAACTATGCCGAAGTCGACCGCCAGCTCGCGGCAGCCGATCGGGCGGCACCCGGCTTTCCGGAAGTGACCCAAGCGCGGGCCGATCTCAACCGGCGTCCGGGCCTCACCATCACGATCCCGGGATTGCAGCTGCCCGGTTCCAATCAGCCGCCGCCCGCGCCGCGCAACTAGTCGGCCGTGCAACTAGCCGAACGTGGAGTTAGACGACCTTGGCGTCGCGCATTTCCGCGACTTCGGCCGGCGAATAGCCCGCTTCGCCCAGCACCTCGTCGGTGTGCTGGCCCAGCGTCGCCGGCGGACGCTCGACCGAACCGCCGCCGTGTTCGAGGCGGAAGCCCGAGCCGATCACCTTGATGGGGCCGTGATCGGTCTCGACGGTCTGCAGCACGGTGCGATGCTTGAAGAGGTCGAGCTGTACCGTTTCAGGAATGCTGAGCACCTGGCCGGCCGGGATGTCCGACGTGGCGAAGCGCTTCGTCCATGTTCCGGAGGTTTCCGTCTTGAGCACGTCCTCGATGATCGCGTGCAGCGCCGTGTTGTTCTCGATGCGCGTCGGCCAGTCGACAAACCTGGGATCGGCAAGCGCATCGGCGCGGCCCAATTCCTTCATCAGGCGCTGGAATTGCGGATCGGTCATGACGGCGAGCACGATCCAGCCGTCCCTGGTCTTGAAGAGATTGCCGGTGGGCTTGCGCGTCACCGAAAGATTGGCCGACTGGCCATGCACGCGACCGGTCATCATATGCTCGGTGAACTGCTGGGCGAGATAGCCCATCACCGCGTCGATCATGGCGACGTCGACGAGCTGGCCCTTGCCGGTATGAGTGCGCTGGAACAGCGCCGAGGCGACGCCGAACGCCGCCGTCGCGCCCGACATCACGTCGGCGCCGGCGAAGCCTACGCGGGTGGGGCCGTTGTTCTCGAAGCCTGTGATCGACATCAGCCCAGACATCGCCTGGATCATGCCGTCGAACGCCGCCGTCTTGGCCTGTGGGCCGACCTGACCGAAGCCCGAGACGGCGCAGTAGATCAGCTTCGGGTTGATCGCCTTCAGGGTCTCGTAGCCGATGCCGAGATTGTCCATCACGCCGGGCCGGAAATTCTCGATCACCACGTCGGCCTTGGCCGCGAGACGCTTCACGGCTTCGATCGCCTTGGGCTTCTTGAGATCGAGCGTGATCGAGCGCTTGCCGGCGTTGACCGCGACCCAGGGGGCGGCAAGGCCGCGCTTCTCCCAGTCGTTGGCGCGGTTGCCGTAGCGCATGTCGTCGCCTTCGCGCGATTCGACCTTGATGACATCGGCGCCCAGCAGGGCAAGCTGGTAGGAGCCATAGGG
>JAQSDW010000129.1:0-15302 GCA_029946105.1 Reyranella sp. | reverse complement strand
CCTAGGCGACGCCCGCCTGCTTGCGTTGATCGAGCGCTACCTGCTTCACCTTGTCGAACTCGGCCCGCCGCTTGGCGACCTCTTCCGGTGGCATGCGCGCGATGTTGTTGTAGTCGTTCTTCCAGTCGCCATCCTCGGTCCAGCGCAGCGGCGACTGCACCGTGGTGCGTGGACCGACGGCGCTCTCGAATACCTTGAGCGCCAGGTCGAGGGTGAAGGCCTGGGTGTCGGGCTCGTGCGGCTTGCCGCAGGAATTGCCGAGCGGGAAGTCGCTGAACAGGAAGCGCGGCACGCCGGTGTATTCGACGATGTCTCTCGCCGCTCCCATGACCATCGTCGGGATGCCGTTCCGTTCCAGATAGCGTGCGACCAGACTCACGGTCTGGTGACAGACGGGTCAAGTAGGCACAAGCAGCGCGGCATCAACCTGGTCCTGCCGGCAACGCGCCAGGATTTCCGGCGCATCGGTTTCCAGGGTCACGCGCTGGCTGCGGTTGGTCGGTGCGCCATGGAAGCGCGACGCCAGCATGAAGCGGCCCTCGGCCGCGAACTTGCGCATCAGCGGCAGCGGGAACCAGGTGTTGCTGTCCTTGGCCGTGGTGTGCTTGCGGTCATAGCCGATATGGGAGATGCGCGTGTCGTGATCGACCGCGGTGTCGCCCGAAAAGACCGAATAGAATTTGGCCGCCGCATTGTAGAGCGCGCCCGGACCCTGGTCGCCCTTGTCGGGCTGGTAAGGTGCCGCCGTGGTGATCAGCGCCAGCGTGCTGTCCTTCAGCGGCTTCTTCAGCGGCTGGAACGGGGCATCGACATAGTGCGCCCAGCGATAGGGGTTGTCGTAGCCGAGGGCCAGATAGTAGTCGCGGGTGCGCCGCATATAGTCGAGCGGAACGTCGAACTCCGGCGCGAAATTCATGGTGTCGGTCATGGGTGAAACCTGAGACTGGGCCGCCGCGAAGTCAAACCTAGAGGCCGAGAAATCCGACGTCGAGTTTCCCACTGCGGACCGGCGGGCACCAATAGTAGCCGCCGGTGACCGGACGCGAATAGGCGAAGGTCGCGTCGACGATCCCGTCGTCGAGGCCGGCCATGCGCCGCATCACCCGCTCGTAGGCATCGAGCGTGCGCCCGTAGGCGATGAACTCCAGCCCCTGGCCCCACACGGTCGCCCACGGCATCGACCGGCGCATCATGAAGGCGGGCGGATCGTAGTCCTCCTGCGTGCTGCGCTTGACGTGTGACGTCGCCGGCGCGCGCAGCAACTCGGCATTGTCGCGCCGGCGGCGGCCCATCATGGCGTCGCGCACCCGTTCCGGATGGCTGTTGAAGTGATCAAGGTCGTGCTCCCAGCGCTGCACGGCAACGAAACTCGAGCCGGCAAGGCCCTTGCCCGTCTCGACGACGGCCGCCGCGGCCCCTGCCTTGCCCTTGGGATTCTCGGTGCCGTCCTCGTAGCCGGTGAGATCGCGACGCCCGGCGTAGATGAAAGTCGGCATCGAATCGGCCAGGACGAAGGCCTCGGCGGTGAGCGCCTCGACCTTCCTGAAGATGTCGAACACGCCGCCCTGGTCGGCTGCCGTCACCAGGATCCACAGCGGCTGCTGGGTCGACGGCACGCCGCTGCCGGGCGCCGACATCGCCGGAAAGGGCCGCAAGCCCGGAACCTGCCGCCCGATCGCCTTGGCGAGCGGCTCGCCGATGCCCACGGTGCCCCAGGCCGGCTCGAAGCCTGCCGCCAGGCCGCGCAAAGCCTCGTGCGCGTCGGCACCGCTGGCCAGCGCGTAGCACAAGGAAAGGCCGCTGAGGCGGCACGGCGCGAGAATGTAGGGCTGAGATGAAGCTGCTGTCATCGTCCACACCTAGCCGGCGCCGGGGAATGATGACAAGTCGGCGACCAGCCCGTAGCGTTGCCAAAAAACAGGCCAACTTCAGGGAGGCCAAGAATGATCGGACTGAATCGCCGCACCGTGCTGGGTGCGGCAGCGACTCTCGCCGTGGCGCCACGGGCGTCAGCGCAGGCTTTCCCGACCAAGCCCATGCGCTTTCTCGTGCCCTATCCAGTTGGCGGCATCGTCGACATCGTGACCCGCTCGGTGGCCGAGCCGATGCAGATCGATCTCGGCCAGCCCGTCGTGGTCGAACCGAAGCCCGGCGGCAATTCCACGCTCGCCACTGCCTTGATCCCGCAGGCGCCGGCCGACGGTTACAACTGGGTCATGTCGACGATTTCCCATGTCGTCGTGCCGCATCTCCAGCAGGTGCCCTACGATGCGCTGGCCGACTTCCAGCCGGTGGCGCTGGTCGCCATCGCGACCTCGGTGGCCACGGTCAATCCGTCGGTGCCGGTGAAGACCCTGAAGGAGCTGGTCGAGTATGGCCGGGCCAATCCCGGCAAGCTCAACTATCTCAACCCGGGCAACGGCTCGTCGATCCATCTGTCGGCCGAGCTGCTGAAGCACCAGTACAAGTTCGACATGACCTCGGTGCCCTATCGCGGCATTCCGCCGGGATTGCCCGATCTCCTGGAAGGCCGCCTGCAGGTCGGTCTCCTGCCGGGGCCGCTCGCGCTTCAGCATGTTCAATCGGGCAAGCTGCGGGCCCTGGCCGTGCTGGCGAGCCAACGCCTGCTCAGCCTGCCCGACGTGCCCACCTTCGCCGAAGCGGGCTTCGCCGATGCCCAGGTGATGAGCTGGTACGTGATCGCCGTCCGCTCCGGCACGCCGGGCGCCATCGTCGAGCGCCTGCATGGCTCGGCGATGAAGGCGCTCCAGGGTGCCGAAACCCGCGATCGCCTGACCAAGGCGGGATGCGAAGTCCCGGCGCCGCGATCGCCCGCCGACGTCATGGTCATGTGGAAGGCCGACTACGCGCGCTACGGCAAGCTGGTCAAGGAGGCCGGCATCAAGGGCGAAAGCTGACAGGCCTGTAACCCTGCAGCCATAGTAAGGCCCAAGTCGGACACGCTATATGTAACGCCAAATCGGCAGGGCTTGGGAGAGCGGTTCATGGCGATCGGACGGCGTGGCGTACTGGCGGGCAGTGCTGCCCTCGGCTTCGTTGGAGGCGGGATCGGCGCACCGGCAATCCTGCGGGCGCAGAGCGCCTCCAGGGTGAACGTGAGCCACGGCTTCGCCATGCACGGCACGCCGAAATATGCCGCCGACGCGAGCCCGCCCGAGTATCTCAATCCGCAGGCACCCAAGGGCGGAAGCGTCCGGCTGGGCGCGCGCGGCACCTTCGATTCGCTGCATCCCTTCATCGTCAAGAGCGTTCCGGCGGCCGGCATCACCCAGATCTGGGATACGCTGTGCTGGAATTCGCGCGACGAGGCTTCAACTGAGTACGGTCTGATCGCCGAGACGATCGAGTGGCCGGACGACCGGGCCTGGTGCGCCTTCACGCTCCGGCCGCAGGCACGATGGCACGATGGCAGCCCGATCACCGTGGAAGACGTGATCTTCTCCCTCGATATCCTGAAGACCAAGGGCACCCCGATTTACGGGCTCTACTATCACGACGTGGTCAAGGCCGAGAAGGTGGGCGACCGCAAGGTGCTGTTCTCGTTCCGCGACAACACCAACAAGGAACTGCCGCTGATCCTGGGTCAGCTCCCGATCCTGCCGTCCAAATGGTGGGCGAGCCGCGACTTCGAGAAGGTCTCGCTCGAGCCGTCGATGGGCAGCGGCGCCTACCGCGTCGACACGTTCGACGTCGGCCGCTCCATCGCCTATCGCCGGGTCGACGACTGGTGGGCCAAGGATCTCTGGATGAATCGCGGCCGCAACAACTTCGACGTCATCCGCTACGAGTACTATCGCGACGTCACCGTGCAGTTCGAGGCCTTCAAGGGCGGCGACCTCGACATCCGCCAGGAGAACATCGCGCGCAACTGGGCGACGGCCTACGACATTCCCGCGGTGCGCGACGGCCGCATCCAGCGCGCCGAGATCAAGCACGAACTGCCGACCGGCATGCAGTGCTTCGCCTTCAACACCCGCCGCGACTATTTCAAGGACCGTCGCGTGCGCGAGGCGATCGCCACGATGTTCGACTTCGCCTGGTCCAACAAAAATCTGTTCTACGGGATGTACAAGCGCAACATCTCGTTCTTCGGCAATTCGGAACTCGCCTCGTCGGGCCTGCCGACGTCGGCCGAGCTGAAGTATCTCGAGCCGCTGCGCGGCAAGATTCCCGAGGAGGTCTTCACCAAGGAGTTCAAGCTTCCCGAATCGGACGGCACGGGCAACGTCCGCGACCTCGCGCGGCGGGCATTCGCGCTCCTCAAGGAAGCGGGCTGGGAGATCAAGGACGGCAAGATGACGGAGACGAAGACGGGCAAGAAGCTCGCCTTCGAGATGCTGCTGAACGACGCCAGCTTCGAGCGCGTCTCCCTGCCTTACAAGCAGAACCTCGAGCGCATCGGCATCGACATGAACGTCCGCACGGTCGATACCGCGCAGTTCAAGCGCCGCGAGGACGAGTTCGACTACGACATGATGGTCGAGAGCATCGGCCAGTCGCTGTCGCCCGGCAACGAGCAGCGCGACTTCTGGGGGTCGAAGGCGGCCGAGACCAACGGCGGGCGCAACACGATCGGCATCCGCGATGCCGCGATCGACGCCCTGATCGAGACCCTGATCGCCGCACCCGACCGCGAGAGCCTGATCAACGTCACGCGCGCGCTCGACCGCGTCCTGCTGTGGAACCATTTCGTGGTGCCGAACTGGCACAGCAACACCGCCTACGTGGCCTACTGGAACCGGTTCGACCGTCCAGCCAAATCAGCGCGCTATGCGCCTGTTGCCTTCGACACCTGGTGGATCGACGAGGCCAAGGACCGCGCCTTGCAACGCGAGAGGAAGTAGGCAGCCGCCAACCCATGCTCGCCTATATCCTGCGCCGCCTGATACTCGTGGTGCCGACGCTGTTCGGCATCATGGTGATCAACTTCTTCATCGTTCAGGCAGCGCCCGGCGGACCGGTCGAGCAGATGATCTCCCAGATCCAGGGCACCGCCATCGGCGCGACCGAGCGGTTCTCCGGGTCGGCCTCGGGCGGCGAGATCGCCCAGCGCGGCCAAGCCAATTCCGGCGGCGGCGAAGGTGGCGCCTATCGCGGCGCACGCGGACTGCCGAAGGAACTGATCCAGCGAATCGAGAAGATGTACGGCTTCGACAAGCCGGCATACGAGCGGTTCGCGCTGATGCTCAAAAGCTACGTCACCTTCGATTTCGGCGAGAGCTTCTTTCGCAACAAGCGCGTGGTCGACCTCATCATCGAGAAGATGCCGGTTTCGATCTCGCTCGGTCTGTGGACCACGCTGCTCGTCTACTTCGTCTCGATCCCGCTCGGTATCGCCAAGGCGGTCCGCGACGGCACGCGCTTCGACCTGTCGAGCTCGACCACCCTCATCGTGCTGCACGCGATCCCGGGATTCCTGTTTGCGCTGCTGCTCGTCGTCCTGTTCGCCGGCGGTAGCTACTTCAAATGGTTCCCGTTGCGTGGACTTGTGTCGGACGACTGGAGCACGCTCGGCCTGATCGACAAGGGCCTCGACTATGCCTGGCACATGGCGCTGCCGATCGGTGCCATGGTGATCGGCGGCTTCACCACGCTCACCTTTCTCACCAAGAATTCCTTCCTCGAGGAAATCCACAAGCAGTATGTGCTCACGGCACGCGCCAAGGGCCTGACCGAACGCCGCGTGCTCTATGGCCACGTCTTTCGCAACGCCATGCTGATCGTGGTCGCGGGCTTCCCGGCGGCCTTCATCGGTGTGCTGTTCACCGGCTCGCTGCTGATCGAGGTCATCTTCACGCTGGACGGCCTTGGTCTGCTCGGCTTCGAAGCGGCACTGAACCGGGACTACCCGATCATGTTCGGCACGCTCTACTTCTTCGGCCTGATCGGCCTCGTCATGGGTATCCTGGGCGACGTCATGTACACCGTGGTCGATCCGCGGATCGACTTCGAGTCGCGCGGCTGATGAGCCCGCTCAACCGACGGCGCCTCGCGATCTTCCGATCGAGTCGGCGCGGCATGATTTCGCTGGCCGTGTTCGGGCTGCTGTTCTTCGTCTCCCTGTTCGCCGATCTGCTGGCCAACGACAAGCCGATCCTGATCCGCTACGACGGCGCCTTCTATTCGCCGATGCTCAAGGACTATCCTGAGACGACATTCGGCGGCGAGTTTCCGGCCAACGCGGTCTACAGCGACCCGGAACTGCAGAACCTGATCAATGAGAAGGGCTGGATCCTGTGGCCGCCCATACCCTACAGCTACGACACGGTCCTCAAGGGCGACGGCCGCAAGGCGCTGATGCCGCCATCGTGGGAGCACCCGCTCGGCACCGACGACCTGGCGCGCGACGTACTTGCCCGCCTGATCTACGGCTTCCGTATCTCGGTGCTGTTCGGCTTCGCGCTGACGCTGCTCAGCGCCGTGATCGGCATCGTCGCCGGCGCGGTCCAGGGCTATTTCGGCGGCCTCGTCGATCTGGTGATGCAGCGGTTCCTGGAAATCTGGTCGAGCATGCCCACGCTCTACCTTCTCATCATCCTGGCGAGCTTCATCCAGCCCGGCTTCTGGGTCCTGCTCGGTATCATGCTGCTGTTCAGCTGGATGTCGCTGGTCGGCCTCGTACGGGCGGAATTCCTGCGCGGGCGCAACTTCGACTATGTCCGCGCCGCCCGCGCGCTGGGCATGCTGGACGTGCGCATCATGTTCCGGCACATCCTGCCCAACGCCATGACCGCGAGCCTCACCTTCCTGCCCTTCATCCTGGCAGGCTCCGTCACCACGCTCACGTCCCTCGATTTCCTGGGCTTCGGCCTGCCAGTCGGCTCGCCGTCGCTGGGCGAGCTGCTGCTGCAGGGCAAGAACAACCTCAATGCGCCGTGGCTGGCGTTCACGGGATTCTTCATCATCGCGCTCATGCTGTCGCTGCTGGTGTTCATCGGCGAGGCGGTGCGCGACGCATTCAATCCGCGCAAGGTGCCGACATGAGCGACGCCCGGACCCCCGAAGCTGCTCTGCTCCAGGTCGAGAACCTGTCGGTGACCTTCGGCGCCGGCGATGCCGCCGTGCGGGCCGTCCGCGGGGTCAGCTTCGACATCCGCCGTGGCGAGACCGTGGCGCTGGTCGGCGAATCGGGTTCGGGCAAGTCGGTGACGGCGCTGTCGGTCCTGCAGCTGCTGCCCTATCCCACGGCCAGCCATCCCACCGGCAGCATCCGCTTCCAGGGTCGCGAACTGGTGGGCGCGCCGGCCAGCGAGCTGCTGGCGGTGCGCGGCGATCGCGTGTCGATGATCTTCCAGGAGCCGATGACGTCGCTCAATCCGCTGCACACGATCGAGCGGCAGGTGAACGAGGTCCTGATCCTGCACAAGGGGCTCTCACGGGATGCCGCCCGAAAACGTACGCTCGAACTGCTGGAACAGGTCGGCATTCCCGAGGCCGCCAAGCGCCTCGACGCCTATCCGCACCAGCTGTCGGGCGGCCAGCGCCAGCGCGTGATGATCGCCATGGCGCTCGCCAACGAGCCCGACCTGCTGATTGCCGACGAGCCCACCACCGCGCTCGACGTCACCATCCAGGCCCAGATCCTGAAGCTCCTTAAGACCCTGCAGGCGCGCTACGGCATGGCGCTGCTGTTCATCACCCACGACCTCGGCATCGTCCGAAAAATGGCCGACCGCGTCTGCGTCATGACCAAGGGACTCATCGTCGAGCAGGGACCGGTCGCCCAGGTTTTCGATGATCCGCAGCACAGCTACACCCAGCACCTCCTCTCGGCCGAACCGAAGGGCCGGCCCGCCGCCGCCGATTCCGCGGCGGCCGAGATCCTGCGCCTCGACGACATCAAGGTGCATTTCCCGATCCGGCGCGGCCTGCTGCGCCGCATCGTCGGCCATGTGAAGGCGGTCGACGGAGTCAGCCTGGCACTCCGCCAGGGCCACACGATCGGGCTGGTAGGCGAATCGGGATCCGGCAAGACGACCCTGGGCCTCGCCCTGCTGCGCCTCGAGAAGAGCCAGGGCGGTATCCGCTTCGACGGTCATGATCTGCAGAACCTCGGCGCGCGCGAGTTGCGGGCGTTGCGGCGGCAGATGCAGATCGTCTTCCAGGATCCCTTCAGCTCGCTTAGCCCGCGCATGTCGGTGGGCGAGATCATCGGCGAAGGCCTCGAGGTCCATCGCATCGGCAACAAGGCGGAGCGCGACCGGGCGATCGACCAGGCGCTGGGCGAAGTCGGCCTCGACGTCGCCAGCCGCGAACGTTACCCGCACGAATTCTCGGGCGGCCAGCGCCAGCGCATCGCCATCGCCCGCGCCCTGGTGCTGAAGCCGCGCTTCATCGTGCTCGATGAGCCGACGTCGGCGCTCGACATGAGCGTGCAGGCCCAGATCGTCGACCTGCTGCGCGACCTGCAGACCCGACACGGGCTGGCCTATTTGTTCATCAGCCATGATCTGAAAGTCGTGCGGGCGCTCGCCGACGAAGTGATCGTCTTGCGCCACGGCAGGGTCGTCGAGCGCGGACCGGCCGGACAGATCTTCGAGGCGCCCCAAACGCCCTACACCCAGGCGTTGATCGCCGCCGCGTTCAATCTCGAAGCCATCGGCGCCGACACCCAGGTGGTCGCGAGTTGAGCCTCAGCTATGCGGTGCTGCGGTGGACTTGCCGGCAAAATCCGGCGACCCTGCGGGCAAGAAGAGAAGAAAGGGAGGAGTCCTAATGATGAGCGGATTCCGACGCGGCCTTTGGGCCGTTGCCATCGCCTTTGCCGCCACGACATCCGCCCTCGCACAACCTGCGCCCATCACGCTCGGCACGGCGTCGCTCGGCGGGACCTATTTCGTCTATGGTGGCGCCCTTGCCGACCTGCTGTCCGAGCGCGCCGGGATCAAGGTCACGGCACGCCAGACCCAAGGCCCGAACCAGAACGTTATCCTGATCGACGACAAGAAGATCGAACTCGGCATGACCACCATGGGCGTGGCGCTCCAGGCCGTACAGGGCTCCGCCGCCTGGACCAAGGGAAAGAAGTACGACAGCATCCGCGCCCTGTTCCCGATGTACGACACGCCGATGCAGTGCGTGTCGCTCAAGAAATCGGGCATCACCAGCTTCCGCCAGCTCGACGGCAAGACCGTCGGCGCGGGGCCGAAAGCCGGCACGGCCGGGACCTACTATCCCCTCATCTTCGATGCGCTCGGCATGAAGACGATGGTCCGCTTCGGCCAGAGCGAGGAAATGGGCAACCAGCTCGGCGACGGCATCCTCGACGCCTTCTGCTTCGGCGCCGGCACGCCGGTGCCGATCTTCAGCCAGCTCGACGGCGAGAAGGAGGTCGTCTTCTACACCCCGTCCGACGACGACATCGCCACGATCCGCGCCAAGTTCCCTGAATTCACCGCAGCGCGGATTCCCAAGGGCACTTACAGGCAACAGCCTGCCGAGCAGAAGACCATCGGCCTCTACAACTTCGCCATCGCCAGTAAGGACATGAGCGACGATCTTGCCTACGCCATCACCAAAACAGTGCTCGAAAACAATGCACGCCTGGCCAAGGCCCATCCGGCCGGCAAGGAAACGCTCGCGGCCAACGCCAGCCGGAATACATTCCTGCCTTTCCATCCTGGCGCGGTACGCTATTACAAGGAGAAGGGCATCAAGCTCGACCCGGCGACTTTGCCCAAATAGCGTATCGCACAAGGAGTTCCATGGCCGGCGCCATCGCCTACATCAGCCGCGACACCGACGGCCAGCACTGGAAAAAAGCCTTCGAAGCGGCCCTCGGGCCGGTCGATTTCCGCACCCTCGACAGACTGGGCGACAAGGCCGAGGTCGAAATCGTGCTGGCATGGAAGCCGCCCGGCGGGCTGATCGCCACCTTCCCCAACGTGAAGATGATCGTCTCGCTCGGCATGGGCGTCGACCATCTGCTGGCCGACGACAGACTGCCCGAAGGCGTGCCGATCACGCGCATCATGGACGACGGGCTGGTGGGCCAGATGAGCGAGTACGCGCTCTACTGGGCGCTCCGCCATCACCGCGACATCGACAAATATGCCGCGAGCCAGCGCGCCGGGAAATGGAAGGTCGAGGAGTTCATCGACACCATCCACCGCCGCATCGGCATCCTGGGTCTCGGCACGATCGGCCAGGACACCGCCGGCAAGTTCGCCGCGCTGGGCTTTCCGACGGCGGGCTGGAGCCGGACACAGAAGACCCTGCCCGGCATAAAGACCTTCCATGGCGCCGATGGCCTCAAACAGGTGCTGGCCGAGAGCGATATCCTGGTCAACGTGCTGCCGCTCACCCGCGACACGCGCGGCATCATGGACGCCGAGGTGTTCGCGACGCTGCCGAAGGGCGCCTACTTCATTAACATGGCGCGTGGCGGACACGTGAACGACGAGGCGCTGCTGGCGGCGCTCGATTCGGGACACTTGAGCGGCGCGGCGCTGGACGTGTTCAACACCGAGCCGCTGCCCGCCGATCACGCCTACTGGAGCCACCCGAAAGTGCATGTGACGCCGCATATCGCCGGCGCCACCAATCCGCGCACGGCCTCGCCCGGGGTGATCGAGAACATCAAGCGGATCCGGGCCGGCAAGCCCTTGATCAACACGATCGATCCCAAGGCCGGCTACTGATTGGCGGCCCCGAAATGGGAGACACGGGAGACAGTCGCGTGTAGCGCTTTTGTCTCCTAATTCGTGTCTCCTAATTCGTGTCTCCTATTTCCCCAGCCGCTTCTCGCCAATCCTTTTCTCGATCGTGGCGAAAATGGCCCGCGCGGCCTGCGCTTCGCCGCCCTCGGGCCGGCCGGGCCGGCTACTGCCGTTCCAAGCGCCCATGTCGAAATGGGCCCACGGCACGTCGTCGGGCACGAAGGCCTGCAGGTAAAGCGCCGCGGTGATGGCGCCGCCCAGCCCGCCCACCGACACGTTGTTGAGATCGGCCACGCGACTGTCGAGCAGGCGCCTGTAGCCGGCAAACAACGGCATCCGCCACATCGGATCGGTCACCGCCTTGCCCGCGGCCTGCAGATCGTCGGCCAGCGTGTCGTCGTTGCAGAACAGCGCCGGCAATTCGGTGCCGAGCGCCACGCGCGCCGCGCCCGTCAGCGTGGCGCAATTCACCATCATCGTCGGCTTCTCCGAGGCGCCCTCGCAGAGCGCATCGCACAGGATCAGCCGCCCCTCGGCATCGGTGTTGCCGATCTCGACCGTCAGCCCCTTGCGCGTCGGCACCACGTCGAGCGGCCTGAAAGCGTTGCCCGACACGGAATTCTCGACCGCCGGCACCAGCACGCGCAGCCGCACCGGCAGGTTGGCCGCCATCACCATCGCCGCCACCGCCAGCACCGTGGCCGCCCCGCCCATGTCCTTCTTCATGTTGAGCATGCTCATCGCCGGCTTGAGATCGAGCCCGCCGGTGTCGAAGCACACGCCCTTGCCCACCAGCGTCACCTTGGGATCGCTCTCCTTGCCCCACACCAGATCGATCAGCCGCGGCGCCCGCGTGCTGGCGCGGCCCACCGCATGGACCATCGGGTAATTCTGTTTCAGGAGATCGTCGCCCACGATCACCTTCACCCTGGCCTTGTGCGCCTTGCCCAGCTCCTGCGCGGCAGCCGCAAGCTCGGCCGGTCCCATGTCCGACGACGGCGTGGTGATGAGATCGCGCGCCATCGAGATCGCCTCGATCGCAGCCGTCGCGCGTGCCTTGTCGGCGCTCTCCGGCCACACGAAGCGCGGTCCCTGCTTCGACTTCTTCGCCTTGTAGCGCTCGAACTTCCACGCCCCGAGCCCGATCGCCACCATCGCGTCTGTCATCGCGAGCGGCGCCGAGTCCGACACGAACCGCCAGGTGCCGGCCGGCAGCCGCGTCGCCAGCCCGCCGAAATCCCACAATACAGGTGTGGCCGGAACGACCAGCACGGCGCCCGCCGCCTTGCCGTCGCGTCCCGGCAGCACCACGATATCGCCGGCATTGCCCGACACGCCGGTCGAGTCGATCCAGCCCCGCCGCGCCGCACTCTGTTCGCGCAGCCACGCCCGCCACTTCGGCTGGGAGACAAACTGCACGGGGAGGGAAGAAGAAGAGCGGTCGACGAAGGGCAACGACATGGCCATGCTCACAATTCTGTAGGTTTCTGGTCAAGATTGCCGGTCAAACTGTCCGGCTGGCAAGTGATGGAAGTTGGAGGGCGCATGGCTGATTTCACACTCGTGGTCGGCAACAAGAACTACTCATCGTGGTCGATGCGCGGCGGGCTGATGGTGCGGATCGCCGGAGTCGACTGCGAGGAGATCGTGATCCCGCTCGACCGGCCCGAGACGCAGGCCGCGATCCGCAAGCACTCGCCCTCGGGCCGCGTGCCGGTGCTGCTGCACCGTGGCTTCGCCGTATGGGAATCGCTCGCCATCGCCGAATATCTCAACGACCTCATGCCCGAGGCGGGCTTCTGGCCGGCCGCCGCGGCGGCGCGGGCGCACGCGCGCTCGATCTCGACCGAGATGCACGCCGGCTTCATGGACCTGCGCACCAACATGCCGATGAACATCCGCGCCTCCTTTCCCGGCAAGGGCATGACGCCTGCTGTGCGCGCCGACATCGAGCGCATCACCTCGATGTGGCGCGACTGCCGCAAGCGCTTCGCCGGCGCCGCGCCCAGGGACGACGGCTTCCTGTTCGGCGCCTTTGGCGCCGCCGACGCCATGTACGCCCCGGTCGTCACCCGCTTCCGTACCTACGGCGTCACCCTCGACGCCGATTCGGAGGCCTACGCCACGGCCGTGCTCGCCCATCCGGCGATGAAGGAATGGATCGACGCTGCCAAGAACGAGCCCTGGCTGATCGAAGCGGCCGAGCTCAAGTAGGCACCACATATAGGCATCAGATGGCGAGCACGGTCGACGCTCCCGACTGGTCGGCGATCCCGGCCCCGACAGACGATGGCGCGACACGCCATCTGGCCGGCGCCCGCATGGCATCTGTGCCGCTGCGGGCCACCAACGGTGAGTTGGTCGACCTGTCGGCGCTTCCCGGTCGGGTCGTCGTCTACGCCTATCCGCGGACCGGGCGGCCCGATGTCGCCAGCCCCGACGGCTGGGACATGATCCCCGGTGCACGCGGCTGCACGCCCCAGTCCTGTTCCTTCCGCGACCACTTCGCCGAATTGAAGCGCCTGGGCGTCAGCCATCTTTTCGGCCTCTCGACCCAGGAGCCCGACTACCAGCGCGAAGCGGCCGAACGCCTCCACCTGCCCTTTGCGATCCTGTCGGACGCATCCCTGCAGCTCACGCACGCGATGAAGCTGCCGACTTTCGAGACCTCGGGAATGACGCTGCTGAAGCGCTTCACCCTGGTGATCGACCGCGGCACCGTGGAGCATGTCTTCTATCCGGTGTTTCCGCCGGACCGCAGCGCCGGCGATGTGATCGCCTGGCTGTCCGGGCCGGCCGCGCGGAAATAAGCTTCGACCCCTTCCGGCCTTCGGCCACCTCCCCCGCAAGCGGGGGAGGAGTCATGAACTCTCTATCTCCTCCCCCGTCCCGGGGGAGGTGGCCGTAGGCCGGAGAGGGTCATGAAGCGCCTGGAGGCCCGCGGTCCAACATGATTGAACGGAGTAAGCGTCAATCTACCAGGAATATAGCCCAAAACCTGTGAAACCTGCAAGTCTAAGTCCAAGCAAATTTTGCTGGCAGTGACAGCACTGGGCGATTGAAACAGACTGGCCGGCCATGATCCGCCGTGCGCTCCTGTTGCTCGCCCTGCTTTTCGCCGTGCCCGCCGCTGCCCAACCCTCCACCGGGCCTTGCGGCAAGGCGGAAGCGATCGGCGACGGCTGGACGGTTGCGGCGCCCGAGGAAGTCGGCCTCGACGGCACGAAGCTCTGCGGCCTGGAGGCTTTTCTAAAACAGTGGCCCACCGCCAATATCCACGCCGTCGTGGTCGCCCGCCACGGCAAGCTGGTCGCGGAACACTACCTGTCGGGCAGGGACGTGCGCTTCGCCGGTGAAGGGCTTGGCCTCGTCCACTTCACGCCCACCACCAAGCACGACGTGCGGTCGATCTCCAAGAGCGTGACGTCGCTGCTGGTCGGCATCGCGCTGGGCGATGGCAAATTCCCGCCGCTCGACTCGGCCGTCATCGATTCCTTTCCCGAATATGCCAGCCTGCGCACGCCGGAGAATGCCCGAATCACCTTCCGCGACCTGCTGACCATGGCGCCCGGCTGGAAGTGGAACGAGAGCGCGGACTGGCTGAGCGTCGACAACACCGAACGCCCGATGTTCGAGGCGGACGACCCCTATCGCTACATCTGGGAACGGCCGGTCGTGGTGACGCCAGGAACACTGTTCAACTACAGCGGCGGCGCCACCACGCTGCTGGGCGGCGTGGTGGCCCGGACCACCGGCCGCAGAATCGACGATTACGCCCGCGAAAAGCTGTTCGGGCCGCTGTCGATCACCGACTTCGAGTGGCTGGACTTCGCCAAGGCCAAGGAGATCGCGGCGTTCGGCGGCCTGCGCCTGAGGCCGCGCGATCTCGCCAAGATCGGCCAGCTCATGGTGAGCGGCGGGATGTGGAACGGCCAGCGCGTGTTGCCCGAGGGTTGGGTGGCGGAATCGACCAAGCCGCGCCTCAACACCGAGGGCCTCCTCTTCTATGGCTATCAATGGTGGCTCGGCCGTTCACTCTACCGTGGCCGCAGCGTCGACTGGATCGGCGGCGTCGGCCTCGGCGGGCAGCGCCTCTTCGTCTTGCCCAAGCTCGATCTCGTCGTCGCGATCAACTCCGCCCACTACAGCGGCCCGCTGCAGGGCATCATCCCGTATGCGATCCTCAATCGATTTGTGCTGCCGGCGATCAAGGATTGAGATCGAGCCGGACTCTACTTCTTCGGCACCTTGCTGCCGAAGGCTGCGTCCACTTCATCCTTCTTGATCCGCGCATCGGGATTACCGGGCTGGCCGAGATTCTGCTCCTCGGTGCCGTCGCCCATCATGCCGGGGCGGGAGTCTTTGACGGGATTCTGGGGAGTCTTCGTATCCGGTGACTTGTCGGTCATGGCGATTGCTCCTGATGAGGTCGTGTTTTCGTTAACGCCTCGCGCGCTTGGGGGTTCCGGACACTCATCGCTTCTCGACCATACCGCCCGCGCCGCTCAGGCACGCCATTTCCACGCCTCCGCTGCTTTTTCTTGTTGGCCCAGGCCGATCGCGTGAATTAGTTGATTAGCCTTACGCGGCAGTGAAACGCGGCCTCGACGTTCTCTACCCGGA
>JAQSDW010000128.1 GCA_029946105.1 Reyranella sp. | reverse complement strand
ACCGGCGGCGGGCGGCCCTTTCGTGCAGAACAACTGGCACACACTGATCGGCGTGGCGCCGACCTATGGCTGGGCGAATCAGCTGCATAACGAGCCGACGCTGGGGCTTGCCTTCGAACGGCGGTGGCGCACGTGCCGTTCGGTGCTGATCGAGGATCCAAAGCTCGAGGTCGACTTCATCCCGCGCATCGGCGCCGCACTGGGCAACGTCGCGACCTATGCCAGTGTCGGCGGCACAGGGCGCATCGGCAAGAACCTGCGCGACGATTTCGGCCCGACGCGCGCCCGGCCCGCGCTGCCCGGCTTGGAAGCGTTCATCGGCGATGGCAGCTTTGGCTGGTATCTTTTTGCTGGCCTCGACGCGCAGGTGGTCGGGCGCAACATCTTCCTTGACGGCAATACCGACGGCTACAGCCCGAGTGTCGGCCACCGTCCCTTTGTTGGGGAGGCACAGATCGGCTTCGCCTACCTCTATGGCGGCGCAGGTCGGCGGCGAGGACCGTAAGATTAACCTTCTACAGATCGCGCCGGTAACCAGAGTCGCGGACTGCCGTCGCCACGCCGTTGCGGTCCTGAACAATCCTGACGCGGTCGCCCATCTGAATATCGCCATTGTCGGGCTGGGCAATAGTAACCGTCTGGCCGTCGTCTTTCTGTATCGTGACTTCAATACCGCGCTGGCTGGAACCGCCGCGGCCGACGATGTTGCCGGCGATGGCGCCACCCACAGCGCCGAGCAGGCCGCCGACTACCGCACCGCCGACTGAGTGGGTCGTGGCCGCGCCGATCGCAGCACCGCCCGCCGCTCCCACGCCGCCGCCGACCAGCGTGCCGTCGTTCATGCCCGACCCGCCGCGCAAAGCGACTTCGCGGATGGACATGACACGGCCTTGTTCGCCGCTATAGCTGCCTGCGGCCGACGTGTTGACGTATCCCGGCTGCGTTGTGCCACCCGTTTGAGTGCAGGCACCGAGACTCGCCGCCAAGGCCAACGGCACCGTCAAGGTCACAAGCCATTTTCTTGCAGACATGGGATCGTCCTCTCTGAATTTTCTCGCGCGCCTAGTCGAAGTTCCCGAGGTTGCCGAGCAGGGCGGCAATCTCCCGCGTGGCGGTCGCGATCAGCACGATGTTGTCGTCCACCTGGACATACTCGTAGTCGTGAGGCGGTGGGGTGAGCTGCGTCTGAAGTTCGCGCGGTATCGGGTAGTGGACAACCTCCGGCGGCAAGGGCTGGCCGACGATCCACGCCTTCTTGGCCTGACCGGGCGGCAGGCAGCCGTTGCGCCCGCAATGCGACAGGTCAGGAAAGGATGCGGGCGGTCAATCATCGGTGCGGCTGCGCCGCACCGACTTGGTCTGGGTTTGCCCTAATCCTTGTCCTTTTGAACCCACGCGTCTGCCTCTCAACGCAGGAGGTTAACCACGAGGTTGACCACCGAGCGGTTTGCCGACTGCATCAGCAGCACGTCGTCATTAACGCGAACATACTCATACCCCGGTGGCGGGGGCGACAGACGGCTATAGAGTTGCGGCGGCAGCGGATAATAGGTTACCGAAGGCGGCAGTGGCTGTCCCACCAGCCACTCCTTCTTCGCCAAGCCCGGCGGCATGCAGCCATTGTCCTTCTTGGCGAGACCCGGCGGGCAATTGCCGCGCGCGAACTCTTCGCGATAGTAGGAGGTCACGGTGGAGCGATCGTTGTCGCCCACTACAAAGGCGGGGTGCGATTCTTGGCCCTGTCCTGCAGTGGAAGGCAGCGTGCCTTGATGCTGGCCGGGGCCCCGCGCATCGGGGCTACGCGTGTCGGGTGCATTGCCGTTGCCGCGCATATCCGGCGTATTGCCGCTACCCGCGCTGTGGCCCTGATTGCCCTGATTGCCCTGATTTCCGTGACCTCCCTTTTGCGCCCATACCGGAGAGGCCAGCGCCACGGCCGTACTGATGACAGCCGTTACCAACAACTTAGCGATCATATGAACCCCTTAAATAACATTCAGAGAGCCAACGAAGCGCTGGTTGAAACGTTCCCTCAATCCCACGTTAAACCAGGAAAAAGCCATTACTTTTCTCAGCCGTGGACGTGACCGGCAGACCGCACGGCCCGAGCACTATGGACTTGGTGCGTACCTTGAACTCACCATTCTTAATAGTTCGTCTAGGCCTGCCCTCGCCTCCACGTGTCGCCTTCACTCCTATCGGTAGACCTTGGTCGGAGCATCTTTGTTCACCGACGGCACTTTTGTCGGCGGCACTAACCCGGCCAGCTTTGCTGTCGTCGAGACCCTGCTGGTTCATGCGGTCCTGTGCACGGTCGCGGGCGGTTACGGGCACCAGTATGATCCTGAGCAGGCCGAGGCTCGTGCAGATCACGTTGGCGCATGGGCTGGGACCTTCCAGACCCCATCAGACTGGAGACGTCAGCACCCTCGTTATCCAGAGGCGACTACTAAGCTTATTGAGCCGGCATTATCGAACTTGAATCAAGCGGCGTAACGAACGGGTTCATGCTCGAAGTACTTGCGGACCCGCTCGGGCTGGCGTTGCACGCTGCGCAGATGGCGCGCTGTGGCCCTGACCAAGTGCAGCTTAGTTCGGGCCGGGGCGCGCGTGGTCACACCCTGCTTGATGTCGGCGTTGGCCATCTCGTCGGGATTGAGTTCGGGGCTATAGCTGGGCAGGTAGAACACCTCGATCTCATCGACGTGGTCGGCCAGCCACGCCTTGACCGGCTTGGCGTGGTGTACCCGCAGGTTATCCAGGATCAGGAACACTTTCTTCGTGGCCCCCTTGATCAGCCGACGAAGGAAGTCGATCAGGATGTTCGCGTTGAGCGCTCCGTCGAAAATCTTCCAGCGCATCTGGCCTTTGTTGGTCACGGTGGAGATCACCGACAAGCTGTGGCGCTTGTTGTTCACCCGGATTACTGGGGTTTCGCCCTTGGGGGCATATCCCCGGCCGCGCACGTCGTCGCTGCGCAGTCCGCTCTCGTCGCCCCAGTGAACTTCAGCGCCCTCGGCCTTGGCCCTAGTGGCGATATTCGGGTAGTCCTCGTCCAACCATTTCTTCACCGCCGCGGGCGACTGCTCGTAGGCCTTCTTCATCGGCTTCTGCGGCGT
>JAQSDW010000127.1 GCA_029946105.1 Reyranella sp. | reverse complement strand
GCCTGACGGATCCACCACGTCGCGTAGGTCGAGAACTTGTAGCCGCGGCGGTACTCGAACTTGTCGACCGCCTTCATCAGGCCGATGTTGCCTTCCTGGATGAGATCCAGAAACTGCAGGCCGCGGTTGGTGTATTTCTTGGCGATCGAGATCACGAGGCGCAGGTTGGCCTCGATCATCTCCTTCTTGGCGCGCATCATCTCGCGCTCGCCGTCCTGCACGGTCTTGACCATGCGGCGGTATTCGAAGATCGGCGCGCCGGCGTGGTCGGAGATGACGCGGATTTCTTCGCGCATCTTCTCGATCTCGGGGCCCTTCTTCTTGGCGAAGTCCTTCCAGCCCTTGCCCGACAGCTTGCCGACCTTCTCGAGCCAGTTGGGGTCGATCTCGTGTGTCAGGTAGTGGTCGAGGAAGTCCTGGCGCGGGATACGGAAGCCTTCGGCCATACGCAGGAGCTTGCCCTCGATCATCATCAGCCGGCGATTGAGATCGTAGAGCGCGAGCTTGAGCTGCTCGATGCGGTTGGCGTTGATGTGGATCTGGCGAACCAGGTCGACGATCTTCTTGCGGTGCTTTTCGTAGCTCTTCTCGAATTCGGGGCTGGGCTTCTGGCCACGATTGAGCGTCGACAGGCGTCGGTTCTGCACCTTCGACATGTCGAGATAGACGCGGGCGATTTTGGTGAGGTTGCGCAGCACCTCGGGCTTGAGCTTCTCCTCGAGCGCCGACAGCGACAGCGCGTTCTCCTCGTCGTCCTCGGCGCCTTCGGCGGCGGGTTCGCCGGGCGCGCCGGCGGCGGCACCGTTGACCACGGGGGCGGCCGGTCGCACGAGCTTGGGCAGTGCCGGACGCGGCATCGCCGGCGGCGGCGGGTTGGCCGCCATCGCGGCCTTGGCCTCGCCGGGGGCACCGCCCTGGGTCGCCTCGAGGTCGATCACGTCGCGCAGCAGGATGCGGCCTTCATTGATCGCGTCGCGCCACGCCAGCAGCGCCGTGATCGTCATCGGGCTTTCGCAGATGCCGCCGATCATCTTGTCCTGGCCGGCCTCGATGCGCTTGGCGATCTCGATCTCGCCCTCGCGGCTCAGCAGCTCGACGCTGCCCATCTCGCGCAGGTACATGCGGACCGGGTCGTCGGTGCGGCCGAGCTCCTCGTCCTCGCCAGTCGCTTCGGCCGCGACCACGGCGGTCTTGGCGGGCTCAGCCGGGGTGGCGGTCGCGGTCTCTTCCTGCTCCTCGGCTTCAACCACGTTGACGCCGGCTTCCGACAGCATCGCCATCGTGTCCTCGATCTGCTCGGAGGACACTTCGTCGGGCGGCAGGGCGGCGTTCAGCTCGTCATACGTGACGTAGCCGCGCTCCTTGCCCTTCTGGACGAGCTTCTTGAGTTCTGCGCCAAGGGTATCGAGCAGAGGGGCGTCGGGCCCCTCGTCACGGGTATCGGTGGCTTCGGGCTGGGCTGCGGTCGCGGTTTTGGTCGCCATAAATGTTCCTTAGGTGCGACAAACGGGTCCAACGGCCGGTCTGGCCGCGAATTTGGCTGCAAGAAGGGGAGGCGGGGGGCGATCCCGCTGAAACTACCCTTCTACTATATGGGGGTTAAGTTCAAGCGCCGATAGGGTATCCCCCCATATTCGCGTGCAAGCCAGCTATCCGGCGCCGGATTCGACACTTTCTCTCCGCATCCGGTCCAGAACGGCCTGCAGGCGGCGCAGATTTTCCTCACTCATGTCTTCGGCCAAGGCTTCCTCGGCCCGTTTCAGCTCCTCCGGATCGGCGGTGAGCTGGCTCATATGGCGGGCGGCCCGGCGCCATTGGCCGACCCGGCCATCGGCATCGGTCGGGTCATCGCGGAAGACCTCCCGGGCTTTCGCCCGGGCCGCTGCCGCCAGCCCGCCAAGGCCGGTTCGCTGGAGATGCTCCTCGATCAGCCTTGCTTCAAGGGAGGTATCGGCATCAGCGCCTTCCGCCACAGCCTCGTCGGCCGCCGGGTCGACCCCCTGCGGGATCATGGACAGGGCATCGAGCAGGCCGCTGCGCAGGCGGGAGAGGTCTGGATTGGCGATCGGCAAGGCGGCCAAATCCTCGGCCAAGACGTGAAGGAGGGCGGGCCGTTCGATCAGGGCACCCAGAAGTGCCCGTTCCTGGCGTGACCCGTCGGCTTCGGCGTTCGACTGGCGGGCGGCCGAACCTGGTGCAAACGGGCTGGGGGCTGGATCCCCTGGCCGGCGGAAGGGGCGCCGCTCGCCGGGGCGCCAAGCCGGTCCCTCCGGCCGGCGCACCCGGTTCAGCCGGTTGCGCATGTCCGTCCTGTAGTAGTCCCGGACCATGGGGTCGGCGATCTCGGCGACCCGCAGCTCGACCGCGCGCTGGAGACTGGCGCGGCGCTCAGGCGTGTCTGCGGGTCTGCCCTCGGTCTCCATTTCCCAAACGACATCGGACAGCGGCCGGGCGAGGTCGAGCACGCGCCGGATGGCATCGGCGCCTCGGGCGCGGATTACGCTGTCGGGATCCTCGCCGGCGGGCAGCGCCAGAAACCGAAGGCTCTTGCCGGCACGTAGAAGCGGCAGCGCCCGTTCGGCGGCGCGCGAGGCCGCGCGCCTGCCGGCATTGTCGCCGTCGAAACAGAGGAAGGGCTCGTCGGCAAGCTTCCACAGTTCGCCGAGCTGGCCTTCGGTGAGCGCGGTGCCGAGGGGTGCCACAGAGCCCGTGAATCCCGCACCATGCAAGGCGATCACGTCCATGTAGCCTTCGGCCACGATCACCGGCTGGTCCTTGGTCACAGCCTGCCGTGCCCGATCGAGGCAATAGAGATTGGCGCCCTTGTGGAACAGCGGCGTCTCGGGGGAATTGAGGTACTTCGGCTCGCCCGTGCCCATCACCCGTCCGCCGAAGGCGATTACCCGGCCGCGCCGGTCGGCGATGGGAAACATCACCCGACCGCGGAAGCGATCGTAGGGCTCGCGGTTTTCCTCGGGCTGAATTGCCAGCCCCGCCTCGATGATCTTGTCGATCGGGACATTCTCGCGCTTCAGGGCTGCCAGGAGCCCGTCGCGGGTATCCGGTGCGAAACCCAGGCGAAAGTCGTCGATCGTGTCGTCGCTGAGGCCCCGACCACGCAGATAATCGAGACCGTGGCGTCCAACCGGTAGCCGCAACTGCTTCTGGAACCAGCGTGCCGCCAATTCGACGACTTCCTGCAGGGTGGAAGCGCGTTCGGCCCGCTCGCGTTCGGCCGGCGTGGCGCGCGGGACTGGCAGATTGACTTCGCGCGCGAGCTTCTCCACGGACTCGGGGAAGGAAAGCCCCTCGGTCTTCATCACGAAGCCCACCGCGTCGCCATGCTCGCCGCAGCCGAAGCAATGATAAAAGCCCTTCTTGTCGTTGACCGTGAAGGACGGCGTCTTTTCGTTGTGAAACGGGCAGAGGCCGGCATATTCGCTGCCTGACCGGCGCTTCAGAGACACCTTGCGGCCGACAACGTCGGACAGGCTGAGGCGCGCGCGCAGTTCGTCGAGGAAGCCGGGTGGAAACGCCATTCGTCTAAAATGACGATGCGGACCCCGCCGCGCCAGTGACGACGCGGGGGAAAACGGGGATGGTCAGCCGGTAAGAGCTTTCTTTACGGCGGCCGAGGCCTTGGCGAAGTCCATCTGGCCGGCATACTTGGCCTTCAGGGCGGCCATGACCCCGCCCATGTCCTTGACGGTGGTGGCGCCGGCGACGGCCACTGCCTCGCGGACGGCGGCTTCGACCTCCGCCTCGTCCATCTGCTGCGGCAGGAAGCGCTCGATGACGGTGATCTCGGCCTTTTCCTTGTCGGCCAGGTCGGCGCGATTGCCCTTTTCGTAGAGGGCGATCGATTCGTTCCGCTGTTTGATCATGCCCTGCATCATCGACAGGATCTTGTCGTCGGCCACGCCTTCGCGGCTGGCCTCGGTGCGGGCAGCGATATCGACGTCCTTGAGCTTCGCGAGAATGAGGCGAATCGTGCCCAGCGCGGCCTGCTCGCGGGCGCGCATGGCCTCTTTCATGGCGTTGTTCAATTTGTCACGCAGCATCACTTTGATCCCATCAGGTCCGCCATTGGTCACCCAATGGCTAAGCGGCGGAAACTAATCGCCTCGGGCGTTGTTGGCAAAGCAAATAAGCTATTGAAATAGCTTGTGAATTAGCTGCCACCCGCGCCTTGACCCTCTGCGACCGCTTGGTTACAACCCGCGCGGTTCGCAGGTTGCCTCCCCGGGCGACACCGGGCGGGCCGGAACGGACGCAAGCATTCATGACTTCAACCAAGACCGCCGGCGCGAAAGACGCCGCGCCGCGTTGGGCCACGGCCGCCCTGGTGCTGGCTGATGGCGCGGTTTTCTGGGGTAAGGGAATCGGGGCTGCGGGCCACGCCGTGGGCGAAGTCTGTTTCAACACCTCGATGACCGGCTACCAGGAAATCATCACAGATCCGTCCTATGCCGGGCAGATTATCACTTTCACTTTTCCGCACATCGGCAATGTCGGCACCAATCTCGAGGACATCGAGACCATCACGCCGTTCGCGCGTGGCGTCGTCATGCGCGGCGAGATCACCGAGCCCGCCAACTGGCGCGCGGCCAAGCCGCTCGACGACTGGCTGAAGAGCTACAATCTGCCGGGCATCTGTGGCGTCGATACGCGGGCGATCACGCGGCACATCCGCGACAAGGGCCCGCCCAATGGCGTCGTGGTGCACGCGCCCGACGGCAAATTCGATATCCCGAAACTGCGCAAGATTGCCCAGGATTGGCCTGGCCTCGACGGCATGGACCTCGCCATCGAAGTCACGACCAAGCAGAGCTACACGTGGGACGAGACCGCATGGGCACTCGGCAAGGGCTACGGCAAACTCGACAAGCCTAAATATCACGTGGTGGCCGTCGACTATGGCGCCAAACGCAACATCCTGCGCTGCCTGGCCAACGCCGGCTGCAGGGTGACGGTGGTGCCCGCGACCGCGACCGGCGAGGACATCCTGCGCCACAAGCCGGACGGCGTGTTCCTGTCCAACGGTCCCGGTGATCCGGCCGCGACGGTGAGCTACACCGTGCCCGCTATCCAGGCCGTGCTCGACAAGAAGGTGCCGCTGTTCGGTATCTGCCTCGGCCATCAGCTTCTGGCGCTCACCATCGGCGGCAAGACGCGCAAGATGGAGCGCGGCCATCGCGGCGCCAATCAGCCGGTGAAGGATCTCACCACCGGCAAGGTCGAGATCACATCGCAGAATCACGGCTTCTGCGTCATTCCTGAAACGCTGCCGCCGAACGCCGAGGTCACGCACGTCTCGTTGTTCGACGGCATCAACGAAGGCATCCGCTGCACCGATAAGCCCGCCTTCTCGGTGCAGTACCATCCCGAGGCCTCGCCCGGCCCGACCGACAGCCACTATCTCTTCAAGCGGTTCGTCGACATGATCGACAAGAGCAAGGGCAAATAGAGTCACCATGCCCAAGCGCACAGACATCAAGAGCATCCTCGTCATTGGCGCCGGTCCGATCGTGATCGGCCAGGCCTGCGAGTTCGACTATTCGGGCGTGCAGGCCTGCAAGGCGCTGAAGGACGAGGGTTATCGCGTCATCCTGGTGAACTCCAATCCGGCCACGATCATGACCGATCCTGGCCTCGCCGACGCCACCTACATCGAGCCAATCACGCCCGACTTCGTGGCGCGCATCATCGAGAAGGAAAGGCCCGACGCCATCCTGCCGACCATGGGCGGCCAAACCGCGCTCAACACGGCGATGTCGCTGCACCGCGACGGCCGCCTCGAAAAGCTCAAGGTCGAGCTGATCGGCGCCAACGCCGAGGCGATCGACAAGGCCGAGGATCGCCTGCTGTTCCGCGACGCCATGACCAAGATCGGTCTCCAATCGCCCAGGAGCGAGGTCGTGCACAATCGTGAGGAAGCGGCGCGTGCGCTCGACCTCGTCGGTCTGCCGGCGATTATCCGCCCGTCCTTCACGCTGGGTGGCACCGGCGGCGGCATCGCCTACAATCGTGACGAATTCTTCGACATCGTGCAGGGCGGCGTCGAAGCCTCACCGGTGGGCGAGGTGCTGGTCGAGGAGTCCGTGCTCGGCTGGAAAGAGTACGAGATGGAGGTCGTGCGCGACCGCAACGACAACTGCATCATCATCTGCTCGATCGAGAACGTCGATCCGATGGGCATCCACACCGGAGATTCGGTCACCGTCGCGCCGGCGCTGACGCTTACCGACAAGGAATACCAGATAATGCGCGACGCCTCGATCGCGTGCCTGCGCGAGATCGGCGTCGATACCGGTGGCTCGAATGTACAGTTCGCCGTCGATCCGGCGACCGGCCGCATGGTCGTGATCGAGATGAATCCGCGTGTCTCGCGCTCTTCGGCGCTGGCTTCCAAGGCCACGGGCTTCCCGATCGCCAAGGTCGCGGCGCGCCTTGCCGTGGGCTACACGCTCGACGAATTGCTGAACGACATTACCGGCTCGACGCCGGCCTCTTTCGAGCCGACCATCGACTATGTCGTTACCAAGATCCCGCGCTTTGCCTTCGAGAAGTTCCCCGGTGCCGAGGCGCTGCTCACGACCTCGATGAAGAGCGTGGGCGAGGCGATGTCGATCGGGCGTACCTTCCAGGAGTCGCTGCAGAAGGCGCTGCGCTCGATGGAGACCGGCCTGACCGGTCTGAACGAGATAGAAATCAAGGGCGCGCCGGACAAGGCAGCGATCGTGGGTGCCCTGTCCCGTCCGACGCCCGACCGCATTCTCGTCATCGCCCAGGCGATCCGTCATGGCCTCACGGTCGAGGAGATCGCCCAGGCATCGAAGTACGAGCCGTGGTTCCTGCGCCAGATCGAACAGCTCGTGCAGATCGAGGCCGGCGTACGCGCCTCGGGCCTGCCGACGGATGCCAAAGAGTTGCTCGACCTCAAGAAGAAGGGCTTCTCCGACGAGCGTCTGGCCGAGCTTGCCGGCATGAAGGCAGCCGAGGTGGCCAAGCAGCGCCGTAGCCTGGGCGTGCGGCCGGTGTTCAAGCGCATCGACACCTGCGCGGCCGAATTCGAGTCGCACACACCCTATCTCTACTCCTGCTACGAAGGCGATGGCGTCAATCCGGCCGAGTGTGAGGCGAATCCGACCGATCGCCGGAAGGTGATCATTCTGGGCGGCGGGCCGAACCGTATCGGCCAGGGTATCGAGTTCGACTATTGCTGCGTCCATGCCGTCTACGCCCTGCGCGAAGCCGGTTATGAGACCATCATGGTCAACTGCAATCCGGAGACGGTCTCGACCGACTATGACACCGCCGACCGCCTCTACTTCGAGCCGCTGACAGCCGAAGACGTCATCGAACTGGTCGAAGTCGAGCGTCGGAACGGCGAGCTGCTGGGCCTGATCGTGCAGTTCGGCGGACAGACGCCTCTCAAGCTCGCCAAGCCCCTCGAGGCGGCGGGCATTCCCATCCTAGGCACCTCGCCCGACGCCATCGATCTGGCCGAGGATCGCGATCGCTTCCAGAAGCTGATCCACGGACTGAAGCTCCGCCAACCCGACAACGGCACGGCGACGTCGCAGGAGCAGGCGATCGCCGTGGCCGAGAGGATCGGCTATCCGGTCGTCATTCGTCCGTCGTACGTCCTGGGCGGCCGCGCAATGCAGATCGTCTACGATCGGGCCGGCCTGGAACGCTATACGCGCGACGCCGTGAAGGTCTCGGGCGACACGCCGGTGCTGATCGATTCCTATCTTCGCGATGCCATCGAGGTCGACGTCGATGCGCTTGCCGACAAGGACCAGAATGTCTTCGTAGCGGGCATCATGGAGCACATCGAGGAAGCCGGCATCCATTCCGGTGATTCGGCCTGCTCGCTGCCGCCGCATTCGCTGTCGTCGAAGATTCTGACCCAGATCGAGCGTCAGACCGAGGCGATGGCCAAGGCGCTCAAGGTCGTCGGCCTGATGAACGTGCAGTATGCGGTCAAGGACGGTGAGGTCTACGTGCTCGAGGTCAACCCGCGCGCCAGCCGCACCGTGCCGTTTGTGGCCAAGGCGACCGGCCAGCCCATCGCCAAGTACGCCGCCCGCCTGATGGTCGGTGAGCCATTGAAGGCCCTGGCGATCAAGAAGGCGCGCGGCAAGCATGTCGCGGTCAAGGAAGCGGTCTTTCCGTTCGCCCGCTTTCCCGGCGTCGATATCATCCTCGGCCCCGAGATGCGCTCGACGGGCGAGGTCATGGGAATCGATACGAATTTCGGCCGTGCCTTCGCCAAATCACAGCTCGGCGCCGGCAGCAAGGTGCCGCTCGAAGGCCTGGTCTTCGTCTCGGTCAAGGATCAGGACAAGGCCGAGATGGTGAAACCGGTCAAGCGGCTGGCCGATCTCGGCTTTACCGTGGTGGCGACCGGCGGCACTGCCGACTTCCTGCGCAAGCACGGCATCGCCGCCGAGCGGGTCAACAAGGTGCTCGAAGGACGGCCGCACATCGTCGACTTGATGAAAGACGGCAAGGTGCAGCTCGTCTTCAACACCGTCGACGGCGCGACCGCGCTCACCGACAGCTTTACGCTCCGGCGTACGGCGTTAATGAACAAGATCGCCTACTACACGACGGTCGCCGGCGCCAAGGCGTCGGTTGAAGGCATCGCTGCGCTGCACGCGGGTCCCCTGGACGTGGCGCCCTTGCAATCCTACTTCAAAACCACCTTTTAACTACCGCACCGACCTTCCGCCGGGCGACTCGGCTTGACCTGAGGTCAACGGGTCCTTTGTTTGGGGGCCGTTGGCCGTTGACGCCGCGCGATTCATTGAGGACGATCCGACAATGGAAAGAGTTCCGACGACGGCCGAGGGGCTGAAGAGCCTCGAGGACGAATTGAAGTACCTGAAGAGCGTGGAGCGGCCGTCGATCATCAAGGCGATCGCGGCGGCGCGCGAGCATGGCGATCTTTCGGAGAACGCCGAATATACCTCGGCGCGCGAACGCCAGAGCTTCATCGAAGGCCGCATCATCGAGGTCGAGAGCATCGTCTCGCGAGCCGAGGTCATCGACTTCAGCAAGCTCACCGGCAAGATCGTCAAGTTTGGCGCGACCGTCCGGTTGGCCGACGAGGACACCGACGAGAAGGTGAAGTACCAGATCGTCGGCCCCTATGAGGCCGACCTCAAGCTGGGCCGCATCTCGGTGACGTCGCCGATCGGCCGGGCGCTGATCGGCAAGACCGTCGGCGATAGGGTCGAGGTCCAGACGCCGCGTGGCGCACGTTCCTACGAGGTCGTGGGCGTTCAGTTCAAGTAGCGGCGGCCATCATCGCCCGTGCGCGACGAACGCCGGTCGACTTCATCACGGCGTACTGAATCCCGAACAATGCAAGCTTGCTGCCGATCGCCCACACCGACTTTACCGCCGCCCAGGTCGAGGGATCGAGCGTGAGGGCAAGCGCGATGTTGAGGGCGGCCGAGAAGAACATCAGTCCTGCCCAGACATAGCCAAAGGTGATGCCGAGGTCCGGCACTGTGGCCAGCGCGATCGGCGGCAGGTAGCGGTTCATCCAGCCGCGTCGCAGCATCACGATGCCCACGATGACGTAGATCACGGTCGGCTTCAGCATCACGAAGACCGGATCGTTGGTGAAGAAGGTCGCCGTACCCGAGACCAGGATGATCAGCAGGCTCAACCATTGCAGGGCCTCGACGGGCCGCCTCCGCACGAGTTCCCAGGCGATCTGCCCGATCCCCAGCGCCATGCCGAGCGCCACTGCCAGCAGGATGCTGCCGGTCGCCAGATAAACGGCGAGAAAGAGGAGCGTCGACGCCATGTCGAGCAGCAGGACCCGGGACGCCTGGAAGAGATTCTTCATGGCTCGTGACCTCCGCCGCGGTTAATTGCTACACCGTGTATTTATGGAAGCTATCCATACACGGCGTATCCCGCAAGAGGAAATTCGGATCAGACGACGACTTTGACGTAAGTGTCCTTCATCACGATCAGGCTGCGGCGGAAGGTGTAGAGGTCGCAGCCCAGCCATTCCTGGCGCTCGCCGCTGGCGAGCGTGGCGGTCCGGTGCCACTCCGTGACCGCCCGGTTACCGCAGATGAATTCGCTGGTGTGCTGCCATTTGACGTCGCTGGTACCCGCAAACAGCGGCTCGAAGTAGCTTCGGATGGCGGCCTTGCCCTTGAAGCTCTGGCCCCAATGGTGAGGCCCCTTGGCATTCCGGAACTCGCCGTCCTCGGCGAAGAAGCTGATGATCCCTTCGACGTCGTGACGGGCAAAAGCGTCAGCGATCTCATGCAAGCGTTCGAAGGTGACATCGGGGGACATAGTGGGCGCGGCAGTTCCGTCCATTGTCTGTCCTTTTCTCATTCGACGGGGATAGGCACCCCTGGCATCTGCTTGGCGGTGCGGAACACCATCATCGACTTCACGTGGCTGACGTTGGGGGCAGAGGTGAGGCGGGTCGTCAGGAATTTCTGATATTCATCCCAGGTTTCCGCCACGATCTTCAGCAGGAAGTCGGCCTCGCCGGCGAGCATGTGGCACTCGCGGACCTCGTCCCACTTGGCGATCAGCTCCTCGAACGACTTGAGATCGGCCTCGGCCTGGCTGTTCAGCCCCACCAGAGCGAACACGGAGACGCTGTAGCCCAGCGCCTCGGGGCTGAGTTCAGCATGATAGCCTTTGATGATGCCGGCACGTTCGAGGGCGCGGACCCGTCGCAAGCATGGCGGTGCAGAAATGCCGGCGCGTTCCGCCAGATCGACATTGGTCATCCGACCGTTTGACTGCAGGTCGCTCAGAATGCGCCGGTCGATTCGATCGAGCTTTGCGCGGGCCATCTTATGCGTTCCTCCGTTGGCCGCGCTCTATGCCAGAACCATGCCATCGGCGCAATAAAGTTGCGAGAATCAGCACATGCACCGTGAACAATTGCGCGCAAATCTCATTAGGCCGTGCAACGATGGCGAGGTTTGCATATATGTGAGAGATATGCGGAAGGCGGGATGCGGGACGGACATGGCAGCAACTCATCGCAGCAAAGTGCTTATTCTGGGGTCAGGGCCCGCCGGCTACACGGCGGCGATCTACGCGGCGCGGGCGAGCCTGAAGCCGATGCTGGTGCAGGGCATTCAGCCAGGCGGCCAGCTCACCATCACGACCGATGTCGAAAACTATCCGGGCTTCGCCGATGTCATCCAGGGTCCCTGGTTGATGGAGCAGATGCAGAAGCAGGCCGAGCACGTCGGCACCGAGCTTTTCTTCGACACCATCGTCGAGGTCGACCTCAGTCGCCGGCCGTTCGTCTGTCTCGGCGACTCGGGCGATCGCTACGAGGCCGATGCGCTCATCATATCCACCGGCGCCACTGCAAAATGGCTCGGGCTACCGACCGAGGAGACGTTCCGCGGTGGCGGCGTGTCGGCGTGTGCGACCTGTGACGGATTCTTCTTCCGGGGCAAGGAAGTGGTTGTCGTGGGTGGCGGCAACACTGCGGTCGAGGAGGCGCTCTATCTCACGCATCACGCCTCGAAGGTGACTCTGGTCCATCGCCGCAATTCTTTCCGCGCCGAGAAGATCCTGCAGGATCGGCTGTTCAACAATCCCAAGGTCACCGTGCTGTGGGACCACGCGGTGCAGGAAATTCTGGGCGAGAAGACGCCGGCGCCGCTGGTCACGGGCGTTCGGGCCCGCAACGTCAAGACCGGCGTCGAGCAGGAACTCGCCACCGACGGCGTGTTCATCGCCATCGGCCACTCGCCCAATACAGAGCTGTTCAAAGGCAAGCTGGCCATGGACAGCGAAGGCTACCTGATCACCAAGCCGGACTCGACGTCGACCGATGTCGAGGGTGTCTACGCCGCAGGCGACGTGCAGGACAAGATCTTTCGCCAGGCCGTCACGGCGGCCGGCACCGGCTGCATGGCCGCGCTCGAGGCGGAGAAGTGGTTGGCGGGCCGGGAGGCGCGTCTCGCGCAGGCTGCCGAATAGGCAGGTGGCGCGGGCTCAGCGTTTGGCGTGCAACGCCAAACGCCTTAGGGAGGCGATGTCATGGACTGGGACAAGCTGCGGATTTTCCAGGCCGTAGCCGACGCCGGCAGCTTCACGCACGCCGGCGAGACCCTGAAGCTCAGCCAGTCGGCGATCTCGCGCCAGATCGGCGCGCTCGAGGAGCAGCTCGGCGTCATGCTGTTTCACCGCCATGCGCGTGGCCTCATCCTGACCGAGCAGGGTGAGTTGCTCTATCGCACCGCGCGCGACATGGCCGCCAAGGTGAATACCGCCGAGGCGCTGTTGCGCGCCAACCAGGACAAGCCTGCCGGTCGCCTGAAGGTGACGGCGGCGGTCGGCTTCGGCTCGACGTGGCTCACTGCCCAGATGCACGAATTCATTGCGATGTATCCCGACATCGACGTCAGCCTGGTGCTCTCCGACAACGAACTCGATCTCGGCATGCGCGAAGCCGACGTGGCGATCCGCATGGTCATGCCGCGCCAGCCAGGGCTCGTTCAGCGGCACCTGCTGACCGTGCGCAGCCACGTCTACGCCTCGCATGGCTACATCCAGAAATACGGGAAGCCCAAGACCGTCGAGGAACTCGACCAGCATCGCCTGATAATCTTCGGCGAGGATGCCCGGGCACCGGTGCAGGACGTCAATTGGCTCCTGCGCGAAGGCAATGTCGACCCCTCGGCCCGGGTCGTCGTGCTGCGCGTCAACAACGTCTACGGCATCTTCCGGGCGGTCGAATCGGGTCTCGGCATCGCCTCGCTACCGGACTATCTCGCCCGGGAATCGACGAAGCTCGAGAACGTCCTGCCGGACCTTAATGTCCGTACGACCGATGTGTATTTCACCTACCCTGAGGAGCTGCGGCACTCCAAACGCATCGCGGTGTTCCGCGATTTCCTCCTGCGGAAGGTCGCGGAGACGCGATTCTGACGATGAGACTTGCAGGATTGCATAGTCAGTGAAAGGCATGCGCTCCTCGCATGCCTGTATTCCACACATAGGCTCTAGCAATACATTCGCCGAGGAATAGGTTTGGAACAGGTCTTCGATACGAACGGTTTGTTCTGATCGTCATCGAAACTCGGGATCCGTTTGATCCCACGTCTCCCAGACGTGAAGCCTCCCTGTTTAACTCGCCGGGCCTTTTGGCCCGGCGTTTTTTTGTCCCGGCGGCGCCTGCGATCCGGGCGAAATGCCGCTGGTTGGGGTAAACGGGAGCCCCCGACACCAATTCACGTAGATGTGGGCACACGCCTTCTGTAGTTTCCAACCCGACAGGGCCGATGTTCACCGAAGTTCGCCAAGCCATTCTTCCCCTCGCTCTGCGACGTATGAAGCGCCGGGATGACCTTGGGCGTGCCGGCCTCCTGATCGAGTCGTTGGCCCGCCACTGGCGTGGCCGGGCCCCCTTCGAGCTTCTGATTGTTGCACCACGCCGGGACGCTCAAGAACTGCGCAACAGCCTGCCGCGCTTTCCGAACCTCGACGTCTCGGTGCGCCCGGAGAGCGACTTCTTTGCCATGGGCAGCAGCTTCTACTTGATGACGGGGTGGTATCGGCAGCAGATCGTGAAGCTCCAGGTTCCGTCGATGCTGGGTTTCGGCGGCTTCCTGACTCTGGATTCGGACGTCTGCTGTGTCGGCGACTTCGATGAAACGACCTTCATCAAGAATCGGCTGGCGATATCGCGCTGGGAGCCGAAGGCGCATCATGACTGGTGGCGCCATGTCTCCAAGATAGTGGGCGTTCCTTTCGATGCCGAGGCACATGGCCTATCGGTGACGCCGAACATCCTCCACGGTGATCTGACCGCCCAGACCCTTCGACATCTCCGCTTCGGGCCCTTCGACGGGATCACGTCGCTTTGCTATTGGCTGGGCCGCAAGATCAAGACGGTGCCGTGGACGGAGTATTCGCTCTACACCAGCGTAGCCGAACTCAAGGGCAATTTGTTCGACTATCACGCGCACTGGGACCCTTGCTACTATGCCGACACGCAGCTGTTCTCGAGAAAGTCCTGCGTCTGGGCCGCCGACGACTTCGAGCGGAAGGTGCTGTTGCCCAATGGCAAGGATCCCGGCGGCAAGTTCATCATCGTCCAAAGTCACGCCCGCATTCCCATCGAACGCGTGCGCGAGTACTGCCTGAGCTTCGCCGGCTGACGCTCAGATTTTGCCGTCGTGCTCGCCGATTTTCGGCGCCTTCGCCGTAGCCCCGGCGCGTTTGCCGTCGATGCTGAGCGGCAGGCCATGGAACAGGGCGTTCGAGCCGGCATAGGGCCGGCTGAACATGGCAAGTGCCGCCACTTGTGCCAGTTCCATCACCTGCGGGACCGAATTCAGCGGCCCGTTGGGCACGCCCAGCGCGTCGAGCTTGGCCGACCAGTAGGCTCGGCTTTCCTTCTTCATGATCTCGGAGATCATGCCCAGCAGCATCTCGCGTTGCTCGGCGCGCTGCACGTTGGTCTCGAAGCGGGCTTCGTCTGGCCACTCGGGATGGCCCAGCGCTTCGGCGAACTTGCGCCACAGCCGGTCGTTGCCGGGGCAGATCATCAGCGGCCCGTCGCTGCATTCGAACGCCTGGTAAGGCGTGAGCGAGGGATGGCCGGTGCCTTGCCGCGGCGGCATCTTGTCCGTCACCGACCAGCCGGCGACATGGTTCGACGTCCACATCAGGCCGCTCTCGAACAGCGAGGTGTTCACCAGACTGCCTTGGCCGGTCGCCGTACGCTTGGCCAGCGCGGCCAACACGCCGATCGCCGTCCACATGCCGGTCGACAGGTCGATGATCGAGACGCCGATGCGTGCCTCGGGTCCCGACGGATCACCGTTCAGCGAGATCAGTCCGGCGACCGCCTGGATGATCGGCTCGTACCCGGGTCGCTCCTTCCATGGCCCGAGGTGGCCGAAGGCGCCAAGGTCGGCATAGATCAGGCGCGGGAAGCGTTTGGTGAGCGTGGGGCCATCGAAGCCGAACTTGCCCGGCACGTCGGCTCGCAAATTGTGCACGAAGATGTCGGCCGTTCCGATGCGCTCGATCAGGGCCTCGCGCTGCTTTGAGTCGCCGAGATCGCAGGTGATCGATTTCTTGCCGCGGTTGAGGGCGATGAAGCCTGTGGCATCGCCTTCGACGAACGGAGGCCCCCATTTGCGCGCATCGTCGCCTTCCGGTCGCTCGACCTTGATCACCTCGGCGCCGAGGAAGGCCAGGATCTGGCCACAGTAGGGGCCGGCCAGATTCTGGCCGAATTCGACGACCTTGAGGCCGGCGAGAGGTCCCGCGCTCATCGCAGGTTGCTGCCCAGGATCTCGCGCGCGATCACCATGCGCTGAACCTCGCTCGGGCCTTCGCCGACGCGCCGGATGCGCATCTCGCGATACCAGCGCTCCAGCGGCAGGTCCTTGGTCATACCCATGCCGCCATGAATTTGCATCGAGCGGTCGACGACGCGACCACCGCCTTCCGAGGCCGTGAGCTTGGCGATCGAGGCTTCGATGCGGAACGGTAGCCCGCGGCGCGCCTTCTCGGCGGCTTCCAGGGTGAAGTGTTTGGCCGTCCGAATGTCGATCTCGTTGTCGACCAGCATCCATTGGACGGCTTGGCGATTGGCCAGCTTCTCGCCGAAGGTGTTGCGCATCTTGGCCCATTCGATCGCCATCTCGTGGGCGGCGATGGCGACGCCGATACAACCCGCGGCGTAGGGGATGCGCTGGCGTGTGAGGCGGTCGTTGGCGACGGCGAAGCCCTTGTTGACCTCGCCCAGCACCTGATGGTCGGAGACCCAGCAATCCTTGAACTCGAGCTCGGTCGCGTAGTGCGAGGAGCGCAGCGTGTGCACGACGCGGCGCACGTGAAAGCCCGGCGTGTCGGAATCGATGAGGAAGCAGGTTATGCCGGCCCGGCCCTTCGAGGCGTCGGTGCGGGCAAACACGATGCCATACTGCGCGCGGTCGGCATTGGAGATGAAGATCTTGGCGCCGTTCAGCAGCCAGCCGTTGTCCTTGCGCTCAGCCTTGGTCTGGATGGCGCGCGCCGGATCGCTGCCGCCCGACGGTTCGGTGAGGCCGAAGAAGGCCTTCTTCTCGCCGCGCAGCGTCGGATAGAGGTAGCGCTCCTTCTGGTCCTCGTTGGCTTCGAAGATCTGGGCCAGGCCCGCGCCGCCGAAGGTGCCGTAGCATGGCACGTAGAGGCCGGCGCGATGCTGCGCCATCTCGATGGCCAGCAGCACGCGGGTCACGATGTCGATGTCGGGACCGCCGTATTCCTTCGGGATGTCGATGCCGAACAGTCCCATCGCCTTGGTCTTCTCGACCAGCCTGGCGTGATCGGCGGGATCGAGTTCCGCCGCGTCAGGGTCGAGCTTGGCCTCGAGCGGGATGATCTCTTCCCGCACAAAGCGGCGGACCTGGTCGATCAGCAGTTGCTGTTCTTCGCTCGGTTCGAAATCCATGGCTCTCTCTCAGGCCGGGCTCAATCGTCCCAGCGGCGGCGGGTTCTTGGCGTTGTCGGGCGGCAGCTCGCCGTGGTCGGCCTTGTGGACCATCAGCAGTTCGAACCAGCGGCTGCGATATTGCATGTTCACTTCGACACGGAACTGCCGGCCCGGGCCGCGTTCCTCTGCCTCGCGCACGAGTTCGCTGCGCAGGCCGAACGGCGAGCGGCCGCCGGCCTGGCCGATATAGAGAATGGCGCCCTCGGCATCGGCGATCTGGTAGACGCCGAGCTGACCCGGCAGCCGTGCGGCTTCTTCCGGCGTCAGCGGCCGCCATGGTTTGTCGAGGCGGAGCCGGACCGACACGCTACCTGCCCTGGAACTTGGCGGTGCGCTTCTCCAGCCGCGCCTTCATGCCCTCCTGGGCGTCCTGGCTCTGCATCGCCGTCCGGACGGCGGCATCCACATCGTCGTGCGGGATGGCGTCGCGGAACTCGAGCTGGCGCACCGTCAGTGCCTTCATGGCCTTGAGCGACAGCGGGGCATTTGCGGCCAGCCGGTCGATCACTTTCGCCGCCTCGGCTTCCAGCTGGTCGGCCGGCACGCAGCGGGCGATCAGGCCCAGCGCATGGAGCTTGGTCGAGGGCAGGGGATCGCCCAGCAGCAGCATTTCGCGCGTTGTCACTGGGCCCAGCACTTCCATCAGCTTCTTGGCCAGGAACCAGTTGGGCGCCAGGCCGACCTGGGCCAGCGACATGCCGAAGCGCGCCTTCTGGCTCGCTACAACGAGGTCGCAATGCAGCGCCAGCTCGTTGCCTCCGGCGATCGCGTCACCGTGCACCACGGCCACGACCGGCAGCGGGCAGAGTTCTATGGCCCGCAGCATGATTTCTATGCCGCTCGCCTTGCCGTCGCCGGCGCTCTTGCTGCGCTCGGCCATATCGAGCCCGGCGCAGAACACGTCGCCCTTGCCGCGGATCACGAGCACGCGGTCGTCGGCCGCGACCGGCGCCTGCAGGGCGTCGATCATGTTGCCCAACAGCTCGCTGTCGAGCGCGTTCTTCTTCTCCGGCCGGTTCATCCAGACGGTTTTGACCGGGCCGTTCTTCTCGACGATGACTTTGCTCATGGTGCTGCTCACTCCGGCTCGATTCCAGCGGCCTTGATGGACTTGGCCCACCACACGGTCTCGCTCTTCACGAAGGCATCGAACGCATCGAGCCCGAGGGGCGAGATTTCCATGCGACCCTGCGTCATGGCCTTGGCCGTAGCCGGGTCCTTGAGCGCCTCGGCAATGGCGTCATGCAAGGTCTTGAGGATCGGCTTGGGCGTCGCCGCCGGCGCGAACACCGCCAGCCAGTAGACCAGCACATAATCGGTCACGGTCTCGGCGATCGCCGGCAGATCGGGCGCCACGGTCGTGCGCTTGGCACCAGTAACGGCGAGACCGCGGACGCGGCCCGCCTCGATCTGGGTCAGTGCCTGCGGCAGGTCGGGAAACATGACCTGCACCTGGCCTGACGCCACGTCGCCCAGCGCCTGAGGGCTCGCCTTGTAGGGCACGCGCTCGATCTTCACGCCGGCCAGCTGGTTGAACATTTCGCCGGACAGGCGCTGCGAGGCGCTGGCTTCGGCAAAGTTGAGCTTGCCCGGGTTCTTCTTGGCGTAGGCGATCAGCTCGGCCACGGTCTTCACCGGCACGTCGTTGTTCACGACCAGCGCATTGACGCCGGTGACGCAGCGGATGACCGGGGCGAAATCCTTGTCGGGATCGTAGGACAGCTTCTTGAACAGGGCGCCGTTGGCGGAATTGGTCGTGTTGGTGCCCATCAGCAGCGTGTAGCCATCGGCCGGCGCGGTCGCGACGGCTTGGGCGCCGAGCTGGCCCGAGGCGCCCGGCTTGTTCTCGATCACGATCGGCTGCTTGAGGATGTCCTGCAGCTTGGCTCCGAGGCCGCGCGCCGTGAGGTCGGTGGCGCTGCCGGCAGCGAAGGGCACGACGATCTTGATCGGCTTGTTCGGAAAATCCTGCGCCGCTGCCCATCGGGTCATCGACAATCCCGTTGTCGACGCCGCCACGGCTCCTACAAGCGTCTTACGCCGGTTGATCTTCACGCAGAACCTCCCTTTGGCCTCGCCGACCGGTGCCCGTTGTAGCGGGCCGGCGCGGCGAGGCAAAGGTGGCTACATGAACAGCTTTTCCGCTTTGCGGTCGGTGTAGAGGCCGGACACGAACTCGGCGTAGCCGTTGTAGAGCAGGGTCGGGATGCGGCCATCGCTGCCCAGCGGCTTCTCCGTCGCCTGGCTCCAGCGTGGATGGGCGACCTCGGGGTTCACGTTGGCCCAGAAGCCATATTCGCTGGACTGCAGCTTCTCCCAGAAGGTGACCGGGCGCTTGTCGGTGAAATCGACGCTGACGATCGATTTCACGTTCTTGAACCCGTACTTCCACGGTGCCACGAGGCGCAGCGGCGCGCCGTTCTGCTTGTGGATCGGTTTGCCGTAGAGCCCGGTGGCGATGAACGCGAGATCGTTCATGGCCTCGTCCATCGCCAGCCCTTCGGTGTAGGGCCAGGGATAAAGCAGATCGCGCTGCTCGCGCATCACCGAGGGTTTCGACAGCGTCTTCATGACGATGAACCTGGCGCCGCTCAGCGGCTTGCAGACCTCGACCAGTGAGCGGACCGGAAAGCCGCTCCACGGCACGATCATCGACCAGGTTTCTACGCAACGGTGACGGTAGACGCGCTCCTCGAGCTGCACCTTGGCCAGCAGGTCGTCGATACCCATCTCGAACGGCTTCTCGACCATGCCGCCAACCTTGATCGTCCACGGCCGGACCTCGAGCTTCTGCGCGTCGCGCCAGATGCTCTTGTCGGTCCCGAACTCGTAGAAGTTGTTGTAGGTCGTAGCCTGTCGTTCCGCCGTCATCGGCGTCGGCACGCCATACTTGTCGTTGCGCTTGGCCGGATAGAGGCCGGACGACGGATCGGTCGACTTGTCCTGGGCGAACGACGTCGCGGGCAGCGCCAGAGAAGCCGCACCCAGGCCCATCGCGCGCACCATTGTCCGGCGCTGCAAATAGTGATCTTCCGGGGTCGCCAGGCGCTCGGGCAATTCCCAGCCGCGCGTACGTTTGATCAGCATTGGTCGAACTCCTGTTTCGCCCCGGCACCGTCATGACGCGGCGTAGGGACCTTCGCAAATCAACCTTGCTCACCGGACCGTGACGTCAGTAAGGCCTTTAAGGCATCGAGTTCGTCACATCCAGAAGGGTGGGCCACATCACTTCCCGCCAACCGCTGTTGCCGGAGGTGGAAAAGGTGACCTGCCTATTTTGTACCAGGAAGAAGCGCGGAACCTCGAAGCCTTCCTGGACGCCGACCTGGCTCATCAGGAAAACGTCGAGAACCCAGCGCAGATCGGCGGGCCAGCTCTGTGGCTTGGCGAGATCGGACGACTTGGCGGGGTAGACCACCCGGTAGTCGAGCTTCTTGTAAACAGGGGCGGCGACGAAGATCGGCTCCCACTGCGTGCGCCAGATCTTACACTCCTCCGACGTCTGATCGCCGACGAAGATCAGCATCGGGCGGCCGGCTTGGGCCACGGCCCGCTCGGCAAGAGATGCTGTTGCCGCCATCGCCGCGGCGCCCATCACCAGTGATCGCCTATCGAACATACGCAATTGCCCCCATGAGATGTCCCACTGGGGCAATATGAAGCAAGCCAGCCTGGAGGTGAAGACGACTAGGCGCTGGTCCCGGTCACTTCCAACACCTTGGGCCACATCTTTTCCTTCCAGCCGGCATTGCCGGTGGCTGTGAAGATGATCTTGCCGTCCTGTGCCAGGATGAAGCGCGGTGTGGCATTGGGGTTTTTCATGCCTTCGTCGCTCGTGAGAAAGGCGGTCCGAACCCGGCGCGCATCGGCCGGCCAGCTTTCTTCCTTGAGGATCAGCGACAGGTCCGCTGGATGGACGACGCGGTAGTCGAGTTTCTTGTAGGCGTCGGACGCCAGAAGCACAGGCTCAGACTGGGCACGCCAGATCTTGCAGCCGCCTCAAAGTTCGTGACCGACAAACACCAGCGTCGGACGCCCAGCCTGGGCTTGCGCGACGCGGGCCAAAGACGGTGCGGCTGCCATCACCAGGCCGCCCACCATCAGAGACCGTCTGCTGAACATTGTGACATTCTCCTCGTGGAACTGCTCCACAAGGCCAGTGTGATAGAAACCCGCCCGCCGGAGAAGGCACGCTGCTGCGGAGTCACCGGCTTGTGAACGACCGTGTGGGCGTCACGCCGCCTGGTGCTTTTTGGCTTCCTCGACAATGCGCTCGGCGGTGCGCCCCGCCAGTTCCTGGAGATGGTCGAACTCGGTGCGGAAGGTGCCGACACCCTGCGTCACCGAGCGGATCTCCACGATCATGTCGACGATCTCGGCCTCTGGCATCAGCGCCGAGACTTCGTCCCAACCGTCCCAGCCGGGGCGAGTATCGTAGCCCAGCAACTGGCCGCGCCGGCCGGAGATCAGCCGCTGCAGGCGCGGCGTCGATTCGCTGGGCCCGGCCACCGTCACTTTGAGGATCGGCTCGAGCAGCACCGGGCGGCATTTCGGCATCGCCTCGCTCATGGCGATGCGGGCCGCCATCTTGAACGACATCTCGGAACTGTCGACGGCATGGTATTGGCCGTCGAACAGGGTGACCTCGATATCGACGACCGGTTGGCCGAGCGGCCCTTCCTTCAGGTAGTCGATCAGGCCTTCCTCGACGGCGGGGATGAAGTTGCGTGGCACCACGCCGCCCACGATCTTGTCGACGAAGCGGAAGCCCGAACCACGCGGCAGCGGCCGGATCTCGATCTTGATGTCGGCGAACTGGCCGTGGCCGCCGGTCTGGCGCTTGTAGCGGGCGTGCTGCTGAGCGCCGGCCTGGATGGTCTCGCGGTAGGCCACGCGCGGCACCGCGGTCTCGACGGCCACATTGTAGCGGCCGGCGAGCTTGTCGACCGCGACCTTGAGATGCATTTCGCCCTGGCCCTTGATCAGTAGTTCGTGGGTCTCGCCGCGCGCTTCGAAGGTGAGCGACGGATCCTCCTCGACGATCTTGTGCAGGGCGCCCGAAAGCTTGACCTCGTCGTTGCGGTTCTTGGCCGCGAGCGACTGGACGAACACCGCGGGCGGAGCTGCCGGAAAATCGGCCGACGGGGCGATTCCGGTCGCGCCCAGCACATGGCCGCCCGACAGCACATCCACCTTGGCGAGCGCCACGATCTCGCCGCTCCGGGCCTCGGGGATCTTGTCGAGGCGTTGGCCGAAAGGCCGCAGGAGCGTGCCGATGCGATGGCCACCCAGGGCTTGGCCTTCGCTCAGCGTTCCGGACCAGACCCGGCAGAGCGAGAGCTTGCCGGCATGCGACTGGTGCACGACCTTGAAGCATTCCGCGACGGCGGTACCTTTGATGACGCCATTGCCGCCGAAAGACCGGCGCTTCGCGGTCTCGGCCGCGAACGGCGTGTCGTGGCGCAACGCCTTCAGGAGCCGGCGGACGCCGTTCTCGCGGTCGCCGGCGCCCAGCAGCACCGGCACGATCTGGTCGGCGCCGAATTCATCGTGGAGGTCGCGGTAGATCAGGGATTTCTCCGGCGCGACGTCCTCGATGAGCTGCTCCAGCAGCGTGTCGTCGAACTCGGAGAGCGTTTCCAGAAGCTCGCGGCGGGCCTCTGATTCGCGCGGCAGGATCTCGGCCGGCATCTCGATCAGATCGGAAGCGCCGCTGCTCTTGTACCGGTAGGCGCGCTCGCTCACGAGGTCGACGTAACCCACCATCTCCTCGCCGCCATTGTTGGTCGGCCGGCGGATCGGTACCTGGCGCAACACCAGCTTGCGCGTCGACACCGACTGCAGGGCCGCCAGCATGTCGCGCACGCGCGCTTCCGCCGAATCGATCTTGTTGACGAAGATGATGTGCGGGATGTGGCGGTCTTCTATGCATTTCAGCAGTGGCGCCAGCGCCACGACGCGCTCGGGCGAGGGTTCGCACACCACGACGGCCACGTCGCATACCGCAAGGGCCGCGAAGGCATCGTGCTGGAACTCGATCGAACCGGGGACGTCGAGGAAGGTCCATTGATCGCCGAGATAATCCACCGAGGCGACGTTGATCTCGGTGCCCATGCCGCGCTTGCGCGATTCGGCGGCGGCATCGCCGATCGAGGTGCCTGCGCGCGTCGAACCGCGCCGGCCGATGGCCCCCGTGGCGTAGAGAATGCTTTCGAGCAGGCTGGTCTTGCCCGAAAGATACGGCCCGCACAGCGCCACCACGCGATGCGCGCCGCTACCTGGCCTGCCGCCGGTGATGGTTTCTGTCTTGAGATCGGCCATGACAACGTCCTCCCTCTTGCGAAAATGCGCATAGAAGCTCCGGATGGCGTCTCCGGAAGGACGGGCAGCCCCAGCGTCCGCGAACGGTCGCTCTCACTTGAACTCTCGGCCGTCAGACGAACGCGGAGGAAACCCGCGACGCCGCGATCGGAGCGAAGCCCTTTGTCGTGGAAATCGTTTCACCCCCGCCGGGGGGAGTCAAACTGCCGGCGGGGGAAGAAAAATCGAGTGCCTTAGTTCAGAGCGCCGCAGGCGCCCTAGCTCAGAGCGCCGCAGGCGCGCTGGATGCGGCGGCCGGCCTCTTCGAGCAGTTCGGTCGCGGTGGCGTAGGAGATGCGGAACGCCGGGCCTTGGCCGAAGGCCGAGCCCTGCACCACCGACAGACCCTCGGCTTCGAGCAGGTAGTTCACGAAGTCGGTGTCGTTGGCGATCGTCTTGCCGTCCGGCGTCTTCTTGCCGATCGTGCCGGCGCACGATGGGTAGACGTAGAAGGCGCCTTCCGGCCGCGGGCACTTTAGACCGGTCGACTGGTTCAGCATCGACACGATGAGATCGCGGCGCTGCTTGAAGACGGCGACGTTCTTCGGGATGAAGTCGGTCGGGCCGTTCAGCGCCGCCACCGAAGCGGCCTGGCTGATCGAGCTGGCGTTCGACGTGCTCTGCGACTGCACGGTGATCATGGCGTTGATCAGATCTTGCGGGCCGGCGGCGTAGCCAATGCGCCACCCGGTCATGTTGTAGGCTTTGGAAACGCCGTTCATCGTGAGCGTGCGATCGTAGAGCCGGGGCTCGACCTCGGCCGGCGTCGCGAACACGAAGTCGTCGTAGACGAGCTTCTCGTACATGTCGTCGGTCAGGATATGAACCTGCGGGTGCTTCAACAGCACGTCGCAGAGCCCGCGCAGATCCGCGCGGGTGTAGGCAGCGCCCGTCGGGTTGCTGGGCGAGTTCATGATCAGCCACTTGGTCTTCGGCGTGATCGCGCGGTCGAGCGCTTCGGGCGTCAGCTTGAAGCCGGTCGACTCGGGGCAGTTGACGATGACGGGCGTGCCGTCGCCGAACATCACCATCTCCGGGTACGAAACCCAGTAGGGCGCCGGGATGATGACTTCGTCGCCCGGGTTCAGGGTGGCGAGCATCGCGTTGAAGATGATCTGCTTGCCGCCCGAGGTGACGACGGTCTGCGACGGCTTGTAGTCGAGGCCGTGGTCGCGCTTCATCTTGGCGACGATCGCCTGGCGCAGCGCCGGCGTGCCGGGAACCGCGGTGTACTTGGTGTCGTTGTCATGGATGGCCTTGATCGCCGCTTCCTTGATGTGGTCGGGCGTGGGGAAGTCGGGCTCGCCCGCGGCGAGGCCGATCACGTCTTTGCCCGCCGCCTTCATCTCCAGGAATTTGCCTTGGGCGGCATTGGTCGGAGAGGGCTTGATGCGGCTCAGACGGTCGGCGATGAAAGCCATGACGCGACGGCTCCTTTCGGGTAGTGAAAAAGCGCGCGACCGTACTTGCGGTGGGCTGCTTTCGCAAGATGGCGAGGCACCCGGAGATCGCTGCGAGGGCTATTTCTCGTAAGCTCGCGCCGTACCGGCGTTAAGTCTCGGTCGACAAGCCTCAGTCGACGGTGCGCACCGAGGCATCCACGGTCATCTTGGCGCCGCCGAAGCCGACGCGCCGGCCACTGACCGGGGCGGCGTCGTGATAGTCGAGGCCGACCGCCACCCTGAGGCTGTCGCCGTGTGGGCTGATGTTGTTGGCGGGGTCGAAACCCACCCATTCGAGGCCGGGAATCCAGGCCTCGGCCCAGGAGTGGCTGGTGCGGCCGACATGCAATTCGGGGTCGTCGTTGCGCAAATAGCCGCTCACATAGCGCGCCGGCACGCCGAGCCGGCGGCAACAGGCAATGAAGACATGGGCATCATCCTGGGCCACGCCGGCGCCACGGGCCAGCGCTTCGGCGGCGGTGGTGTCGACGGTGGAGACGCCGGTCTTGTAGGCGATGCGCTTGGCAATGCGCTCCATCACCTCGTGCAACGCCGCGACCCGATGGCTGGGGTCGGCCGCACGCTCGGCCAGATCCTCGATCACGGGATCGAAGCTCGCGTCGTGGCGGGCGAGGCCGGTGTTGCGCAGCCAGAATGGCGCCGGAAGCGTCGGCGTCTCGACATAGCGCAGCCACTGGTCGGCGCCGCTGTACTCGTAGATGCCCTGGACCGTGATTTCGACGCTGTCGTGCCGGTAGGCCGCCGAAAAGGTCGTCACCTGGTTGCCGTGGCCGTCGATCCATTCGGAACGTTTGCCCGGTCCGTCGATGCACCACGCCACGATGCGCTGACCGGCCGCCGGTTTGGGGGTGAGCCGCACGTCGTGGATCGAATGCCCCGACGGCTGGTTGAACTGGAAGCGTGTGGTGTGTTCGATGGCGAATCGCATGGTCGATCAATCCAGCAGGAACTGGCGGCCGATTTCGTCGGACAGTGCCGAGATGTTGTCGCGCACGCCGCCCAGAAACCTGGCCAGGCCGATCTCGAAGATCTTCTCGACCCGCGCATAGCGCATTCGTGCATGCAGTTCGCCCGCCATCCGGTCGGCCTCGCCGCGCGTGCCATAGGTATCGGCGAGTTCGCGCATGTTGAGGTCGACCATCCACAGGCAATGATGGACCGAGCGCGGCACGTCGCGGCGCAGCATCATCAGTTCGGCGACCTTCAGAGGATCCAGCGCGCTGCGATAGATGCGGCGGTAGGTGCGGACCGCGCCGATGCAGGCGAGCACTTCCGACCATGCGAAATAGTCTGTTTTGTCGGCATGTGGATCGCCGTCTGGTCGCAGCAGGTGAAACTTCACGTCGACGATGCGGGCAGTATTGTCGGCCCGTTCGAGGAATGCGCCGAGCTGGAGGAAGTGATAGGCCTCGTCACGCAGCAGCGTCACCTGTGCGGCGCCAAAGATCATCACCGCCTGTTTCTTCACCGATTCGATCAAGGCGCCGCGGTCGAGCGTGGCGCGGTCGGCGCGCAGCCGTGAACTCAGCTCCAGCCACAAGGCATTGAGGCTCTCCCAGACATCGACCGTGATGTTGTTGCGTTCCTCGCGCGCGTTGCTGCGGGCAGCGGCGATCGAACTCACGATCGACGAGGGGTTGCCCTCGTCGAGTACCAGGAAGTCGATGAGGCTGGCGAGGCGTCCGTCTTGCTGCTGGGTCTGGCGGAATTCGTCTTCCATGCCGAAGATCGCGGCCACCCCCGCCGCCTCTTCGCCGCGCGATTGCAGCGCCATGCGCTGCGTCGCCTCGATGAGCCGCGCCGTCGACTTGGCGCGCTGCAGGTAGCGGCCCATCCAGTAGAGGTTCTTGGCGGTGCTGCTCAGCATGCGAAGAGCCTTCCTCGCCATTCAAATGGGGAGGTGGCCCGAAGGGCCGGAGGGGTCATGGGCCACGCGGCAGGACTGAGGCTCATGACCCCTCCGCCCGCTGCGCGGGCACCTCCCCATTTGAATGGGGAGGGTTTTCAGGGGCGAGCACCCAGGTGTCCTTGGTGCCGCCGCCCTGGCTCGAATTGACGACCAGCGATCCTTCCTTCAGGGCCACACGCGTGAGGCCGCCGGGGATGATGGTGACTTTGCGGCCTGACAGCACGAAGGGGCGGAGATCGACATGGCGCGGTGCCACGCCCTGGCCGACGAAGGTCGGGCAGGTCGAAAGCGCCAGGGTCGGCTGGGCGATGTAGTTGTCCGGCCGCGCCCGCACGAAATCGGCGAAGGCCTCGATCTCGGCCTTGCTCGAGGTCGGCCCGACCAGCATGCCCTTGCCGCCGGAACCGTGCACTTCCTTGACGACCAGCTCGGCCAAGTGTTCGAGAACGTACTTGAACTCGTCGGGCTGGTCGCAGCGCCAGGTCGGCACATTCGACAGGATCGGCTCTTCGCCGAGATAGAAGCGGATCATCTCGGGCACGTATGTGTAGGTCGACTTGTCGTCGGCCACGCCGTTGCCCAGCGCATTCACGATGTTGACCCGACCGGCGCGGAGCGCACCCAGAAGGCCGGCGACGCCGAGAAAGGAGTCAGGCCGCATCGCCAGCGGATCGAGAAAGGCATCGTCGACACGGCGATAGATGACATCGACCCTCTGCGGCCCGCGCGGGGTGCGCATGTAGACGCGACCTTCGTCGACGAACAGGTCCGCGCCTTCGCACAGCTCGATTCCCATTTCGTCGGCCAGGAACGCATGCTCGAAATAGGCACTGTTGAAGTGGCCCGGTGTCAGCAGCACGACGTTGGGTTCGGCATCGTCGCTGAACGACACCGACCGCAGCGTCGCCAGGAGTTCGTCGGAATAATTGGCGACCGGCAGAACGCGCATGGCCGAGAACAGTTCGGGCGCCAGCCTCATCATGACTTCGCGATTCTCCAGGACGTAGGAGACGCCTGATGGCGTGCGAACATTGTCCTCGAGAACGTAGAAGTCCTTTTCGCCCACGCGCACGAGATCGATCCCGGCGATGTGGGCATGCACACCGCCCGGCAGGGCGAGGCCCTGCGCCATCGCCGCGAACTCGCCGTTCATCAGGATCTGGCTTTCGGGAACCACGCCGGCGCGACAGATCTCCCGCGCGCCGTAGGCATCGGAGAGGAAGGCATTGAGCGCCTGCACGCGCTGCACCAGTCCCTTGCTCAGGTACTCCCACTCGTCCCAGGCCATGACCCGCGGAATGATGTCGAAGGGGATCGTCGCCTCGTGGCCATCGACGGCGCCATAGGCGCCGAAGGTGATGCCATGGCGGCGATAGAACAGGTCGACTTCATGTCGTGTCGCTGCGACCCGCTCGGGCGACGTGCGTGCGAGCCAGTTGGCGACGCCGCGATAGGGCGCACGGACCGAGTCCGTTCCTCCCGGGCCCGATGTCCCGGAGTTCATCTCGTCAAATGCCTTTGCGGCCATCCGGCATTTCACCCCTTATCGAATCATCTTATAAGCAATCCCCGAGCCAACAAGTAGGGGCCAACAAAGAGGCTCCGGCGAAATCTCACGGAGGAACGGCGTGAAGCAGGTACTGCTCGACCGGTACGGAACGCCTTGGGACGTCGCACGCTGCGCCGAGGTGCCGGATGTCGGCGATCCTGATCCTGACGAAGTCGTCTTCGACGTCCTGGCCTTTCCGATCAATCCCGCGGACATGGGGTTCTGCAAAGGGACCTACCGGCTGAAGCCACCGCTGCCGGCGACACCGGGCGCCGAATGCGTCGGTCGGGTCGTTGCGGTCGGCGCCGGCGTCAAGCATGTGAAGACAGGCGACCTCGTCATCAACCTGCAGCGCGAGAACTGGACGCAGCGCCGGCGTGTGAAAGGCGACGATGCCATCCCACTGCCGGCCGGCATCGACCTCCGGCAAGCTGCCATGGTGCGGATCAATCCGCCGACCGCGCAGCTCATGCTGTCGGATTTCGTCGATCTCAAAGCCGGCGATTGGGTCATCCAGAATGTCGCCAATTCGGCGGTCGGCCGGCTGCTGATCGTGCTGGCCGGGCAACGCGGCCTGCGCACGGTCAATGTCGTGCGCCGTGCCGACCTCGCCGGCGAGCTGCAGGGGCTCGGCGCCGATATCGTGGTGGTCGATGGCGACGATCTCGCATCACGGGTCGCGAAGGCCACCGGCGGCGACGCAATCAGGCTCGGCGTCGAGGCGATCGGCGGCGCTGCGACCGGCCGCATCGTCGACTGCGTGGCGACCGATGCCACGGTCGTGCATTACGGCTCGATGAGCGGCGAGGACCCCAGGATCGGGCGCTCCAACTTCATTTATCGCGGCGTCAGGGTCACCGGATTCATGCTGGGCCGGTTCCTGGCCAAGCGCAGCCCGGAACAGATCCGCGCGATCTATGCCGGTCTTGCGGGCCAGGTCCTGGCCGGCAAACTCAGTGCGCCGGTGGACACGGTCTATCCGATCGACAAGATCAAGGAAGCGCTGGCGCACGCCGACAAGGGCGGGCGCAATGGCAAGATCCTGGTGAGCCCCAACTCCGCGATTTGAGTGGGCGATTTGAACGAAGGAGAATGAAGAATGAGTTCCGACGTCGCGGCGATCGAGAAGGTACTACAAGTCTATTTCGACGGTCTCCACGAGGGCGACACGAAGAAGCTGGGCGAGGCGTTCCATCCCGCCTCGCATCTCTATGCTGCCGACGACAAGGGCAAGGCCGCGGACATGCCGCGTGCCGACTGGTTCAAGATGGTGGAAAGCCGCCCGTCGGCCAAATCCAAGGGCAGTCCGCGCGCCGATCGCATCGTGTCGATCGACTTCTCCGGCCCGGCCACGGCTTTCGCCAAGGTCGAATGCCAGATCCCGCCGCGCTACTTCACGGACTATCTGACGCTGCTGAAAGTGGATGGCCGCTGGCAGGTCATCTCGAAGGCCTACCACACCGTGACGCGCGAGGGCTGACCCGGACGGACCGTCCGCAGCCATGCACCGGGGGCAGTCCAGGATCGCACTGCGGATTTTGCAGGTTCAGCCGAATTGAGGTAGGATTTATCCTATAGAGGGCATTGCAGCCCCCGCCTCGACGTCCGGTGGATCAATCCGCCGAGCGGTTTTCGAATGCCTATCCAGGGTGCCGATCGGGGCGCTTCGGCCGAACACCGATCCTTCGCAGTGGTCGACCCCGGAGGCACAGTTGATCAGGGAGAGATTTCCCTGCCCAACCAAGGACTTGATCGGCTTTTTTGGCACAATCAAGCGAACACCGCGTGGCACTGGGAGGTGTGCCAAAAACGGCCGTCGGGCAGTGCCCGACGGCGCCAGCTCTTGGCGTCAGTTCTTGGCGTCGGCGGCGACCTGGACCTTGACCATCTTGTCGGCCGGTGCCGGGACCGTGCCGCCCTGGCCCACGCCGCGCTTGATCTTGTCGACGAACTCCATGCCCGAGGTGACCTTGCCCCACACGGTGTACTGGCCGTCGAGGAAGTTCGAGTCCTTGAACACAATGAAGAACTGGCTGCGCGCGCTGTTCGGGTCGCTGGTGCGGGCCATCGAGACGGTGCCGCGGACATGCGGCTCCTTGGAGAACTCGGCATTCAGCAGTTCGCCCATGCCGCCGCTGCCGGTGCCCTGGGGGTCGCCGGTCTGGGCCATGAAGCCCTCGATGACACGGTGGAAGACGACGCCGTCATATTTGCCTTCGCGCGCGAGCTTCTTGATCTGGGCGACATGCTTGGGCGCGAGGTCGGGGCGCATCTCGATGACGACGCGGCCGTCCTTGAGGTCGATGTAGAGGGTGTTTTCCTTGTCCATGGCGAAGCTCGCTCCTGCGAACATGAGAAAGACAGCGACAAAAATCGGCGTCAGCGCCAAACGCATGACGAAATCCTCGAGTTGAGCCGCGCCCTTGATATGGCGGGCGCGCGGACATTACTGGCCGGCGGCCGAAACACAAGTGGGGCGGAGGCGTGCCGATTCTCGACGTCGAACGACCCTGGGTGGCCTCCGCTGCCGGCTGCTTTCGTATCGCGACTGCGACCGGCCGCCACATACCGAGTAGGGATGAAAACCCGTTACCTACCAGAGCTATATCTGGTACTAACCGCTGTGAAATGCGGGGGATTTTGCGGTTCGGAATCCGCGAGATTCGGGGCCGCTTGAGGGGACGGATGCATGATCGGTAAACGCGTGTTGGGCGTTCTGGGAATTCTTTCGGCGGTTGCCGGTCTGGGCATCGCCACGGGTGCCAGCGCGCAGCCAGTCGTCGGCGTGCCGCACGAATGGCAAATGAACTTTCCGGCTGCCTATACGCCGTTGATGGAGAAGGTCGCCTCGCTGCACGATATTCTGCTGGTGATCATTACCGTGATCTCCCTGTTCGTGCTGTTTCTGCTGATCTACGCGATGTGGCGATTCCACGTTTCGCGCAACCCGACGTCGACCACGACCACGCACAATACGGTCCTCGAGATCGCCTGGACGATCATCCCGATCCTTATCCTCGTGATCATCGCGATTCCGTCGTTCCGGCTGCTCTATTACGGCGACAAGGCGACGGATGCCGCCTTCACCATCAAGGTCACCGGCAACCAGTGGTACTGGAGCTACAACTACCCGGACCAGGGCGACTTCACGGTCGAGAGCCGGATCCTGGCCGAGGCCGATCGCGTCAAGCAGAAGCCCAACATGCCGCGCATGCTTGCAGTCGATGAGGAGATGGTGATCCCCAAGGGGACCACGATCCGCATCATCGGCACGGCGGTGGGAAACTCCATGCACGGCTGGACCGTTCCGGGCTTCGGCATCAAGAAGACCGTGATCCCGGGCCGCCTCAACGAGGGTTGGATCAACGTCACCAACGAGGGCTACTACTTCGGTCAGTGCTCGCAGATTTGCGGCGACAATCACTCTTATATGCCGATCGGCGTGCGCGTCGTCTCCAAGGACGTGTTCGACCAATGGGTCGCGCAGAAGAAGAAGGCGGCCGGGCTGCTGCCCACGACCGACGTCGCTTCCGCTACCACTCCAGCCAACCGCTAAGCGCTTCGCCGCAGGAGACACGAAATGGCCACCGCGCACGGCGCCACACACGACCATAGCCACGACGACCACCACACCCCGACCGGCTGGCGGCGCTATGTTTACAGCACGAACCACAAGGACATCGGCACGATGTACCTTGTGTTTTCGATCTTCGCCGCCCTGATCGGCGCGTCGTTCTCGGTCTATATGCGCATGGAGCTGTTGCAGCCCGGCGTGCAGTTCTTCAACGGCCCGGACGGCACGCCGAACGGTCATTTCTGGAACACGATCGTGACGGCCCATGGCCTGATCATGGTGTTCTTCGTGGTGATGCCCGGCCTGATCGGCGGCTTCGGCAACTGGTTCGTGCCGTTGATGATCGGGGCGCCCGACATGGCGTTCCCGCGCATGAACAACATCAGCTTCTGGCTGCTGCCGCCGGCCTTCCTGCTGCTGCTGCTCTCGGCCCTCATCGGCGGCGGCGTCGGCACCGGCTGGACGATCTACGTGCCGCTCTCGGTCAGCCAGGGTGCGGGCATGGACCTCGCGATCTTCTCGCTGCACATCGCCGGTGCCTCGTCGATCCTGGGTGCCATCAACTTCATCACGACCATCCTGAACATGCGCGCGCCGGGCATGACCCTGCATCGCATGCCGCTGTTTGCCTGGTCGATCCTGGTGACGGCGTTCCTGCTGCTGCTGGCCCTGCCGGTGCTGGCCGGCGCCATCACGATGCTGCTGACCGATCGCAACTTCGGCACCCACTTCTTCGATCCGGCCGGCGGCGGCGACCCGACACTTTTCCTGCACCTGTTCTGGTTCTTCGGTCATCCCGAAGTCTACATCATGATCCTGCCGGCCTTCGGCATCGTCAGCCACATCATCTCGACCTTCTCGAAGAAGCCGATCTTCGGCTACCTCGGGATGGCTTACGCGATGGTGGCGATCGGCGTCGTGGGCTTCGTCGTGTGGGCGCACCACATGTACACGGTCGGTATGAACGTCGACACCCGCGCCTACTTCGTGGCCGCCACGATGGTGATCGCGGTGCCGACGGGCGTGAAGATCTTCAGCTGGATCGCCACAATGTGGGGCGGCTCGATCAAACTCGAAGTCCCGATGCTGTGGGCGATCGGCTTCATCTTCCTGTTCACGGTGGGCGGCGTCACCGGCGTCGTGCTGGCCAATGCCGGCGTCGACTACTCGATGCACAACACCTACTACGTGATCGCGCACTTCCACTACGTGCTGTCGCTCGGTGCCGTGTTCGGCATGTTCGCGGGCTTCTACTACTGGTTCGGCAAGATGACCGGCCGGCAGTATCCCGAGTGGGCCGGCCAGATCCATTTCTGGGCGACCTTCATCGGCGTGAACCTGACGTTCTTCCCGATGCATTTCTCCGGTCTTGCCGGCATGCCGCGCCATTACCTCGACTATCCCGACGCGATGTCGCATTGGAATTACGTCTCGTCGATGGGCGCGTTCCTGTCCTTCGGCGCGACGATCTTCTGGCTGGTTTTCGTCGTGTTCGGCGGAATGATGTACGGTCGTAAGGTCGGCGCCAACTACTGGGGCGAGGGCGCCACGACGCTGGAATGGACGGTCGATTCGCCGCCGCCGTTCCACACGTTCGAGGAACTGCCGCATATCTCGCCGACGGCACACCACTAGGACCGGAGCGGAGGCGCCCCCCCCGGAATCAGAGGGAGGTGCCTTCGCCTTGAAGGGCACATGAGCGATACCGCGCACACTTTCACAGGCAGCATCGGCAGCGCCGCCGCGCCCGCGCGCGTGCGCGACTACATCGATCTCCTGAAGCCGCGCGTGATGTCGCTGGTCGTCTTCACCGG
>JAQSDW010000126.1 GCA_029946105.1 Reyranella sp. | reverse complement strand
GGTCTCTCCACTCCGCTTCGCTCCAGCGCGGAGGTTACTCCGCGCGAGTCGAGACGACGGGTTCCTTCGGGTCGGCACTAGTACGAGGTCGTCCAGCGGGTCTCGCGTTCGGCCTCGATGCGGCGGTAGCGCGGCGCGAGGGTTGCGTTGCCCGCTCAGGCTTTGGCGGCATCGCGCTTGATCTTCTTCGCCAGCGACCATTTGTGCACTTCGGTCGGCCCGTCGTAGATGCGAAAGGCCCTGACCTCGCGGAAGACCTGCTCGACGATCGTGTCGCCGCTCACCCCGGTGCCGCCCATGACCTGGACACAGCGATCGGCAATGCGGAACAGGGCTTCCGACACGGCGACCTTGGCCATCGAGCTCTCCGTGGTGCCGAGCACGCCGGTGTCCAGGACATCGGCGCACCAGTCGATCATCAGCTCGGCCTGCTTGAGATCGATCATGTTGTCGGCCAGCATGAAGCCCACGCCTTCATGATCGATCAAAGGCTTGCCGAAGGCCTGGCGCGTGCAGGCATAGGCGGTCGCGATCTCGTTCGCGCGCTTGCACGCACCGAACCAGCGCATGCAATGCGACAGGCGGGCCGGGCTGAGGCGTATCTGGGCATATTTGAAGCCGTCGCCGCTCTGGCCCAGCATCTGGTCGGCCGGCACGCGCAGGTTGTCGATCGTCAGGATGGCGTGGCCGCCCGGCATGGAACTGTCGATCGTGTGCAGGACACGGTCGACGCGGATCGCGGGATCGGGAAGATCGACCAGGAACAGGCAGGCGCCGTCGGCGGATTTCGCCATGACGATGCCGACCTTCGCCCCCTGCGCCCCGGTGATGAAGGCCTTGCGGCCATTGACGACCCAGTGATTGCCATCCTGCACGGCCGTGGTCTGCATCATCGACGGGTCGGACCCCGCGCCGCCCTCCCCGGCCGGCTCGGTCATGAAGAACGCCGACCGCGCGCGCCCTTCCACCATCGGCTTCAGGAAGCGCTCCTTCATCTCGGGGCTTCCGACCTTGCCCAGCAGGTACATGTTGCCTTCGTCGGGGGCGGCCGTGTTGACCGCCACGGGACCCAGCGGCGACAGGCCGGAGGCTTTCAGGACGACAGCGGTCTCGCGCTGGGTGAGATGGCTGCCATCGGCGAGGATGTGCGGCGTCAACACGCCCGCCGCGCGCGCCTTGCTTCGAAGTTCGGCGACCAGCTCGTCGGTCGGGCCATGGTCGTCGCGACGCGGATCCTTCTCGTAGGGCACGACGACATCGCGAACGAATGCCTCCACGCGCGCGGCGATCTCGGCCGTCCTGGCGGGCCCTGCTCCACTCATGTTCGATATCTCCGCTTCAGGCTGCGTGCAGATTTCTCTGTTCGCCGCAATGTTGGGTCCCCATGCTGGCGCACGGTTAGCGCACCAATCAAAGAAAATCGACGATGTCGCGGAAAATGCGGGACAAATCGTCCCGGCACCCGCGAAAACAACTGTGGCGAATTTGCAACATTTGTTGGACGGGCGCGCGAGCCTTCGCCACTATGAAGCAGGCAGCGGAGGGACAGGCTTCGTTCCCTCAGCTTTTGTTCCAGTGTTTGTCCAAGTTCGGGGAGAGAAATATATGGCGTTGGGAACCGGGTGCTGTTCGATCCTCGTGCTGGCCGCCGTGGCCTTGTTCGGGACGGTGGGGGTTCATTCTCCCGCCATGGCCCAGGTCAAGGCGCCCGCGAAGTCGAAGCTGAAGCCCGCGGTCAAGGCCGACCCGACGGACAACGTCGCCGACCAACTCAATGCCAAATGGCAGCAGGACAACGGCGCGTACTCGGGCTTCACGCAGGCGGCGCCCGCCGTGGTCCCGGTTTCGTTCGCCACCCCCGCCGTCACCAACGATTGGGGCGACCAGCTGGTGTCGCGCGCCATGACATACCTCGGCACGCCCTATCGCTACGGCGGCACCTCGCCGAGCACGGGCTTCGACTGCAGCGGCTTCGTCTACTATCTCTACGGCGCGGTGTTTGGACAACGCATCCCGCGCATGCCGCACGACATGGCGCGCGAAGGCACGCCTGTCGCGCGCAGCGACCTCATGAAGGGAGACCTCGTGCTGTTCGGCTATCGCGGCACCTTCACCCACATGGGAATCTATGCCGGCAACGACCAGTTCGTTCATGCCACGCATCGCGGCTCGCCCGTCATGGTGACGAACCTCGACGCCGACTACTACCGCGCCCGCTACATCACGGCGATAAGGCTGTCCCCGCGATAACGGCGCCACCTCGAGACGGCGGCGGGCCCGGGTCCGGCGCTTGCCGAGCCGGCGGCTCATCGGCGGCTCGGGCGGCAGACGACATGTACATCCACATGTCTCCGCCCGCGGCACGACCTTCGTTGAAGACGGCGACGGCGCGCGCGCGATCACCGGTTTTCCAATAGGCTTCGGAGACATCGCGATAGACCATGGCCGTGGCGCTCGACCTGATCGCGGGATCCGTCCAGCCCAATGCCCCTTTGGCACTGCTGAAACTGCCTTCTCCGGCCGTGCTGTCGCCGTCCAGGATCTGGTAATTGGCGAGCGTGCCCCAGGCCAGCGCAAGCGTTCCGCAGTTGACGCTGTTGGTGCGCGAGCATTGGTCGGGCGCCGTGAATCGGGCGACCTCTTTCTTGGCGAGGCTTACTGCCGCTTTCTGGTCGCCGCCCTCGGACGCTTGCATCGCCGCCGTCTGGTAGGACGCGGTCTGGTAGGAGGCGGTCTGGTCGGAAGCGCTCTCGCAGGCCGCCATCATCAATACCCACGGCACGACCGCCAGGGCGTTCTTGAGCGCATTCATCCTGCCGCAATCCTTCGCACAAGGGCCGCCAGATCGGCCGCCGCTCGGCAATTTGTCAGAAGCGCGCTGCAGTGGCGACATCTCCCTTTGTCTCGATCATGCTATTTGAACGGAGCGGCCGGAAGCGACAGGCGATTCCTGCCCAGCGGGGGCTTGTCGGGGCACGGGGTTTGTCGGAGCACAGGGCTTGTCGGGGCGGCGCAGAGCCGGTATCGGCTAATTCATGTGCCCACCCGCTGATGGCCCCGCACCGGTCGTCGAATCCAAGCCCCAGGGCGACCAGGCTCCGGACCTCACCCTGCGCGCGTTGCAGCAGCGCATCCGCCAGCAGGAGATCCTGGCCGAGCT
>JAQSDW010000125.1 GCA_029946105.1 Reyranella sp. | reverse complement strand
TCGGGCCCGGCTTGGGAATCCCTTCCGATTCAATTAGCCTCGGAAAGACTCTAGGCGGCTGCCTCAGAGCGCTGCATAGACGCTGCGCTCGAATTCCTCGAAGCGCGCGACGGCCCGGGCGTCATAGAACGGAAGCAACTGCGTGGCCCACACGCCCGTCACCTTCTTCACCGGGTCGATCCAGTAATAGCTGTTGGCGAGCCCGCCCCACGACAGGCTGCCGGCTGAGCGCGCGCCGGGAAAGTCCTGCGGGTTGATCATGAAGGAGAGGCCCCATTTCATGCCGTCGACAAAGTTCATGTCGGTGCTGCGCCCGGGGATCTGGCTCTTGAGCGGCCGGCAGGAGACGTCGCCCATGGCGTTCTGCGACATCAACGCTACCGTCTCGGGCTTCAGCACCCGCGCGTCGTCGAGGTCGCCGCCATTCATGATCATGCGGGTGAAGCGGAGATAGTCGCCGATCGTCGAATAGAGCGCGCCGCCGCCCATAAACACTTCGGGCGCCTGGTTGAGCTCATGGTCCGTGGCCGTGAAGCCACCGCCCTCGTTCCTGACGTGCACGGCGGCCTTCCGTGACCGCATGGCCGGTCCGATCCTGAAGCCGGTGTCGGGCATCCGCAACGGGTCGAACAGATTGTCCTTCATGTAGCGATCGAGCTTCACCCCGCTCGTCGCCTCTACCATCAGGCCGGCCCAGTCGATCGAGATCGAGTATGTCCAGCGCTCGCCCGGGTCGACCAGCAACGGCGTGCTCAGCATCTCCATCGAGTTGGGCTTGAGCGGGCCCTTGGCCTGCACGTAGCGAAAGATGTCGGCGTCCCAGGTGTCGTAGCCCATGCCCGACGTATGGGTCAGCAGGTGGCGCAGCGTGATCGGCTTCCTGGCCGGCCGCGTCTTCACCGTGCCATCGGCGCCGACGCTCACCAGCACTTCCTTCCGCGCGATCTCGGGCACGATGTCGGCGGCCGGCGTATCGAGGCCAAACTTGCCCTGCTCGACCATCTGCATGGCGGCGGCGCCGGTGATCGCCTTGGTCATCGAGGCGATCCAGATCACGCTGTCGGATTTCAACGCGCCCGCCGCACCTTCGAAGATCGTCCCATCAGCCGTTGCGGCCGCAGCCGCCACGCCCGGCACGTCGCCGGACTCGACCGCCTGCTTCAAACTGTCGGCAATGCCCATGTGTTTCCTCTTTGATTGCCGGCAAGACTACGCGAGACGCGTCGCTTCATCGATCAATTCCTGAGCCGCCATATCCAGGAGTTCATCGTCGGCAGTGCCATCCAGCACTCTCTCGCGACCGATCTCGAGCAGTACAGGCACCGCCAGCGGCGAGATGCGATCCAGCCGCCGGTAATCGATCCGGCCCTTGGCGCGCTTGAGGAGTTCGCCCAGTCGCTTGAGATCGGCGAGTTGCCAGGCCGCATCCTGGCGCGTCGCCCGCAGCAGGATGTGACCAGGCTCGTGCTGGCGCAGCGTGTCGTAGATCAGGTCGGAACTGAACGTCACCTGCCGGCGCGACTTCTCCTCGCCGGGAAAGCGCCGTTCGATCAGGCCCGCGATCACCGCGACATTGCGGAATGAGCGCCGCAGCATGGTCGATTCGTCCATCCAGGCTTCGAGGTCGTCGCCCAGCATGTCCTCGTCGAAAAGCTCGTCGAGCTGGGCCTTGGTCGGCGGCCGCAGCCCCCACAGGCCCAGCACATAGTCGGTGGCTACGAACCCCAGCGGCTTCAGACCCATGCGCTCCATGCGCCGCGTCAGCAGCATGCCCAGGGTCTGATGGGCGTTCCGGCCCTCGAAGCAGTAAGCGACGACGAACTGCTTGCCGCCGCGCGGAAAACCTTCGATCAGCAATCTGTCAGCCTGGGGCAGGCCGGAGCGCCAGCGCTGGATATCGAGCCACTGGCGCACCTCCGCCGGTAGCTTGGGATGCCTGGAAGGATCCTGCAGGATGCCGCGCACGCGCTCGGCCAGGAAGGTCGAAAGCGGCAGCCGGCCACCGCCGTAGGCCGGCACTTTTGGATCGCCGCCCCCGGTCGCCAGAGAGCACTGCGCCATCAGCTCCTTCACGCCTTCGAAGCGCAGCAGCCGGCCAGCAAAGGTGAAGGTATCGCCCGGCACCAGCCCCTGGACGAAGGCCTCCTCGACCTCGCCCAGGATCGGCCCGCGCCGCAGCTTCACCTTGAGCAGCGGCAGCTCGACGATAGTACCGACGTTCATGCGGAACTGCCGCGCCACCAGCGGCGAGGCCAGCATCCATCGGCCGCCGGGCAATTCCTTCAGCCGGTGCCAACGGTCGTAGGCAGCCAGCGCGTAGCCGCCGGTGGCCACGAAATCGAACGTATCGTCGAAATCCTGGCGCGGCAGGTCGCGATAGGGCTGGGCGCGGCGCACTTCGTGGAAGAACGCCTCGCGATCGATCGGCTGGGCGCAGGCGGTGCCCACGATGTGCTGCGCCAGCACGTCGAGACAGGGCGGACGCGGCGGATCGCCATCGAGCTCGCGCGCCTCGACGGCTTCGAGGGCGGCCAGCGACTCCAGCACCTCGAAGCGATTGGCCGGCGCAATCATGGCGCGGCTGGGCTCGTCGAGCCGATGGTTGGCACGGCCGATCCTCTGCATCAGACGGCTCACACCCTTGGGCGCGCCCATCTGGATGACGAGATCGACGTCACCCCAGTCGATGCCAAGATCGAGCGACGACGTCGCCACGACCGCGCGCAGCTTGCCTGCCGCCATCGCCGCCTCGACCTTGCGGCGCTGTTCGACCGCCAGCGATCCGTGATGCAGGCCGATCGGCAGATTGTCCTCGTTGATGCGCCACAGCCCATCGAAGGCGAGTTCGGCCTGGGCGCGCGTGTTGACGAAGATGATCGACGTCTTGTGGTGACGGATGATGTTGTAGATCTCGGGTATGGCGTGGCGGCCCATGTGACCGCCCCAGGGAATACGCTCCTGGGCATCGATGAGGGTCACCACGGGCTGCGCGCCGGGCTCGCCCAGCACGATCTCGACCGGCTCGTCGCGCAGGCGGAGATAGTCGGCCAGCGCCGGCGGATCGGCCACGGTGGCCGAGAGGCCGACGAAGCGCGCCTGCGGCGCCAGTGCTGCCACCCGCGCCAGGCAAAGCGCCAGGTGATGGCCGCGCTTGGTGGTGGCGAAGGCGTGCAGCTCGTCGATGATGACGCACTTCAGGTTGGCGAAG
>JAQSDW010000124.1:23667-33623 GCA_029946105.1 Reyranella sp. | reverse complement strand
GAGCGGGCCTGGAGGCCCGCGGTCCGCAGGATGACGATGCCCGTCCTCCGGAAGTCTCCCAATCGCTCGACCTCAGGTGCCGTAGTCGAAGCTCCAGGTGTCGGCATTCCAGGTGCCGTCGACGGCCAGATGCACCGCGGCGAAGGAGTCGATCCCGGCATCGAAGATCGTGGCCACTTCGGGGGCAGGGTGGTCGCCCGAGGTTTCGAGCGTCGGCAGGATCAGGCCGTCGGAGAGAGTGCCGAGGGCCACCAGCGGATCCTCGCCTGACGACAGCACAGCCGCGCCGGCGGCCGCCTGCTGTTCGAGGCTGCTGACGCCAGTCACGAAGACATCGCCGGGTTCGCCGAACAGCCGGTCGAGCGGCGCGCCATAGGTGCAGGTGTCGAGGCCGGCATCCGCCCAGCGCGACTCGGGCCGCGACTCTGGCGTGGCGTAGATGGGAAGGTCGTGGCGGTCGAATTCGACCAGATCCGGGCCAACGACGAATATCGTTTCGATGGTCGAGCCATCGCAGGCGGGCGAAGCGCTCATGGAAATGTCATTCGTCCTGGAAAACTGGCGTTCTAAAATACTAGATTAATTGTACTAAATAACTCACTGATAATAAATAGAGAACGTCTGGCAGGATTGCCGCCTTCCGGAATTTGCAAGTAATCGCAATGGCTTGGCCTTAGCCAACGGCTTACGGTGCCGGGCCATTTTTTAGGGTTGGGGGCTTGGAACGATGAACGGTGCGGAGAGTCTGGTACGGACCTTGGTCAAGGGCGGCGTCGAAGTCTGTTTCGCCAATCCCGGCACGTCCGAGATGCATTTCGTCGGTGCGCTCGATCGCGTCGAGGGCATGCGCTGCGTGCTCGGCCTGTTCGAAGGCGTGTGCAGCGGGGCGGCCGACGGCTACTACCGCATGACCGACAAACCGGCCTCGACGCTGCTCCATCTCGGGCCGGGCCTCGCCAACGCGGCGGCCAACCTGCACAACGCCAAGAAGGCGGGTTCGGGCGTGGTCAACATCGTGGGCGAGCACGCGCTCTATCACATCAAGTACGACACGCCGCTCACCGCCGACATCGAGGGCATCGCCCGCCCGTTCTCGCATTGGGTGAAGACCTCGCCCACGTCGAAGACCGTGGCTGGCGACGGCGCGCTCGCGATCCAGGCCGCGCGCGTGGCGCCGGGCCAGATCGCCACCCTGATCCTGCCGGCCGACACCGCCTGGGGCGAGGCCGATGGCCCGGCCGAGACGCCCGCCGCGCCGGCGCCGGACAAGCCCACCAGCGACACCGTGGTGGCCGCGGCCAAGGCGCTCAAGATGCCGGGCGCGATGCTGTTCATCGGTGGTCGGGCGCTCCGGGCCAAGGGTCTCGAACTCGCGGGCAAGATCGCCGCCAAGACCGGCTGCAAGGTCCAGGGTGCCGGCGGGACGGCGCGCATCGAGCGCGGCGTGGGCCGCGTCCCGGTGTTGCGCCTGCACTTCGTGATCGAGAACGCGCAAGCGCAGCTCAAGGGCACGAAGCAGATGGTGCTGTGCGGCGCAAAGGCGCCGTTCGCCTTCTTCGCCTACCCCGGCAAGCCGTCGGTCCTGACGCCGGACGGCTGCGAGACCATGACGCTCTGCCCGGTCGAAGGCGATCCCATCGCCTCGCTGGAAGCGCTGGCCGCCGAACTGGGCGCGCTCAATGAAAGGGTGACGGGCGTCGCGCAGCCGCATCGTCCCGATCGTCCGACCGGCAAGTTCACGCTCGATGGCCTGGGCCAGGCGCTGGGCGCCACGATGCCGGAAGGCGCCATCGTGGTCGATGAATCGGTCACCACGGGCCGCGGCTTCTTTCCGTTCAGCGCCGGCGCGCCGCCGCACGACTGGCTGAACAACATGGGCGGTTCGATCGGCTTCGGCGGGCCTGTTGCAGTGGGAGCTGCTGTCGCGTGTCCCGACCGCAAGGTCATCTGCATGATCGGCGACGGCTCGGCGATGTACACGATCCAGTCGCTGTGGACGATGGCGCGCGAGAATCTCGACGTCTGCGTGATGATCTTCTCGAACCGCTCCTACAACATCCTCTACAGCCAGCTCGCCGATGTCGGTGCGGCCAACCCCGGCCCGCGCGCCATCGACATGCTGACGCTCGACCGGCCGACGCTGCAGTTCACCGATCTCGCCAAGGGCATGGGCGTGGCCGCCGGCAAGGCGACCAATCTCGAGGAGCTCACCAAGCAGCTCACCTACGCCATGTCGCAAAAGGGTCCGTACCTCATCGACGTGATCATGTGAGCGACGTCCGCGAGCGCACCCTCTACGGTCGGCGCCGCGGCAAGAAACTGCGCGACGGGCAGCAATCGCTGCTCGCGACGCTGTTGCCGCGCCTCACGGTCGTCGTGCCGCCGGAGCCGGAAAAGATCGATCTGCCGGGCCTCTTCGGCGGCGCGCTGCCGGCCGATGGCGTGTGGCTCGAGGTCGGCTTCGGCGCGGGCGAGCATCTCGTCTGGCAGGCGAAGGAACATCCGAAGGTCGGCCTGATCGGCTGCGAGCCCTATATCAACGGTGTCGCCAAGTGCCTCGCCCATGTCGTGCGCGAGGGCGTGGAGAACGTTCGCCTGTTCACCGACGACGCGATGCTGGTGATGAAGGCGCTGCCCGACGCTTCGCTGTCGCGCGCCTTCGTGCTGTTTCCCGACCCGTGGCCCAAGACGCGCCATCACAAGCGCCGCTTCGTGCAGCGGGCCAATCTCGACGTGCTGGCGCGCCTGATGATCCCGGGGGCGGAATTGCGGCTCGCGACCGACGATCCGAGTTACCTGCCGTGGATGGTCGAGCAGGCCTGCACCCATCCGGCCTTCGAGTGGCTGGCCGAGCGCCCGGCCGACTGGCGCTTCAGGCCTGCCGATTCCCGCCCCGCGGATTGGCCGTCGACGCGCTACGAACAGAAGATGCTGGCCGGCCATAAGCCGGTTTTCCTGCGTTTCAGACGTCGATAGGCCGGCGGCCCGGCCGGATCAGCACCAGCACGGCCGCGATGGCCTGCAGCACCAGGCAGGCGATCAGCGACGCGCGGTAGTCGCCCGACAGCTCGTGCAGGATGCCCAGGATCGACGGCCCTGTAGCGGCGACAAGCTGGGTGATGGCGACGTTCAGGCTGACGGCGCGGGCGAAATCGCGGCGCGGGAATTCCTGCTGCACGATCAGGCCGGGGAGCGTGATCAGATTGCCGACGCCGAACCCGAACAGGATGCAGCCGAGGTAAAGGCCGGATACCGACGTGGTCTGGAGCAGCACGATCATGCCGGCGATCTGCACGGCGAGGTTCGCCGAGGTGGCGCCGCGGCGGTCGATGCGATCGATCACCAGGCCGACCGAGAAGCGTCCGACCAGGGCCGACAAAGCGGTGACGCTGACGACCCAGCCCGCTTCCTTGAGGCCGAGCGTGGGCACGAGGAACGCCGCCTGGTGGGCGATGAAACTGATCTGCGCCAGCAGGCCCAGCGAAAAGGCGCCGACCATCGTGAGATAGCGTGGCTGGCGCAGGAGCTGGGCGCGGCTCATCGCCGTGCCCGCGGGCTCGACTATCGCGTGGGGCTCGTCGCCCGCGTCGTGTTCGTCGGGCCGGCGCGGGCGGAGCGCGAAGGCGGCCAGCGGCCACAGGGTGGCCAGCACCACGGCGACGGCGGCGATGCAGGCTTGGCCGAAGCCCAGCGTGTCGATCGCCCAGGCGAAGGCCGGCGCGAACAGCAGCCCGCCGCAGGTGGCCCCGTTCAGCGCCAGGCTGGCGGCCAGGCCGCGGCGGCGGTTGAACCACTGGGCGATGATGGTGTTGATCGAAGCGCCGCCCATGGCGGCCCAGCCCGGGATCATCACCAGGAAGGCGAGGTAGAGCTGCCAAGGCCGGTCGACGATCGTGAGGCCCAGCACACCCAGGCCCATCAGGCCGACGCCGGCCAGAACGATGACCCGAGCGCCTCTTTTCTGGATCGCGTCGCCCACCTGCATCACCAGGAATGCGCCGACGATATAATAGAAGGTGATGCCGGCGGAGACGGTGGCCGGCGACCAGCCCTGGCTGCTGGTCAGGGCGACCAGATAGAGGCTGAGGCCATAGAAGCCAAGGCCCCACCCATAGAGGGCGATGACGAAACTGCAGAAGACCACCCACCAGCCGTGGTAGAGCCCGCGCGACATTTCCTTTTCCGACCCCAAATTCAACGCTCCAGCCGGCCAATCTTTTCACACCGATCTTTTCACAGGTGGCGGGGCCGCGCTGGCGGTATTCGGCCGTCAAAGGACCGGGTCCCGACGCGGGAAAAGCTTGCCAGTTGGCGATACTGCGCCTATATCCGCGCCATCCTCATCGGGTTCGCGGGACGAACCAAAGAAAAAGAGTGGGCCACAAACCCGCTCTTTTCATTTGCCGAAAGCCCGCGGCCCCAAACGTCGAGAAGCATCGCCCGCGTGACCGATCTGCTGCGCCGAATCGAAGACGTCGTTGCCCCGACCATCGTCGGCATGGGCTACGAGCTGGTTCGCGTCCACATGAGCCGTGGCGGCACCCTGCAGATCATGGTCGAACCGGCCGACGGCCGGCCGATGGACGTCGAGGATTGCGCCGTGGTGTCTCGCGCACTATCTGCAGTGCTCGACGTCGAGGATCCGATCTCCAGCGCCTATACGCTGGAAGTGAGTTCGCCCGGCATCGACCGGCCGCTCACCCGGCCCAAGGATTATTCACGTTGGGCGGGCCACATGGCCCGTCTCGAGACCGCCGAGCCGGTCGACGGTCGCCGCCGTTTCAAGGGCACCCTGCTGGGGCTGGAAGGCGACATCGTGAGGCTTCGCCTCGAGGACGGCCAGGAGACCGGCGTGCCGCTGTCGGCCGTCACCCGGGCCAAGCTCGAGATGACCGACGCATTGATCGAGGAACACCAGCGCGCGCAACAGGGCGCTGAGCAGGCTCACTGAACGACGAACGCACGCACGACGAACGAACGCGACAGACAAAGAGGAACAGAGACATGGCAACGACTGCCGATATCCCGCGCCTGGAGATGCTGCAGGTGGCCGACATGGTCGCCCGCGAGAAGGGTATCGAGCGCGAGGAAGTGCTCGAGGCGATGGAGCAGGCCATCCAGAAGTCCGGCCGCGCCAAGTACGGGCTCGAGCACGACATCCGCGCCGAGATCGACCGCAAGACCGGCGAGATCAAGCTGCTGCGCTACATGCAGGTGGCCGACCCGATCGAGAACGAGAACACGCAGGTGCCGCTGGTCGAAGCGCAGCGCCGCAATCCTGAGGCCCAGGTCGGCGACTTCCTGACCGACGAACTGCCGCCGATCGACTTCGGCCGCGTCGCCGCGCAGACCGCCAAGCAGGTAATCACGCAGCGCATGCGCGAGAGCGAGCGCAAGCGGCAGTACGAGGAATTCAAGGATCGCATCGGCGAGATCGTGTCGGGCGTGGTCAAGCGCGTCGACTACGGCAACATCACCATCGACCTGCAGCGCGCCGAAGGCGTGATCCGCCGCGACGAGACGATTCCGCGCGAGTCCTTGCGCGTAAACGACCGCGTCCGCGCCTATATCTTCGACGTCCGCGAGGAGCCGCGCGGCCCGCAGATCTTCCTGTCGCGCAGCCATCCGCAGTTCATGGCCAAGCTGTTCATGCAGGAAGTGCCGGAAATCTACGACAACATCATCGAGATCAAGGCCGTCGCCCGCGATCCCGGCAGCCGCGCCAAGATCGCCGTGCTGAGCCACGACAGTTCGATCGATCCGATCGGCGCCTGCGTCGGCATGCGCGGCAGCCGCGTCCAGGCCGTGGTGCAGGAGCTGCAGGGCGAGAAGGTCGACATCATCCCGTGGTCGCAGGACACCGCCAACTTCATCGTCAACGCACTGGCGCCGGCCGAAGTCAGCAAGGTGCTGATGGACGAGGAGAAGAACAAGACCGAGGTCGTCGTTCCCGATGACCAGCTCAGCCTCGCGATCGGCCGCCGCGGCCAGAACGTCAAGCTCGCCTCCCAGCTCACCGGCTGGGAAATCGACATCATGACGGAGACCGAGGAGAGCGAGCGCCGCCAGAAGGAAACCCGCGAGCGCACCGAGCTGTTCAAGCTGGCGCTCGACGTCGACGACGTGATCGCCCATCTGCTCGTCGCCGAGGGCTACGGCTCGGTCGAGGACGTGTCCGAGACCGCGGTCGAGGATCTCGCCACCGTCGAGGGCTTCGACGAGGAGATCGCCACCGAGCTGCAGCGCCGCGCCCGCGAGTACATCGAAAAGCGTGACGCCGAGCTCGCCTCGCGCCTCGCCGACCTGGGCGTGAGCGAGGAAGTGCAGAACGCCGAGGGACTGACCCTGGCGATGATCGTGGCGCTGGGCGACAAGGGCGTGAAGTCGCTCGACGATCTCGCCGACCTCGCTTCCGACGAGCTGCGTGAGATCGTGGGCGAAACCGCCATGGATAACGACACCGCCAACGCCATCATCATGAAGGCGCGCGAACACTGGTTCGCCGACGAGGCCGCCCCGGCTGCGGAAGCGGCCAAGGCCTAAGGGAGAGCATCGCCCTTGGTCTCTGCCATCGCCATGACACAACCAGACCTCACGGTGCCTGCCGCGCCGGGACCGATGCGCACCTGCATCGCGACCGGCACGGAAGACACGCCGGAGCGGATGATCCGCTTTGTCGTCGGCCCGGAAGGCGAGGTCGTGCCCGATCTGGCGCGGCGGCTGCCGGGTCGCGGCCTGTGGGTCCGGGCGGAGCGGGCGGCGCTGGAGCGGGCCATCGAGAAGAAGCTCTTCGCCAAGGCCGCGCGGGCCGCCGTGCGGGCACCGGCCGACCTGTCCGAGCGGGTCGAGCGGCTTTTGCTGGAGCGTCCGCTGGCCGACCTCGGCCGCGCGCGCCGCGCCGGCCGGGCCGTCGCAGGCTTCGTGAAGGTCGAGCAGATGATCGGCCAGCGCCGGGTAGGGCTGCTGGTGGTGGCCGACGAGGCCGACGGCGACGGGCTGGGCAAGCTCACCGCCACCGGCCTGCCGATCGTGCGATTGGGCGATTCAACGATGCTCGGCGGCCTCTTCGGCCGCGAGCAGGCAGTCTATGTAGCGGTTGCCCGTGACGACGCGGGTGGCGAGTTCATTCAACGAATAGCGGTCGGCGCGGCGCGGTGGCGCGGTTTTCGACTGAATAGCGCCGGTTGACGGGCCGGAGCGGACCAAGGACAACACCCGACATGACGGACCAGAACGAACAGACCAAACCGACCAAGCCTCTGACCCTTTCGACGGCGACACGCGCCGGCGCGGCGGCCAAGGCCGACGCGACCCAGGTGCGCCAGAAGTTTTCGCATGGACGCACGCGCGCGGTAACGGTCGAGGTCAAGAAGGCGGTCAAGCGGCCCGGCGGTCCAGCGACCGCTGCCCCGGTTGCCGCGGCACCTCCGCCCGCGCCCGCCCCTGAAGCGCCCTCTCCGGCGCCGACGGCCCGCACCCTGAAGCTGGGCGGCGGGGCACAGGCGGCGGCGCCGGCGACTCGTGTCTTGCCTCCTCGCCCGACGGGCGGCCAAGGCGGTCGCGGCATCGTGCTGCGCACCCTCACCGAGGAAGAAAAGGAAGCGCGGACCCGCGCCCTGGTCGACGCCAATCGCGACGCCGAGACGGCGCGCCAGCGCGCGGCCGTGGATGCTGCCCGCCGTGCCATCGAGGACGAAGCGCGCAAGAAGTCCGACGAGGAACACCGCAAGCGTCTGGCCGAGGAAGACGCGCGCAAGAAGACCGAGGACGAGATCAAGCGCAAGGCCGACGCCCTGGTGCAGAAGCGTCTCGACCAGGCGGCCATCGCCTCGCCGCAGGCAACGATCGCCCGCCAGGCGCAGGAGATCGAGTCGGGCGCGCAGACCGCGACGCCGCCGGCCGCTCCCCTCATCCGCCGGCCTGCCGGCGCACCGGGCACCACCGAGTCCACTCTGCTGCGCCGTCCGCCGATGCGGCCGGTCCTCAACAAGCGCCTGCCGCAGCCGCCGGGTGCGCGCCGCGAGGTGCCGAAGCGCCGTTCCGACAAGATCGACGTCAATCGCGCGGTCGAGGGCGAGAACGACTTCCGCAGCCGTTCGGCGGCGCAGATGCGTCGCCGGCTGGAGCGCGAACGCCGCCAGCAGAATGCCGACGACGGCCAGCAGAAGGTCTATCGCGAGGTCACGATTCCCGAGACCATCACGGTGCAGGATCTCGCCGCGCGCATGACCGAGCGCGGCGCCGACGTCATCAAGACGCTGATGCGCATGGGCGTGATGGCCACGATCAACCAGGCGATCGACGCCGACACCGCCGAGCTGGTGGTGACGGAGATGGGCCACAAGTTCAAGCGCGTCGCCGAAGGCGACGTCGAGACCGGGCTCGCCGAGACCGTCGACCTCGACGAGACGCTGGAGTCGCGTCCGCCGGTGGTCACGATCATGGGCCACGTCGATCACGGCAAGACCTCGCTGCTCGACGCTCTGCGCGCCACCGACGTGGCGGCGCACGAGGCCGGCGGCATCACCCAGCATATCGGCGCCTACCAGGTGACCCTGGCCTCGGGCCAGAAGATCACCTTCCTCGACACGCCGGGCCACGAGGCGTTCACCGCCATGCGCGCCCGCGGCGCCAAGGTGACGGACATCGTCGTGCTGGTGGTGGCCGCCGACGACGGCGTCATGCCGCAGACCAAGGAAGCGATCGCTCACGCCAAGGCGGCGGGCGTGCCGATCATCGTGGCCATCAACAAGATGGACAAGCCGGGCGCGGATGCGAGCCGCGTTCAGAACGAACTGCTGCGCGAGGAGATCCAGGTCGAGGCGCTGGGCGGCGACATCCAGGCGATCGAGGTCTCGGCGACCAAGAAGACGAACCTCGACAAGCTTGAGGAGGCGATCCTCCTCCAGGCCGAGCTGCTCGAACTCAAGGCCAATCCCAACCGGATGGCCGACGGCGTCGTGGTCGAAGCCCAGCTCGATCCGGGCCGCGGCTCGGTGGCGACGGTGCTGGTCCAGCGCGGCACGCTCAAGGTCGGTGACGTTCTCGTCGCCGGCGCGGTGTGGGGTCGCGTGCGCCGCCTGATCGACGATCACGGTGTCGCCGTCCAGAGCGCGGCGCCGGCGGTTCCGGTCGAGATCCTGGGTCTCGACGGCACGCCGCAGGCGGGCGACGAGTTCCATGTCGTCGAAAGCGAGGCTCGCGCGCGCGAGATCGCCGACTTCCGCGTGCGTCGCGATCGTCAGGCCCAGCTTGCCAAGGTCGCGGGCGGCCGCGGCACGCTGGAAGAAATGATGAAGGGCATCCGCGAAGGCACGGCCAAGGAGCTGCCGGTCCTGATCAAGGCCGACGTGCAGGGCTCGGCTGAGGCGTTGGCGGGGGCGATCTCGCGGCTGTCGACCGAGAAGGTCGAGGCCAAGGTGGTCTACAGCGGCGTCGGCGGCATCAGCGAGGCCGACATCACGCTGGCGAAGGCGTCGGGCGCATTGCTCATCGGCTTCAACGTGCGCGCCAATCCGCAGGCGCGCGAGATCGCCAAGCGCGACAAGATCGACATCCGCTACTACAGCATCATCTACAAGGTCACCGAGGACATGCAGGCCCTGATGCTCGGCCTGCTCGACCCGACCTTCAAGGAAACCCTCATCGGCAACGCGCAGATTCGCGAAGTGTTCAAGGTCACCAAGTCCGGCAACGTCGCCGGCTGCATGGTCACCGACGGCATGGTCAAGCGCGGTGCCAAGGTCCGCCTGCTGCGCGACAACGTGGTGGTCCACGAGGGCACGCTGAAGACGCTGCGCCGCTTCAAGGACGAAGTGCGCGAAGTCCAGCACGGCTTCGAGTGCGGTATGGCGTTCGAGAACTACGACGACATCAAGGTCGGCGACGTGATCGAATGCTTCGATGTCGAGGAAGTTAAGCCGTCCCTCTGAGCCGGGGGCGCGCGGCTCCAGCCG